>JARGFR010000016.1 GCA_029210985.1 Spirochaetaceae bacterium | reverse complement strand
GCCCCCGCTGGGCGCGTACACCTTTGCGGTGGACGCCGCCGCCATTGCCGCCGCCGCCGCCGCCGGCGGATTAAAAGTCCGTCAATCCGAAGTTCACGGCATGGCCCAGCGGGGCGGCGCCGTGATGAGTCATCTGCGTATATCCGATGAGACAATACCCGGCGATCTGGTACCCAAAGGCGGCGCCGATTTAATTCTTTCCATGGAGCCCCTGGAATTGCTGCGCTACACCGAATATCTCAAACCCGACGGCGCCTGCGTGGCCGCATCAAAACCATTCGAAAATATCCCCAACTACCCAGACGTCAACCAAATCCATTCCCGTGTCGAGTCCATATCCGGCGCCCGGCTCATCGATGCCGCGGCCCTGGCCAAGGAGGCCGGAAATCCCCGGGCCGTCAACATGGTGATGGTGGGCGCCGCGTCAAACTCTCTGCCCTTCCCCCAGGAAACTCTTAAAGACGCCATTGCGAGCCTCTTCGCCAGGAAGGGTGAAGCGGTTGTGGCATCAAACCTCAAAGCTTTCCGATCGGGGCGCGCCGCATGAGAGTCTATTCGCCGGAGGACATCGAATATCTCGATCGCCGCGCTCTGGAGGCGGTGCAGCTCCTCAGGTTGAAAAAAGTGATAGCCGTTGCCTTGGCCACACCCTTCTACAAGGAGCGTCTGGGCAACGTCGGTATTCGGCATCCCGAGGATTTGGAGTGTATGGAAGACCTCCGGAAGGTTCCGTTCACCACCAAGGACGATCTGAGGGACACTTATCCCTACGGACTGCTGGCGGTGGACAAAGATGAAGTCGTGCGGATGCACGCCTCCAGCGGCACCACCGGCAAACCCACGGTCATTTACTATGACAAAGAAGATTTATCCCGATGGACCGGACTCACCTTCCGTTCCCTGCGGGCCTGCGGCTGCCGGCGATCCGACGTCTTCCAGAATATGATGACCTACGGTCTTTTCACCGGCGGTCTGGGGCTTCATTACGGCGCTGAAGAGGCCGAGATGTTCGTCATCCCCTCGTCGGGAGGCAATACCCGGCGGCAGCTTCAGCTTATGAAGGATTTCGGCACCACCGTGGTGCACGCGACGCCGAGCTACATGCTCCACCTCTGGTCGCAAATGGACGAGGCGGGCGTGAAAAAGCGGGATTTGAAACTTCGCAAGGCCCTTATCGGCGCGGAGCCGCACTCGGAAGATCTGCGACGTAAGATTGAAAAGCTCTTCGGTATCGACGCCTACAATTCCTACGGTCTTTCTGAAATGAACGGACCAAGCGTCGCCTTCGAATGCACGGAGAAAAACGGTATGCATCTCTGGGAGGATGCCTATCGCATTGAAATCGTCGATAAGGACACCCTCGAACCGGTGGCAGACGGAGAAGTGGGAGAACTTGTTCTCACCAATCTGATTCGTCATGCGTCCCCGATTCTGCGATATCGGACAAAAGATCTGACCCGAATCATGCCGGGTTCCTGTCCCTGCGGACGAACCGCCGTCCGGGTGGATCGGATGATGGGGCGAACCGACGACATGCTTATCATTAATGGAGTAAATGTCTTTCCCTCCCAGATCGAAGACGTGGTGATGAAGGTGCCGGAGGCCGGGAACAACTATCGCATCGTCGTCAAGAAAAACGGGACTCTGGATGTCCTGACCGTCGAGCTGGAGGTGGGTCCCGACATCCTCTCGGATGATACCCGCGATCTCTACGCTCTTCGCGGGCGCTTGACCGAGGCCCTGAAGGCCAGTATATCGATTAAACCAGTTGTGGAATTCCATGAGCCGGGACAGCTTCCTGTTCAAGAGGGCAAGGCCATCCGGGTTGTGGACGAAAGGGGGAACCTCTATTGATCTGGAATGCCGTAAGAGAATCGGAATCACCCGCCAAAAGGCGGGATCGGCAGCTGGCCGAACTCAAAGACCTGGCGGCCCGCCTGTATAATAGGGTCGAATTCTACAAGACTCGATTTGACGAGGCCGGAGTGAAACCGACGGATATCGTCACTTTGGAAGACATATCTAAAATTCCCTTTACCACCAAGGACGATCTTCGCGACACATACCCCTACGGGCTTCTGGCCGCCGACCATGACGATATCGTCGAGATTCACACCTCCTCGGGAACCACGGGCACTCCTGTGGTGGATGCCTACACAAGGAACGACATGGATGTCTGGTCCGAGGTGATGGCCCGGTGCCTGATGATGGCCGGAGCCGAAAAAGGCGATGTCGTTCAGAACGGGTACGGTTATGGAATGTTCACCGGGGGTTTGGGTGTCCACTACGGCGCCCATGCCATCGGCTGCAACACCATTCCCATCGGGGGCGGGAATACCGAGAGACAGCTGCAGCTCATGCGGGACTTCGGCTCCACCATCCTGACATGCACACCAAGCTATTCTCTCTACATGGCCGAGGTGGCCAAGGATATGGGCATCGACATGGAATCCCTGAGCATAAAATCCGGCATCTTCGGGGCCGAACCCTGGAGCGAAAATATGCGGAGGGAAATCGAAGAAAAGATGCACCTGAAAGCCTACGACATTTACGGTTTGACGGAAATTATCGGTCCGGGAGTTTCCTGTGAGTGCGGCGAACAGAACGGACTGCACGTCAACGAGGATCATTTTTATCCGGAAATCATCGATCCCGAGACCGGCAAGGTGCTTCCCGAAGGCGAAAAAGGGGAATTGGTCTTCACCACACTCACCAAGACAGGGACGCCGATTCTTCGATATCGCACACGGGACATCACCTGGCTTGAGCGGGGCGAATGCGCATGCGGTCGGAATCTGGTGAAGATGCATCGGCTGCTGGGACGTACCGACGACATGATGATTATCCGGGGGGTGAATGTCTTTCCCTCCCAGATCGAACACATATTGATGGATATCGAAGAAACCCAGCCCCATTATCAGATTGTTATCGATCGTGTTGAGACTTATCTGGATGACGTCGAGCTGCGCGTGGAAGTGGAACCCCAATTCTTCTCGGATGAAACCAAAGAACTTGAACGAATCAGTCGGAAGATTGCCGAAGCCATGAAAAACAAACTCGGTTTAAACCTTCATATCAAACTCGTTGAACCCAAATCCATCGAGCGGAGTATGGGCAAGGCGAAGCGGGTGATCGACAAGAGGACCCTGTAAGGAGACACCAACGTGAAAACCACACAGATATCCGTATTTATGGAAAACAAGAACGGCCGCCTGGCGGAAATCACCCGACTGCTGGCCTTGAAGAATGTCAGTCTCAGGGCGGTCACCATCGCCGATACGGCGGATTTCGGTATCCTTCGACTCATCGTGAAGGATCCCGACTACGCCCGGGACGTCCTGTTGGAAGCCGGATTCACAGCGAAGGAAACCGAAGTGTTGGCCGTGGCCATGGACGACAGACCCGGCGCCCTGGCCGAGGTGATGGAACTCTTTGAACAGAACAACGTGAATATCGAATACCTTTATTCAATCCTGGCCGGAGATGGCGGGAAGGCCGATGTCGTATTCAAAGTGGAAGACCTGGAAAAGGGTCAAACCATCATGAGAAAAAACGGATACGACAGGCCTTTGGATTTATAGTGCGGTTTACGACGGATGAAATCGCCGATCGGCATAAGGATCGTGTCAGCCGGGCGGGGTCGTCAGCATCCCTCCTGCCGTGTTAGCCTGTTTCCATGGATTCACAGACACCGAGTTCTCGCATCTTCGAACCCACCTCCAGGGCATTCGGAGACTCCTGGCTGCAGATACGGGCCAAACCAGCCGTCTACGCGCTGATTTGGCTGTCCCTGGCGCTGGCGCCATATATTTTTCTGGGTTTGGTATTCTCAAAACCCGTCTCCGCGGCTTTCAATGCGTTCCTGGAACAATCCGAGCAGCTCCTGACGTCCGGGACGACTCCTGATCGTCTGCCGCCCGAGCTGATGATGCCGTTTCTCAAGCTTTCGTTCTGGAACCTGGCATTGTGGATGGTGATGGCTCTGGTGAACATCTACATGGGCGCGGTTCTGGCCGGTACCATCAGCCGTTTTCGGGAGAAAACCTTTCCGAAATATATCGATGCCATGGGATTGGGCTGGACACGGTATTACGGATTTCTCAAGGCTGTTCTGTACGCGGCTTTCCTGATATTGGCCCGTCCTCTGGCGGTCAGTATCGCCGGTGGATTGATCGGGTATTTTGCCGCGTCATCCGCGGTGCCCACCGTGACGTTTTTCATCTCCACATTTCTTTTCCTCAGCGGTCTGTATAAGTTCGGATTGGGCCCGTTTATCCATTTGAGCTTGAATCTATCGGGACGTGAATCTTGTCAACTCAGTCGGGCGTTCTATATCCGCCGCCGTCCTGTGGTCTCGATGCTCTTTCTTTTCGTCATCATCCTGCCCGCTCTGCTTCTCCTCTTTCTTTTTACACTGTTGATGAGCAGCGGCGCCATCTTCGGTGTGGGGAGCCTCGTCTTCTGGCTCATCTACAGCTTCCTTCAGTTCCTCCTGATGATGACGCTGGTGAATTTCGCCATGAACACCTTCGAACCGGAACCGGAACATACCGCTTGACCAAAACTCTTGTATATATTAATATTGATATATAGATATTGATAACAGGAGTTCGAAATGCATAAGATGGTAATTGTCGGCGGAGTCGCCGCAGGAGCGACCGCCGCCGCCAGGGCTCGGCGCCTTTCGGGAGATGCCGAAATCACCGTTCTGGAAGCCGGTCCCGACGTTTCTTTTGCCAACTGCGGCCTGCCGTACTACATAGGCGGGGACATCACCAGCCGTTCCAAACTCATTCTCCAGAGCCCGGAGAGCTTCAAAGACCAATACAACGTGACGGTTCGGACCGAAACCGAAGTTGTAGCCATCGATAAAGAGGCCAAGAGAATCACCGCCAGGGACAAGAAGTCCGGCCGGACCATGAAAATGGACTACGATTCCCTTATTCTGGCCCAGGGCGGCAAACCCATCGTTCCGCCTCTTCCGGGAGTGGACCAGAAACATGTTTTCTCACTGTGGACCCTGGCCGATATGGATACCATTCACAAGTACATCGAACAGGCCGCTCCGAGAACCGCCGTTGTGGTCGGCGGGGGCTTCATCGGCCTGGAAATGGCTGAGGCGCTCAAGAAACGCGGCCTGGACGTGACGGTTGTGGAACGCCTTCCCCAGGTGATGCCCAATCTCGAGGCTGAAATTGCCGGATTCCTCACAGAAGAACTCGCCTCCTACGGCGTGGATGTACTCACGGGACGATCGGTGTCCGAGATTCACGCTTCGACGGTGAAGCTTGATGACGGTCGGGAGGTTTCCGCCGATATGGTGCTCATGTCCGTGGGAGTTAAACCCACCCTCAAGCTGGCCGAAGAGACCGGTCTGGCCATCGGCGAGGCCGGCGGTCTGCTGGTGGACGAATATCTGCGTACCAGTGATCCGTTCATATTCGCCGCGGGCGATATGGTGGAAATCGAGCATCTTGTCTTCGGCAGGAAGGTGCGGATTCCGCTGGCCGGTCCGGCCAATAGACAGGGACGCCTGGCGGCGGGTAATGCCCTGGGGGTCAAGCGATCGTATTCGGGATCCATGGGAACCTCGATTGTCCGGGTGTTCGAAGCCGTGGCCGGATCCACGGGATTGAGCCTCTCCAAGGCTCGCGAAGCCGGAATACCCGCCGATGCGGTCACCATTCACAAGGAACATCACACCTCCTACTACCCGGGTTCCAAGGAAGTGACGGTGATGCTTATCTACAATCGGGATACCGGTGTCATCATCGGCGGTCAGACCGCCGGGTATGCCGGCGCCGATCGTCGACTGGACGTCCTGGCCACCGCTGTGGCGGCCAAGATGACCCTTGGCGATATCGCCGAGCTGGATCTGGCCTATGCGCCGCCCCTGGGAACCGCCAACGATCCGGTGAATATGGCGGCCTTCACCGCCGAGAACCGCCTCAGCGGATTCAGTCCTTCTCTCACCGCCGGTGAGCTGGATGCCTGGGCGGGTGAAAAAAAGCCTCAGATTGTGGATATCCGGGACACCTTCGCCCGGGATAGGGCGCACATCGAGGAATCCCTCCATATACCCCTGGGATATCTTGAATCCCGGCTCTCCGAGCTTGATGCGTCGAAGCCCCTCCTGGTGGTGGGTGAGAACGGCAAGAAAGGCCATCAGGCCCTGCGGCGGCTGGTTCAGGCCGGGTTTACCGATGTGGTGAACGCGTCCGGCGGCTATACCAGTATCGAACGCCATGAGAGATCAGTCGGCTTCAAGAATCTCAGCGTGGGCCTGGGTGAGCTGGATTTCAAAACTCTTGAGCGGGACGCCGCCGATGTCGACGAGAACGCCGGCGAGAACGAACCGGAGCTGAATGCCAACCCGCTGGCCGGAACCGGTCCTGTGGTGATTGATGTTCGAACACCCGAAGAATTCGCCGGCGGCGCGTATCCGGGTGCCGTCAATCTGCCCTTGGACGAGCTGGGTGACCGCATCAGCGACCTGGGTCCTTTTGATCGGGATATCGTCGTGTACTGTGCCTCGGGAGCCCGCAGCGCTTATGCTCAGAGAATCCTGATGCAGGTGGGATACAGCAACGTGCGTAACGGCGGAGGCATCATGGATATGATGTACAGCCGGTAACGCGTCCGACTTCATCATCAATGAAAATTGCACGAGAATACCCGGCCCCAAGATCAGGCGTCGGGTGTTTTTGTTTCATCCACGGCCCTGATAATTTCCGGCAGAAGCTGTTTTTTTCGGGACAGAATCCCCGGCAGGCTCAATACCCCGTCGGCCAGCTTTTCGTAAGGCAGAGCCGTGGCCGCATCGTCCAAACCTTTGATCAGGAGGACGCTGTCTTCCCGCATGACGTCGGTAATCAGCAGCATAGTACCGTCCAGCACCTGGGATTCCTTTGCCCTGATCAGAGCTTCGTTCAGCGGAGGAATCACGTCGTCCAGGTCGGAAAGGGTTTGAACCTCCACCTGTCCGATGCCGAACCGTAAATCTCCCGATTCATAAGTCTTGAAATCCCCGCCGACCGCGTCATCCGGGTCGATATCCGCCAGGCGCGCCCCTGAGGCGAACATCTCCTTACCCCATTCCATCCAGTCCACACCGGCATGTCGGGCCAGTCCGTCCACGGTTTGTCTGTCTTCTTCCGTCGTCGTCGGTGACTTCAGCAGAATCGTATCCGAGAGAATGGCCGAAAGCATGAGAAGTGCCACATCGGTGGGAATGGCAATGCCGTGCTGTCGATAAAGTTGTCGTAGAATGGTGCAGGTGCAGCCCACCGGACGGGTGAAGAGACTGAAAGGCTCTCTGGACATCACCGATCCGACTCGGTGGTGGTCGATGATTTCCAGAATATCGGCATCCCGGGCGCCGACGATGCTCTGATCCACCTCATTATGGTCCACCAGGATGAGTTTTTTCCGCGGTCGGTCCAGAAAAGATCCCCGTGAGACAATGCCGATAAAATGATCGTCTTCGAATACCGCCAGACCCCGCCGGCCGGACGCCGCCAGGGCCTTCTTGGCAATATCGAAATCTTCGACGACATCAAGGCGTTCCGATTCGGTTTCAAAAATGCCGTCCAGGGGAGTACTGAACCTCAGCAGCCGGATGGTTTCGGCGGTATCCACGTCCGAAAGGTAGACCGAACCTTCATAACGTTCAAAATCAAGCTCCGCGGCTTCCTTTTCGGTGGCGCCGGTGAGGATGACGGCCGGAAAATCGTGAGTGACGGCATACTCCACCAGATCCCGTCTGAGTCCGACGATCAGGAGAGGCCGGTTTGACTCCAGAGCGGTGATGCGCTCAACGCTTCGTTCGAAGGGCATGGCGCCGATCATCACCGGTGCCGTGAACTCTTCCGCGGCACCCCGGGAAATCATCCGTCCGGGAACCACCTTTGAGAGATTTTCCATCCGGAAACGATAAGTCGGACGAGCGCCGAAGGTTTCCCTCATAAGGAAATGACTCACCTCGACGCTGCTGATGGTCCCCTTATAGACACTGTCCTGATCGAACACCGGAAGAAGACTCAAACCGGTTTCATCGAGCATGCCGATGGCCGTTTGAAGCGGATCGGTGGCCTCCAGTCTGGGTACTTCCCGGTTCACGACGTCGGCCACCACCGCCCTGACATCTTTCAGGTATCGCGGCGGCTCCAATTCCAGCTTTTGGAAAATTGCCCGGGTCTGTGCATTCAGACTACCGCATCGGACGGCGGCATATTCGTTGTCTATGTCCACACGGCTTTTCAGATGGGCATAGACGTATGCGGAAGCCACAGAGTCGAAATCGGGATTGCGATGTCCTGTGATGTAAATGGTACTCATGCTGACTTCAAGTGTAGCAGATAGAGAGATCTTTGGAACTATTCCGGCAATTTCTCAATCAGACCGATGGCCACGGCGCCTTTCCCGGAATGCATGCCGATGACAGGCGAAATTTCGGTGATGTAGGCTGGCGGTTTTCCGATCAGGGATTCCGCCAGGGCGGCGAACTCCCGGGCTCGATTGATGTCGTCCGCATGCACAACGGCGTAGTCGACAATGCCGGGATTTCTGTTGATCTCATCAATCAGAAAGGAGATTTTCCGGATGAGTCCCCGATAAGAGAAGGCTTTGTCGAAGGCGATACCGCGTCCGCTCTCATCCAGTGAGACGATCGGTTTCAGATTCAGCAGTTTCGCGGCCAAACCTTTCAGTGGACTCACCCGTCCGCCCTTCACCATAAACTTGAACGTTCGGACACTGACGAAGATGCGAACACGGTTCTTGAGTTCTTCCACCCGCCGGACGAGCTTGTCCAGATTTTCACCGGATTCCGCCGCTTTGGCGATTTCCAGCACCAGGAGCCCCTGCGCTGCGGAATTGAGGCATGTATCCACCACCTCAATCCTCTTTTCACTTCGGTTGTACGGCTCCGCCGCCAGGCTCAGCTGCTGCCAGGTTCCGCTCAGCGCTTTTGCCACCGGGAGGACGATGAGCTGATCGCAGTTCTCCATCAGCATCGCCAGCAGACTGTCCACCCGGCCCCGTTCGGGAACCGTTGTACCGGGAAAGGAGGATCGCTCGTTTTGAATCCTGTAGAAACTGACCGGTGAGATGGTCAGCCGATCAAGATACTCATCTTCATCCCAAAGCAGTTTGTGATTCAGAACATGGATCTGGTACTGATCCAGCAGCTCTCGGGGAATGTCGGCAATTGAATCGGTCAACACCGCAACCCGGCCTGTCCTCTGGTGGATCATCTGTTCCTGTCGGAGCATGTCCTCGGCGCTTTGCTGGAGAACCCGTCCGTAGGAACGGCCGAGATTCACCACCGATTCGGGGTGGTTGCTGTGAATATGGATGCGAAATCGGCCAGCGCCACGGCTGACAATGAGAGAATCTCCCAGTGCTCTCAGCTGTGCTTTCACCGCTTCAAGATCCTCTTCGGAGCTCTCCACCAGAACCTCGGTGCAGTAGCGGTATTCCAGATCCCGGTAGGCATCGGGGGATTTCACATGGGAGGGCGTCAGTTCGGGCTCCGGTGCTCCCAGAAGTTTCCGACGAAGCGAAATGGGCACCGGCCCATCGCGCAGTAGACGCTGAATCCCTTCAATAAAGCTGACAAATCCCCATGCACCGGCGTCCACGACTTTATTGTCTTTCAGAACACTCAACTGGTCAGGAGTGTGTTTCAGGGCCTTCCGAGCGGCATCGTATCCCCGGGTGAGCATAGAAGTAAGGGACTCGCCCACCGCACCCGCTCTATTCACCGTCCCGGCCCAGGTTTGAAGAACCGTCAGTATCGTGCCTTCCCGGGGCTGATCCATGGCCTGATAGGCATCAGACACCGCGTCCAGCAGCATCGTTCCGAATTCCCTCACTGTGATGGTCTGTCGATTTGCGGCAGCCCGGGCGAGACCGTTGAGGTACTGGGATATGATGATTCCCGAGTTTCCCCGGGCGCCGTTCAGGGAATAGTAGGCGATTCCCTCCAGAACCCAGGAAGCGGAACGACGGCACTCGAGGTTGTCCACGATGGAGCGGAACGTATGAATCATGTTGTTTCCGGTGTCACCGTCGGGTACCGGGAACACATTGATTTTATTGATATGATCCCGATGGTTCATGATGTTTCTGTATCCGGAGAGAAACCCATGAAAAATCTCATAGCCGGAAATTGATGATTCGGTCACAAAAGCCCCTTTCCCTCTCGAAATGTCTTAAAATGAACAACTATGGAAATAATTCAAGCTTACCCCATTATGGTTTCTCTGGTTCTCAGTTTCATCGTGAATATGACCTTTTTTCTCTTCGCGGCGATGTTTAAAACCGACAAGGTCACCGACTTCTCCTACAGTCTGAGTTTCCTGATCCTCACCTGGGTACTGCTGCTCACCGGAGACCGGCCGATTTCTTTAGTCCGTCTTCTTATTGCCCTGGCGGTGAGTCTGTGGGCTTTCCGCCTGGGGGTCTATCTTCTCTATCGGATCAGCGTCATCGGTAAAGATGATCGCTTTGACGATAAGAGGGATAAACCCCTCGTCTTTCTCCAATTCTGGCTTCTTCAGACCATCGGCGTCTGGGCGATTATGCTGCCGATGACTCTGGCACTGACCGGGCGGGTTTATGACTTCTCAACCGGGCCGGCAGCAGTCGGCTTCCTTCTCTTCCTTGTCGGTCTGATGATTGAGACCTTCGGCGACGCTCAGAAATTCCGATTCAAGCGGAAACCTGAAAACCGAAATCGGTGGATAGAAAGCGGCCTGTGGCGCTACTCCCGCCACCCCAACTATTTCGGTGAGATATTGTTATGGTGGGGGCTCTTTCTGGTGATCCTTCCGGGATTGACCGGATGGCAGTGGCTGACGGTTTTCGGTCCGATTTCCATCACAACGCTGCTGCTTTTTGTCAGCGGCATACCTCTCCTGGAAAAAAGCGGTGATGAGAAGTATGGCGATAATCCCGAATACCAAGCCTATAAGAACTCCACCAGTCTTCTGATTCCTCTGCCCAGGCGCCGGAGCGGAAGGGAATGATGAGTCTGCCCATCGGCCTTTCCCTGCCGATTATCCTTCTTGCGGCCTACCTGGTCGGATCCCTTCCCTTTGCTCTCATTTTCGGCCGGATATTTGCCGGCATCGATATCCGGGAGAAGGGGAGCGGGAACGCCGGCGCCACCAATGTCTATCGCGTGCTGGGTTGGAAAGCCGCCGCGGCCGTTCTTGTTCTGGATCTGATGAAGGGATTTCTACCGGTCTTCCTGACTCCGGTCGCGGCTCTCTCGGCAGGTGAAGCGGATGCTCTGAAAATCGGTGTATTGGCAGCTGTGGTGATCGGCCATGCCTATCCCCTTTGGGCCGGATTCCGGGGCGGTAAAGGCGTCGCTTCATCCGCCGGCGGAATCACTGCGCTTTATCCCATCGCGGCACCGTTCTGCCTGGCTGTGTTTGCGGCGGTCTTGGCGGTCAGTTCCTATGTCTTCCTGGCATCCCTCGTCGCCGCTTGGATACTCCCCTTCGTCTATCTTGGCGTTACTTGGATCCGCGGCTCGGCTCTTTCGGTGACGCTTCTGATCTTTTTCTGTCTGATACCTCTGGGTATAACATGGCTTCACCGGAAGAACATTCGCCGACTTATTCGGGGAGAAGAAACTAAGTTTCATTTTAAAAAAGTGGAATAGGTCGGCCGACAGGAAGGAACCCGGCTGTTTATACTAGAGTATACATTATGAAATGCATCGTCTTCGTCCTAAACAAGGAAGAACTCCTCGATCAGGTCCTTCAAGTTTTTGCGGAGTTGGGCATATCCGGAGGAACCATCCTGGATTCCGAAGGAATGGGTCGGTTTCTCACCTATGAAGTACCTCTGTTCGCTGAGTTCAGAGAGTTTATGAAAGGTAACAAACCTTACAACAAGACCATATTCTCAGTTGTCAGGGACGAGTCGGTAATTCCTCGGCTGCAATCCGTCCTTGAGGATATCTGTGGAAAATTCACCGATCCGGGAACCGGTATCCTGTTTACACTTCCCGTTGACTGGGCCGTCGGCCTGGTGGAGGATCTCTAAATGACTTCGACGCTCAGCGATATGCTCGACCCATCGTGCATCGATCTGGAATTAGGTGGGAAACGAAAACCGGATATCATCGAAGCTCTGGTGAAGGTTCTAGGCCGGGGAGGGTGCGTCTCGGACCTGAAGAAGCTGACTTCTGATGTCATCGAGCGGGAGAAGGTGGCATCGACGGGGATCGGAAGCGGAATCGCCATCCCTCATGCCATGTCCGACACCGTCGACAAGACTCTTTTGGCGTTCGGCCTCAAGAGAGACGGCGCTCGCTTCGATTCGGTTGACAATCGTCCTGTCACGCTCTTCTTTCTCCTGGTGGGACCTTCGGGGTCTCACGTAGAACACTTGAAAGTACTCAGCAGAATCGCCCGTTATCTTCACGATGATAAGTTCTGCCGTGCCCTTCATGATGCACTGACACCGGAGGAAGTGATTGCCGCCATCGAAGAAAAGGATCGGAACTCCCCATGAACCCCCGGACCAAATGGGCCATCGTCAGGTTTCTGATGACCACCGTCTCCCTGATGGGCGGATGGATTCTGTTCACCTGGTCGGTTGATCCGGGATCCCTCATTACCGGCTTGGCCGCAAGCCTTCTGTTGTCATACATCACATACTCGATTTTCATTGATGAAGAAGAAGCGGGCCGACGGTCACATCTCCCCAGACTGCATGTCTTTATCGTGTTCCTGGCCGTCCTGATATTCAATATGTATGTGGCAAGCTTCCAGGTTCTTTGGCACATCATCAGGGGCCGGATAAAACCGGGAATCGTCCATTTTCGAACTCGCCTCAGGTCCGACATCGCCAGGGTGGCGCTGACTCACTCGATTACCCTGACGCCCGGAACGGTGACCGTGCTCCTGGACGACGATCATCTTATTGTCCATTGGCTGGAAGCTAAAACGACCCATTCCCGATATGCGGGCAACCTTATCAAGGGCGCCTACGAGGAACTCCTCAAGCGCGTATGGATTTAGCACTGGAACTCATGGTCTATTTCCTCATTGCCGGATCGAGCGTCAGTGCCATACGCATCGTCATTGGTCCGTCCATCGTCGACAGACTGATTGGATTCAGCATGGTGTCCGCCCAGGTTCTGGCTCTTCTGGCCGTGCTGTCCGTCCAGGCCGGTCGAGCCATCTATCTCGATGTGGCTCTGGTCTATGACATATTCGGCTTCATCGGGCTGCTGACCATCACCCGGTATTTTTCGACCCGGCGGGAGGACCTATGATTATTGCAGGCTTCATTTTTATGGGTATCGGCGCTCTGTTCATCGTCATGGCCAATATCGGCGTTCTGGTATTTCCCGACGTCTATACGCGTCTGCAGGCCTCATCCACATGCAGCACCACCGCCGTTTTTTCCATTTTGATCGGGTGTATGTTCTTCGCCGGATGGGGACCCATTACCGGTAAGCTCCTGGTAATCGGCATATTCTTTTTCATCACCAATCCCATCTCGGCCCATATCATCGCCCGCTTTGCCTGGAACAAGGAGATGATTCCATGGCGGCATACCTATCACAGGAAAAGCACAGGATCGGACGATGATTGAAATTCTCGTCGGGATACTCGTCATCGTGTCGTTCATCACTCTGCAGCTGAGAAACTTACTGGCGGGGGTGATTCTCCTGGGAGTGGTGAGCCTCCTGAGCACTCTGGTGTTCTTTCTGCTCCATGCGCCGGATGTCGCGCTTACCGAAGCGGCTGTGGGAACCGGCGTCGGAACAGTGGTTTTTGTCTGGATTGTTCGGAAAACCGAAAGGAGGGACGATACATGAAGCGGCGGGCTGTATTGAGCAGAATCCTCGAGACCCTGATTATTCTTCTTGTCGGTCTCTTTCTCTTCCTGGCTCTCCAGGGCGAGCATGAGGAAAAAACAGCGATCAGAGACTATTTGGTTTCTCACGGTGAGAGGGAAACCGGAGCGACGAACCTGGTGACATCCATCTACCTGGGTTATCGCGCCTATGACACCCTGGGTGAAACACTCGTTCTTCTTCTGGCGGTATCCGGGGTGGTGTTTTTTGTGGAGAGGGAATCGTGAAGAAGACGGAAATACTGGATTTGATTTCCCGTAAACTCGCTCCATTCATGTTTCTCTTCGGTTTCTATCTCTTATTCTACGGCCGTTTATCTCCCGGCGGCGGATTTCAGGGAGGAGTCGTGATTTCATCGGGAGTCATCCTGCTCTCCATGAGTCAGGGTGTTGCGGCGGCGGAGGAACTCTTTCCAGCCAAGTCTTTGGCTTTGGTTGAATTCCTGATGTTCTTCCTGCTTTTATGCGTCGGTGTTGTCGGCATGATTTTCGGGGTGGGCTTCCTAGGCAATCCCGCCGTTCTGGCCCGTGAGCCGGTTTTGCCGAGGGCGAGTTTCATCACAATGCTCAATTTCCTCATCGGCATCAAAGTCGGCGCCGGAATAAGCCTGATCTGCATCCATCTCTTCAGGGAAACAACATGACGGATTTACTGATCGGGGCGCTGTTTCTGGTGGGACTGTGGGGCCTGACAACGAAAGCCAACCTTATAAAGAAAATTATGGCTCTCTCCATATGCAACTCGGCCGTTGTTCTTCTGTTCGTTTACCACGGTTCTCTATCCGGCAGCACCGCACCGATTCTGGGAACTCAGGAAGTTATGGTGGATCCGCTGCCTCAGGCCTTGATGCTGACGGCCATTGTCGTGGGGATTTGCGTCGTGGCTTTGGCGCTGGTGTTGATCTACCGGATCTATCTTGTACATAAGACTCTGGATATCCGCGTCATCGAAAAGAGTGTATGGAAACTCCATGATTGAATCCATGCTCCCGCTGCTCGTGGTGATACCTCTTTTCGGCGGTGCATCCGCCCTGTTCGGCAAGGCTCTGAAAAGCGAAACCCTGGCCTATTTCACCTGTGTCGCAGCCGTGGCTTCGATGGCATTCACCGGCGTGATACTGATACTTCTGGGTCCGACGATTTTTGACGGCGGTGTCCTGACCTACTTCCTTGGGGGATGGCCGGAACCCTACGGGATTTCCTTCGTTCTGGATGGGTTCTCCTGGGTCTCCTCGTTATTGATAGTGGTGATCTCCTTGCCCATCGGCATCGCCGCCCTTTCCCGGCGTCTCTATGGGCCGCCGTTTTTCTTTTTCCTGCTGCTTCTGAAAGCCGGTATGCTGTCGGTTTGCCTCACCGGGGACCTTTTTACAATGTTCGTGAGCTTCGAAATCATCGCCATTACCGCTTATGTGCTCATTGCCTATGAAAAGACCCCTGCCGGTCTTGTCGCCGGCATCAAATACCTTTTTTTAAGTTCAATCGGCATTCTCTTCTATTTGATCGGAGTGTTCCTGATCTACCGGGACTTCGGAACGCTCTCCATTTCCGGCATCAGCGCCGTCATTCGCTCGAACCCCACTCTGGGCGAATCCCCATCGATACATCTGGCCATTGCCTCACTCTGCGTCGGTATCGGCGTCCGAACCGCCTTCATTCCCTTCCATACCTGGCTGCCCGAAGCTCATGCCTATGCGCCCCATCCGATTTCGGCGCTTCTCTCAGGGGTTCTCATCAAAGTCTCCCTATTTGCATTAGTGCGGATACTGATTCGTTTTCAAGTGATCTATCTGAATGGGCTGCTTCTCTGGATCGGGGGAGTCACCGCACTGACGGCCGTCATACTGGCCCTGGCCCAAAGCGATGCCAAGCGTCTTCTGGCCTATCATTCTGTCTCTCAAATGGGATATGTGCTGGCCGCTTTTGCGGCTGCCGAGAGTCTTTCCATGTCGGCCTCTTTTTCCCATGCCCTGAATCATGCCATGTTCAAGAGCCTCCTGTTCCTGTCCGTCGGAACGGCCGTCCAGATGTCGGGAGAACGGAACCTATATCGAATGAAGCCTGTCGGAAGGAAGGCGCCGCTGCTGAGTCTGGTATTCCTGGTGGGAGCTCTTTCCATCTCGGGTATTCCGCCGTTCAACGGATATGCCAGCAAAACCCTCGTGTTCAAGAGCACTGCCGGGTCGTCAGCGGTGGCGTTTTTGCTCAAGGCGACCTCTGTGGCCACCATTGCCAGCTTCATCAAGCTCAGCCGGGTGTTCTCTCTGCGAAAAACCTCCGAGGCAGGCGGCACCATCTCCGGGCCGGGTGTGCTCACCTCGATTTCCATGGTATTTCTTGCCCTTCTGTGTATCCTTTCAGGTCTCTTTGCCTTCCCGTATGTCGGTATACTCCACAAACTCGTCGGAAGCGGTCCGACGCCGGTACTTCCGGCTCTCTACACCGTCCCGAAATTGGCGTCAACGGCTCTGACTCTTACGCTGGGCGTCGGACTGTATTTTTTGGTTGTCTCTCAGCCTGGTAAAAAAGCCGCGGCGGTGGTGAAGAGTTACGCCCCGGACGTTCGGTCCGTCATGCTGCTCTTCCTGCTTGGATTGTTGGGTTTTTCCGCTGTCGCGTTTTTTTGACGCGGACTAAGGGCGGCCGGAGCTGCCTTTTTTTTCGTCTGAAGTGCTTGGAGGATCATTTTCCGGAAAACGGGATGATTCCAGACCTCCAAGGTATGACCGGGGGTCAGAACGACGACCCTTCCCCGTTCTATATTGCAGATCCACCCTGCAGGCTGTCTCCCGTGCCGGGATTCCGAGGTCAGAAATATCTCGGCATCCTTATTAAATACATCGACAAAATAGTGCTCGTCCCTGCAAGTGAAATCGACCGACCCGATACCGGTCCGGCCTATTTTAATAGAACCGCGATACGATACATCACATATCTCCGGGTGCCATTTGAATGTTCCGCCGAGAAGATTGCCCATGATGCCGCCTTTTTCATAGCCGGCGATGCCTGAATGAACGGCCAGCAGCATCCCTCCGTTCTCAACGAAATCCCGGATGTGTATCTCCCAGTCTCTGGTTACCCAGGAAGTCTCTTTATCCGACGCGGTCATGTTGGCCTTACTCAGGATCAATATGCCGCAGTTCGTTGGAAAGTCGGTGGGAATGCCGTCCTCGGCGTCTGTAAACTCGATGGATATTTCAGGCGGGGCAAATTCCTCCAGCCCGTTTTTTACCAACGCGCCGGGATGATGGAAATCGTTGTAGATGCAGAGGGCTTTCATACACTATTAACTATAGGGATTTTCCGCCGGCAGCAATCGCCGCTGACCCATATCCACTTTGACCGATGTTCTTGAGACGGAATCTACCGCCGATAGCGGAGTTTCTCGGGGGGTGGCGGAAGAACGGCCCCCGGCGCCGGGCGGCGCGGAGCAAGCCCGGAACAGCGCCGGGGAAAAGCCGGTCTGGAGCCAGGGGGGCTTGCCCCCCTTTAAAAGAAAAAAGAATGACAGCCGATAAAACGACGGCCACCGATTGGGATCAGGCCGAATCGGCGGCAAATTGCGCCAGGACGCGTTCTGTTCGGTACATGTGAATATTCAAGCATGGAACGCGTTTGGGATTATCCCCTACGGTGACGGCGGCGGTACGTTGGAATTGAAGCAGTCGTGGGAAATCAGCCACCTTCCGTCACTCTGTTTTTCCAGCAATGTCAGGAACTTGCCGTCGACAAGGATGGGCGGACCGCCCGCATTCGGCTGGATTTTCACCGTATACATTCCCCAATTGTAGGCCATATCCCCGGAGATTTTTGTATCCCGAGTCTCGACATTGAATTCGACAATTCTCGCCTGATCACTACCCGCCGAGGAGCGGGCCACCATATCCGCTCGATTGGTTGTCGGGGGGACCTTCGGCGGCATCTTGATGACGTCCTGAGTATGCAGTTCTCCCCACGCTTCATAGTCGCCGTCAATCAGCAGTTTTCCGTACTCCTGAAGAACGGCATTCACCTTCTCCAGTTCCATCTCGTCGTTTCCACCCCCCGCCCAGAGCGGAATAACCATCAGGAGAAGCAGGAACGAGGCGGAACAAACCCTTCTTCCATTCATACAAACACCTCTTTCTATGGGATAAAATATTTGTTTATTTTACGGGGTCGTGAACAACCAAACATCCGTAACGGCTGCGTAGTTTTTCTTGACATATGCATGATAAGTATATGACTGTTGACAATAGGCCCCGTCGAGATTGGATGGTCAATGATTGTCGATGCGGACTGGAAAGGCTTATATCACCTCCTGAACGACCTGTCAGATAACCCTCGGCCCTGTCGACTGGAAAGCCCGGTACCGCGAAACGGAATACGACGCGGATTTCAACCGACCGCTCAGTGTCGGACACAGCATGGGGGCCGGTTTTGTCAGAACCGGCAGCGGGAAGACTCATATACTGGTGGTGAATCGTGGTAGAACGGATCGGCCGTTTTCCGAGCGGGATATGAAGAATATGAAATCCATGATAACGGCATTTTCCGAACTCTATAGCCGTTTGGATGAGGGTGAGGATGATTTTGCGGCCAATTTGAGGCGATTGGAATCTCTGCCGGGATTTACGGGACTGAGCCGCCGGGAGACGGTGGTCTGCAGGATGCTCAGCAATCGTATGACATCCAGGAATATTGGAAAAATTTTGAGAATCAGCCCCCGGACAGCGGAACGTCATGTACTGAATATCTACACAAAGCTGAATGTCTCGAACCGCCGGGAACTGATCGAATTGGTTCGTCCCTGAGACGGGAAAGGCAGCCAGGGGATTGATCTTGTTATCGTCGGGTGGACCTAACGCCAGCTTCTGGGCATTGTCGGTTTGGTACCGGCCAATTCATCGATCCGTGCCATGATTTCAGGTGTCGGAAGTTCCGCGGCATCCAGAGCTTTCATATTCTGTTCCACCTGTTCTGGCTTTGAGGCTCCGGTGATGACGGTGCTGACATTCGGATTTTTTGTCGCCCAGGCCAATGCCATCTGGGCCAGGCTCAGGCCGAGTCCATCGGCAAGAGGTCGAAGACGTTCCACTGTCTCGATCCGTTCTTTCCCATCCTCCCGCTCGTAACGCTCCTTCGAGTTCTGAGACATGGCAAACATTGGAGCCTTGGCCTGCGGATGGCTGGATGTCAGGGCATAAACCGACGTCGTATGGTATCCTGCGGTGAGCCAATGATAATCGACTTCTCCATAGAAACCCTTAGGAGTTAAGGTATCTCCCCAGTCTTCGGTGAACATCACACCCAGCGGATTCATGAATTCATCAGCGTGGAGGATGGACGGGTGGCCGCTGATGTAGGCCCCATCTTCCACCGGAGCAAACCCCATATAGTCGTGGGGAGGAGATTCCTCGGCAACCCAACTTCCGTCCTGGAATCGAAGAAGGCCCAGATGCGTGGCCAGAATCAGTTCGTCTTCTTCAAATCCAATACCGTGAATGTGACTCACCTGGAGTCGATAGTTCGGATTCTTGCTTGTTAGATAAGGATTCGAGTTGATGGTCTGTATCATCGGCGGCCAGCAACGCCGCCGATACAATCAAGTTGAATAGAACAATTCCTGTTTTGAACCGAAGGCTCATATCGAATATGGAACTGGTGGTCTTACTCATCCATCAACATCCCTATCGTTTCCCGAAAATCCTTGGTGTCCCACTCCCGGGATCCCACGAGTCGAGCCACAAGACCGCCGTTTTTGTCGATCAGGAAGGTTGTCGGTATGCCGCTGATTCCATACATGGAACCTGCAATGCCCTTCTCATCCAGGAGAATGGGGAAGGTGAATCCGAGCTCCTCGGCGAATTCCTCAACAGTCTTTCTGTCCTCCTGGAGATCCACCGCGACAATCTCAAATCGGTCGTCGTCAATACCCTGATATAGTCGATCCATTGAGGGCATTTCGACTCGGCAGGGTCCGCACCATGTGGCCCAGAAATTGAGGAAGACAACGGATCCTTGATATGAAGAAAGGCTTCGTTCCTCCCCACCCAATGTTTTCAGCGTGAAATCCGGTGCTTCGGGCCGCTCGGGTGCTATGGCGAATCCCTCAGCCGTGAGTCGTTCCTCCACAACAGTCTGTGCATCGATTCCGATTGAAAACACCAACATCAGCAGGATGAGCGTGATGGAGCGGACAAGGGTGGCAGTCGCACTATTTGATATGGAAACCATGGTAATATAGTAATATATAAATGACCGAATTACCGCTCGATAACATTACAGTTCTGTTGTGAAAGACAGATTTTTCGGTACCCCGGCTCCCGCGACGTTCACAATGGCCCGGCTCAGCCGGTTTCACAATCACTCGGAGACGGCAAAACCCGTATCATCACGTCGGAGAGATCCTCCGCTGATCACTCTGCAGAAGATTCCCCTACTGGGCATCACGCAGTCGCCGACCTGCCGGCGTATGGCACATCCGTGATGGCACTCTTTGCCGATCTGGGTGACTTCCAGTTCCGCATCTCCGATGATGAGGCGGGTTCCGATGGGCAGCTGGGCCAGAGCGATGCCGCGGGTGGTGATGTTTTCCGCGAAGTCGCCGGAGTGGAGATCCGCCCCGCGGCCTCTCATGGAATCGATATCCTCATCGGCGAGCATGGATATCTGCCTGTGCCAGTCTCCGGCGTGGGCGTCCCCGACGATGCCGTGGTTCACCCGGAGTTCCACATGGTCAACAGGAACTTTCTTCTCGCCCTTATTCGTGGAGATGTTCAGGGACAAAACGGTGAATTGATTCTTCACGACAGCTCTTCCTTGGTTTTCTCCAGAAGACGGATATCGGTGATGACCATGGATTTGTCGATGGCTTTGCACATGTCATATATGCCCATTGCTGCGCCGACGGCTGCGGCCAGGGCTTCCATTTCCACACCCGTCCGCCCGACACACCGGGCCACTGATTTGATGATGATGCGATCGTCATCCACCTGAAAATCCACATCCACCATGTCCAGGGGAATCGTGTGGCAGAGCGGAATGATTTCGGCGTTTTTCTTGGCGGCATTGACCCCGGCGATTTTAGCCACCGTCAGCACATCTCCTTTGGGAAGGGCTTTCTCGCGAATCGCATCGATGGTTCCGGGCTGGAGAACGATGGCTGCCTGTGCCCGGGCGGTGCGGCGCATCGGCGCCTTTGGAGACACGTCCACCATGCGGGCGGTTCCGTTTCGATCAAGGTGGGTAAATTCCACAGTCATCCTCCGATTTTTGACACATCGTGGTGTCGGCGTTGTCCGCCCCTCAGGGGTTTGGCATCAATCGCGGTGATGAGGCTCCGGGCGATATCGTCGAAATTCACGGGGATTTCCCGATCCGAATGAAGACAGGAAAGCAGATTGCCGTCGGATGTGAGTCTCAGCCGGTTGCAGTCGCCGCACCTCAGCGGCCGTTCATAATCGTGGTCGGTATCCTGACGGTTTGACAGACGGTATTCCCGAATCCTTTGGAGCAGAAATCCATTATCGCGGCAGAACCTGTCCATCCGGGCAATTTGTTCCGCCGGCGTATCCAGATTAACCACCATATTGACCTTGATGGACGTAAATCCCGCCTCCCTGGCGGCATCCAGCCCCGCAAAAACTCTCTGAATATCCCCGCCGCCGGTAATGTCACGGTATTCATCGGCGTCCAATGTGTCCAAAGACACATTCACGCCATCCACACCGGCACTCTTGAGATCCCGGGCGTAACGTGCCAATTGGGTGCCGTTTGTCGTGAGACCGATGAACTCCACTCCGTCGATACCGCGGATCATTTTGACAAGGGTGGTCAGGTCCCGGCGCATCAGGGGCTCACCGCCGGTCAGCCTGAACTTGGAGAAACCCAGACCCACCGCCGCCAGAACCACTTCGACGATCTGATCGAAACTGAGTATCCCCGATTCTCGGCCGCAATCCCCCTCCGGCACCGAGCCGTCCCGACAGTAACGGCATGCCAGATCGCAGCGGTCGGTGACCGATATACGGAGGTAGCGGATATCCCGGTTATAGGAGTCGCGCATCAACCTGATCTCCCTGTTCCAAGGTTTCGGTGCCTGCAGGTATAAAAATGAGGGCATTCGCATCCGCCAAAGCATTCAAATGGGATGAGCCGCCGTATTTCAACGGCGTGAGTTCCAGGCCTTCCGGGCCGCTGCCGATAACTGCCGGCATGAATTCCGCCCGGTCCACGTCCCGCCTCTTGAGGACGCGAGTCAGACGTCCGGGAACCGGACGAATCGGGGACGGGGCCTGATTCAGCTTATTGATCAGGGGTCGTACCAGAGCCTCGAATTGGACAAAGACCGAAACAGGGTTCCCCGGGAGACCGAATACCAGGCAGGACGGTGTCCGACCGAAGAGGGTAGGGCGGCCCGGTTTGACTTTCACACCGTGGAACAATATGTCGACGCCGGCATCCGATAGGGTCCGGGAGACATAATCGAACTCCCCTTTGGAGACACCGCCGGAGAGCAGCAGAATATCGCTCTCCTTGAGTCCCCGGACGACGGCGTCCCGGTGGGCGTCACGGTCGTCTTCTATGATGCCGTAGGAAACCGGAACCGCACCGGCGTTGATAATCTGAGCCGACAATTGAGGTCCGTTGGAATCGTAGATTTCCCCGGGTCTCAGCGGCGACCCGGCGTTACGCAATTCGTCGCCGGTGATGATGATGCCGACGCGCAGCGGTCTATAGACGGTCACCTCAGGTATTCCGGCCGCCGCCAGGCACCCGATCTCCTTGGCTCCCAGGCGGCATGGAGCCAGCAGGGGGTCTCCGGCTTTGATGTTGGAGGCGCGTTTGATGATATTGTCGTAGGGCTCGGGCTCGGTCACCGTCATCACATCCCCATTCCGCCGGGTGAACTCCACCCTGATAATTTTCCCGGTATCAGGCGGCAGAGGCGCGCCGGTCATGATTTGAACCGCTTCTCCCGGCTCAATGGGACGATCCGACGGTGCATCTCCCGCCGCGACGATCTCCCGAACATTATATTGGTTCCGTTCGTCGTTATACCGGACGGCATAACCGTCCATAGCCGACTTGTCGAAGGGGGGGGCGTCCAGCGGAGAAGCCACTTTCTCGGCTAGAAATCGTCCGAGAGCTTCGGAAAGCTTCACATGCTGAGTCATCATGGGCAGCGATTCGGCCAGAACCAGTTCGGAAGCTCGATCAAACGGTATCATATCGGTTCCTTTCCACATTAGTACAAAGCCACAGATGAGGCCTTGAAAGTCGCGTATACGGTCTTTCCGGGGCGAAGTCCCAACTCATCGACTGCCGCCGGTGTAATGACCGACACCAGATTCATCCCGCAATCCAAGGAAGCGCGGATTCCATCATCCCCTGTTTCATCGAGCCGCCGTATGGTTCCTTTCAGGCAATTCCTCGCACTGGATTCCAACGGCTGTTTGGACAGGATGATATCCTCGCCGGCCAGAACGGCCACCTGAAACGATCCGTCACGGTGGGGCACCCGGAATCGTACGCCCCGGGATTCGAAGGACAGGGAACTTTCCTTTTCTTCCGAGACCGATCCCCTCAAGATATTCACCGAAGAAGTCCGAACACTCCCATCCTCGAGGTCAACCAAAGTATCGGCGACTCTGTATCCGAATCCTCCGCGGTGGCTGGTGACGATCAGCGTCCGGCCCCGATCTGCCAGCCCACGACAGCACTCCTCGATTTTCCTGATGGATATCGCATCCACGTGAGCCGCCGGTTCGTCCAGAAGCAGGATTTGGCGATCCGACAGAAAGAGCCGCGCCAGAGCGACCCGTTTGATTTCACCGCCCGACAGCTTCTTCACATTGCGCTGTGCGTATCCTGCCAATCCAACCGAATCCAGGGCCCTGGTGATGTCGGAATCCCCGGCCTGCGGTGAGGCCAACCGGAGGTTTCGCAGAACCGAACCTCTAAAGAGATAAGGGTGCTGGTGCAGATAAGAGGAATGGGTCCGGAATGTCCGAAGTTCGTCCCCAACGGCCCGCCGGATGTGAAGCAGTCCGCTTAAGATTTTAAGCAGTGTGGTTTTTCCTGATCCGTTTTCCCCGGCAATCACCGTGATGGTTCCGGGACTCAGCTGCAGGTTGGTAAGGCTGAGGATGGTCGGCCCCTCGGGATAGGCAAACGCGACCGGACCGGTGTTCCAAGGCGTCCTATTCATGACGCATTCCGACTTGAAGAACCGTATTCACACCCAGGGAGACGAAGATTAGTATGAGGCCCAAGGCGAGGGCCTGTTCAAATTCCCCTTTACCCGATTCCAGGGCGATGGCCGTCGTAATGGTACGGGTTTTCCACCGGATATTTCCCCCGAGCATCATGGACACGCCCACCTCTCCCACGACTCGGCCGAATCCCGTCACCACGGCCATCAATACCGCATAGCGGGATTCATTGAGAATCAATAGGAATCGGGTGACACCGTGGACCCTCAAAGTGGAGAGTGTTTCCCTAATGATCTCGGAACCGGAATTCAGGGCACCGTAGACCAGGGATGTGATGATGGGAAGAGCCAGGATGGATTGACCGATGACGATGGCGCCCCGACTGTAGAGGAGTCCCCAGTATCCCAAGGGTCCCGACCGTGAAAGGAGAGAATAGACGGTGAGACCGATCACCACCGTCGGCAGGGCCATCAGGCCGTTGAGTACGACCAGTACTCCTTTCCTGCCCCGGAATGAATTCAGATGGAGAACCAGGGCGAGAAGTATCCCCAGAATGCCGGACACTGCAGTGGATGAAAAGGCGAGTCCCAGGGACGTGAGTGTGATGCCCATCACTTCGACATCGCCGGATAATATGAGATTCAGTGCTCGGCCGAATGCGCTGTCCATCAATCAGTTGAAGCTACTGAGCCGGGACGGCATCGGGAATAAAGAGACTTTCACCGTTCACACGGAAATCGGCGATGTTTTGCTGACCTTCCACAGATGTGAGCCAGGCGATAAACACCATGGCCTCGACATACCTGACGTGTTCGTGGAGCGCCGGATCGACGGCGATGACGCCATAGGGATTGAAGAGTCTGGGATCCCCTTCCACTAGCACCGTGAGATCCAAGTGATCTTTCATCGACAGCCATGTTCCGCGATCCGCCAGGGTGTAACCCCGGGACTCCGACGCGATGGTCATTACAGCACCCATACCCTGGCCGGCTTCGCTGTACCAGTCACCCTGGGGTGAGACGCCGGCATCCTGCCACAAAGAGCGTTCCTTGGTATGGGTTCCCGAATCGTCGCCGCGGGAAACGAAAAGCTCTCCGGCAATGGAGACGGCTTCCAGTGCTTTGGCGGCGTCGGACATCCCGGAGAGGCCTGCGGGGTCTGAAGGCGGACCGATGATGACGAAATCGTTGTGCATCACGGATCGACGATTCACGCCATATCTATTTTCTACGAAGGCGATTTCACGGGATGGGGCATGGACAAGGACGACATCGACATCACCGTTCTGCCCCAGAGTCAGCGCCTTTCCGGTTCCGACGGCGATGACATCCACCTCGATGCCGGTGGCGGCCGTGAAGACCGGAAGGATCTCGGCTAGGAGTCCCGAATTGTCGGTACTGGTGGTGGTGGCCAGTTTGATGACCCTCGGGGAGATAGGGTCCGGTGTCTCCTGAGTCCCGTTTGACCACAAGGTTCCGACGGCAAATAGTGCCGCAATCCAGGTGAGGGCGAATTTCTTCCAGAGATTTGGTTTGCGCATGGCAGCTCCTTTCCAAACACGGGAGGCAACGCTGTTTCCGGCGATACCCTATCGGCGGCACATTCCTAGTCGTCGGACCGTAGAACGTACCGCTCGGAGTTATTGTTAGCGCGAGTATATCATGGTCCAGTTCTGAGTAAAGTTATTCCTGAAAAGACGGTTGCTGAAGACGAATCGAATCGGTCGTCGGCTTGTACGGTAAACCCGACCGAACAAAAACTCAATTAGACACATTGAAGTCTTTTCCTGGGTTCGACGGACTAATATACTCCCCTTATGCCCCTCACAGTGACAGAAGTCAGGACCAAACGCGATCGCAGAAAGTACGTGGACTTTCCCTTGAGTCTTTACAAGGGCCATCCTTACTATGTTCCTTCCTTGTTTTCCGAGGAGATTGAGATTCTGGATCCCGCGAAGAATCCGTCTTTTGATATAGCCCAGGCCAAAAGCTGGCTGGCAAAAAGGGACGGGAAGATAGTCGGGCGTATCACAGGTCTTTATATACCCGCCTATCGGGAAATCTGGGGTAAAGATCTGGCCCGTTTCGGCTGGGTCGATTTCATTGACGATGATGAGGTCTCCGAAGCGTTATTCCGAACGGTCGAAAAATGGGCCAAAAGCCTGGGCGCCGAAGGCGTCACAGGTCCGCAGGGATTTACCGATTTGGATCCCGAGGGCATGCTCATCGAAGGATTTGATGAGATGGGTACTCTTCCGATGATTTATAACTACCCATATTATCCGGAACATCTTCAACGCCTCGGATATGCCAAGGAAATTGACTGGCTGGAGTTTGAAATCAAGACTCCGGCTGAAATTCCCGAGAAGGTGAAGAGGGTGCAGGGACTTGTGATGAAGCGCAACAAACTGCGGATGGTAGAGGCCAAAAAGTCCAAGGATTTAATGCCTTACGCCAAGGGGCTGTTTCATGTGCTTTCGGAGTCCTACAAAGATCTCTATGGTTTTGTACCCCTGTCCGAAGCGCAGGTAGAGAACTACATCAGGCAGTACATTCCATTCGCCGATCCGAAATTCACCAAGGTTGTGGTGAATGATGACAACGAGGTGGTGGCGTTCGGAGTGGCCATGCCGTCATTCTCCCGGGCCCTTCAGCGAAACCGGGGCAAGCTGTTCCCCTTCGGCTGGTATCACATGCTGAAGGCCATGAAAAATCCTGACGGGCTGGATTTGTACATCGTTGCGGTTCTGCCTGAGTATCGTGCCTCCGGTGTGATTTCAGTTTTGCTCGGGTCGGTTACCGAAGCCTGTATCGAAGCAGGTATTAAAACTGCCGAGAGTTCCGGTGAGCTGGAGTCCAACACGCAAGTCCAGGCCATGTGGCGGAGTTACGACCATCGCCAGCACAAAAGACGTCGCTGTTTCATCAAGGAACTCAGCTGAAATCGGCGGGACGCGGCAACTTGCCTTTACTATGTTTTGACAGCAGGGGAATGCCTTGGGGAATCCCGGTTTCCAGGATCGAATCACCCACGATGGAAAAGTACTGATCGGACCCTGCCGCCTTGCTTCGGAACTCCAGCGGCGACATTCCGTATTTCTTGTGAAAGAGATGATAATAATGGCTGACGCTTTCAAACCCGGCGTCGCCGCAGATATCAACCACTTTCGCTTCAGTCGACACGATCATACGTGCAGAGTATTCAAGCCGTAGATCGTTGATAAAATCCGTGGGTGTCTTCTTGAGATATCGGCGGAAAATACGGGCAAGGTGTTCCTTGCTCTTGTTGGCCAGATTGTAGAGAGCCGGCAGCCCCTCGGCGAAATTGCTCTTCTTCATCATCTCCAGGCACAGCCCTCTTAACCAGGTCGGCATGTCGGGCATCCCGTGTTCTTCGGTAACGGGGAAGCATGTGAAAATGAGATTAAGCAGGGTAAATCGGAATAACGCGTCCGAACTGACTCCGTAAGCGTGTTTGGCCACCACAAGTTTCTCGAGTGATGTGACCACCGATTCCAGATCGTCCAGGGACAGCCGGGTATCCGGAGAAGTCTTTGGACTTAACAGCCGATCCGGTTTGAAATTCTCCCCCAGGTAGTCAAACAATTCCCGCATGGTCTGCATCGGTATGAGGATGTTGATGATTTCGAAGTCGTTCGACATGTGCCGATAGGAATGCACATCATCCGGACGCACGAGCGTGAGGGTGCCTCTGGCCACATTGAGATGTTCACCATTAATCGCATGTGTCGCGCTGCCGTGATTGACCACAAACAACTCATAAAAGTCATGGGAGTGTTCCACACGAAGCTGTCGGTGGTCGTTGATGATACTGGCATACTCTCGGTGAGGATCGTTAATGAAACGGCTGAGCAGTAGTTTCAATCTCTTTGTCCTTATCTGGCAATGTCAATATAGAACAAGGTATTGGTCATATCAAGACAAGCAGATTCTTTCCTCCATGTCTAAGATGTGGAAGCGCTCGACAGACGAGAACAACCGGCAGCCGCAACGAATAATTGCGGACGGACAAGGAGAAACGAATGCGACTATCCATCTTCAACGACGAAGTCGGACTTGATATCACCGAGGCCGTCAGTCAATTCCGGGACTGGGGAATGGAGTGGGTTGACCTCCGGGGCCGTGTCCTGGGCCGGGAGTTCTGCATGCTCGAAGAAAATGAGATGGACGATATCGTCAGGCTTCTCGATGCCAGCCACCTGAAAGTCGCCTGTCTGCAGTCGTCTCTGGCGAAGGTTCACCTGCCCGGGCCGGAGGAACTCGAGTCCGAGAGTCGGAAGCTGGAAGGCATCATCCGGGCAGCCGATAAGTTCAACTGCCCTCTGGTTCGATCGTTCTTCTTCTGGCAGCCCAATGCGGACCGGAAGGGAGATCTCGCCGTTCATCCGGACCAGCTCCAGAAGGTACTCGACCGTTTCGGCCCTCTCGCCGAGCGTGCGAAAAGGGCCGGACTGACCCTTGTCTTCGAAAACTGCGATGTCACCGTACCGGAATGTCTTGCCGTCCTTGATTCCTTGGCCGTGCCGGAATGGGGGCTGGCCTGGGACTGCGCTAACGAATGGCTGGATGACGCGGCTCCGGACGACGAAGGCATCGCCCTGCGGGTGAAACGAAGCCGGAACATTCATATAAAGGCGGAGGGTATGGTGCCCGGCCTGGCGGACGCGATTGTGCCCTGGGAGAAGATCCTCCTGACGCTGACAACCCACGGATTTACAGGTCCCGTCTCTGTTGAAACCCACAACACGGACAAGTCGGTGAGCAATCTCGACATGTTGAAGCGGCTCATCGACCGGGTTCGTCAGGCTTGGCCCGGCGGAATACCCTCGCCCAAGCGGCCGACACCGCTGGATTTTGAGCCTGTAAAGTTCGTTGTTGTCGGCTTGGGCATGGGTCTTGAGCGCGCAAGGCAACTCCAGGACGAGACTGGAACACACGTCATAGGTGTTGTCGACATCGATGCCGAACGGGCGGAAAAGGCCGGCGGTGAACTCGGCTGCGAATGGACGACATCCCTCGATCCGTGGCTTGAACGTGATGACTGTGAGGCGGTTTTCGTGATGACGCCCACGGGTATTCATGCCGATCTGGCCGTCGCTGCACTGAACGCAGGGAAACATGTGATAACGACGAAGCCCATGGAAGCCAATCTCGCCTCCTGCGACCGGATGATCGAGGCGGCGGAGAAGGCCGGCAGGCTGCTCGCCGTGGATTTTGCTCAGCGGCTGGATGTCCCTTCGCAGCGCATCCGGCAGCGGATCGCCTCGGGGCACCTTGGAGAGCCGATTGGCGGGACTCTTTTGCTGAAAATACGCCGAACTATGGAGTACTACCGCGTCAACGGCGGATGGCGCGGCACCCGGCGGCTGGACGGCGGCGGTGTGATGAGCAACCAGGCCATTCACCATATCGACCAGCTGGTTTACTTCCTGGGCCTGCCCAAACGGGTGTCGCTGCGCACGTGGACCCAAGCGCATGATATCGAGGCGGAGGACTTGGGCAGCGGCCTCTGGGAGTATGAAGACGGAACTGTCATACAGCTCTACACCACCACCTCCTATCCGGTGGACACGTGGTATCTGAACCTGGAGCTGCATGGAAAGGAAGGCGCTGTGATGTACAACTTCGGCGGGCCCTACTCCACGCCCATCGAACGGTGGCATGTCGACGGCCGTTGGGAGGATATTCCTCCCGAGCCGAAGATGCCGATCTGGACGAATATGGCGCAGAACTTGGCGGCCGCCATCCGCACTGGTGCGGAGCTGATCTGTGACGGGGGCGACGGGCGCCGCAGCCGTCTTGTCCTGGATCGGATGTACGAGTCGGCGTCACGGGATGGCGCGTGGGTGGATGTGGATGAGAACCGGAGAACAGAACTATGAAGTATGCGTTTATGAGTTTCTCGACGCCTGAGAGCACATTGACTGAAATGATCGAAATTGCACGGCGCTACGGATATGACGGCCTTGAGCCGCGGCTTGACTCTCATCATGCCCACGGAATCGAAGTGGCCGCCGACAGAGGTACGCGCCGGGTGATTGTGGAACAGATGGAGGCCGGATCGATTGAGCTGGGCTGTCTGGCTACCTCATTGAAGTTCGCCGATCCGGCCCTGACGGATTCCGTGACACGTGAATCATACCAGCGCATCGATCTTGCCGCAGATTTGGGAGCGCCCGTGCTGCGCGTATTCGGCGGTCAAATCCCCGAAGGTATAACGCGGGATGCAGCCATTGATCATGCGGTACGTCTGCTCGCGTCCATCGCTTTTTATGCCGGAGAACGCGGCGTCAAACTCTGTATGGAAACCCACGATGACTGGTGTGATCCGCGGCATGTTGCCGCCGTTCTCAGCCGGGTTGATCATCCGGCCATTGCGGTGAACTGGGACATCATGCATCCAATCCGGGTCTGCGGCTACACGATGGATGAGGCCTTTGAGATCCTGAAGCCATGGATCGGGCATGTCCACGTACATGACGGCATGGGACCCGAGCAGGCAAAATTTGCCGCCAACGGAACCGGTGATATCGATCAGATGATGCCCATCGGGACCGGCGGTATAGATCATCGGCGTGCTCTCGAGCTGCTGCGGAATATTGATTACGCAGGCTTTATCAGCGGTGAATGGATCCGATGGGAGCCCTGGGATATCCACTTGCCGCGGGAAATCGCGACGCTTCGGAAGTACGAAGCCGAACTTGACTGGAGGGAACCATCATGAATAAGAAATCGTCACATAATACAACAGCGCTCGTCGGCGAACCGCTGCCGAACATCCCCTGGGAAGATAAACCGGAGGGCTGTAAGGGAATCATCTGGCGTCACAGCACAAATCCCATCGTCGATATCAATCCTTTTCCCAATGCGAGGGGTGTTTACAACAGCTGTGTTGTGCCCTGGGAAGATCATTTCATCGGAGTGTTCAGGGCGGACTGGCACTGCATGACGCCGTACCTGCATATGGGAAGCAGTCCAGACGGCATCGAGTGGACCTTTGATGAAGAGCCGATTCGGTTCATTTCTCCCGATCCGGCATTGGAAGAGATCAACTTCGCCTACGATCCGAGAATCTGCAAAATAGATGACAGGTACTACATCACCTGGTGCTATAACTTCAACGGTCCCACGATAGGAGCGGCCTGGACGACGGACTTCAAGTCGTTTCATCAGCTGGAAAATCCATTCCTGCCCTACAATCGAAATGGTGTGCTCATCCCGCGGAAAATCGGCGATAAGTATCTGATGCTGAGCAGACCCATGGGCATGGGAATGGCCGTGAATTATGGAGATATCTTCTGCAGTGAGAGCAGGGATCTCACCTACTGGGGCAGACACCGAGTCGTCTTCACACGAGGACCCAAAAAGTGGGAGCGGGTGAAAATCGGCCCCGGACCCACTCCGATCGAGACATCGGAAGGCTGGCTGCTCCTCTATCACGGGGTGGCCGACACCTGTGCCGGCTTCATTTACAGCGTGGGCGTGGCGCTTCTGGACCTGGAGGATCCGAGCAGGGTTCTCTACCGATGCCGCTTTCCCATCATGACGCCCGAAGCGTCGTATGAAACCGGTGGGAGCGTGGACAATGTGGTGTTTCCCACTTCCGTCTTAGCCGACGGTGCCACGGGCCGCATCGCTATCTACTACGGTGCGACAGACACCTACACGGCGTTGGCCTATGCCTATGTGGATGAGATTCTGGAATATGTGAAGAGCAATCACACATAGGATGGTCAGTTTCATCATTTCACAAGGGGATATCACCGACATAAAGTCAATACAGGACAAGGTTTCGATCATATCAAGACAAGCGGGGGAGGCATTCTCCGATTAACATGGTGAAACTATCGGAAGGTGAAAAGATCAGGAGCCGAAATGAATAATTTCAAAGTCAAAAATCCACGAGGGAATCTGCAATTCGAAATCAATTTCACCAATGCACATCGTGATGCGACGGCGAAGCTCAAACATCCGGCTCAGATTGAAGCCGCCTGCCTGCGGGCCCAATTCCCGGCCATTCTCCACCCCATTCAAGAGGAGGATCTG
>JARGFR010000169.1 GCA_029210985.1 Spirochaetaceae bacterium | reverse complement strand
ATCGCCTTGTCGATGGTCAGTCCGACTTCCGGCTGCTTGGTATCGATGATAATTCCTTCAACAGTCCCGTCGGTAAAATTACCGGCCAAGTCCGTGGAGGAAATGACATATCGATAGACCCCGTCGGGCACGACTTCGCCATCGTCATCGGTTCCGTTCCATTCCAAGGCCTCCGGCATGATATCAGCCCGTGCCCATCCTCGTGAACGATTGCCCGATGCATCCTGAAACTCCGCCTCCCATAAAGACTCGAGACTTCCGGACTGTTCGATGCGGAAAACATCCTTGAAGCCGTCACCGTCGGGAGAAAAAATCAGATTCAAACCTTCGGGTTCTTCCAGGTTCAATTCCGGAGCAAGGGTATCCACAATAACGGGGAACGGACCGGTGACGGAGGTGTTGTCGTTGTCGTCACTGAACTCGAGATAGACATTGTAGGAACCGTCTTCGGTCACCGAACCGGAATCGGAGACACCGTCCCATCGGACGGCTTCCGGCAGCGGAGTCCCCTCTTTGGGAGAAACAAGCCTCGACCAAAGATTTTTCACCGATTCGTTCTCCGGTCTTTCATCTTTGTTGACATAGGATCGAACGGTGTTGCCGTCCTCATCCTCCACCCGCCAGAGATAGGACGAGATATAACGCTCGTCGGTGATGCTGTAGGGAATAATCAGCTCGTCCTGTACTCCGTCATAGTTCGGAGAAATATACGCCGGCGGATCGAATGGCACGGAAACCCGAGGAGGATTGGAGTCACGAACACCGAAAGGCAGAGTGACACCCCCGGAGAAGCCCCAGACTCCGGCATACAATGGTGCTGCGGCGACCTGAATGTCCATCTCGGTTGTGGTGAGATTGTTCTCTTTCTCTTCAGAGCCTCCCCCTATGGGAAAATGAAGACCCAGAGCGGCCGAAGGGATGATCGTTTCCCAAGACCCGTCGAAAGCATCTCTGAGGGCCAGAGATGAGGAAACGGACACTCGAGCGACATCACCGAAATACAGGTCATTGCCGAGTCCCACCCAGAGATCGGTGATGGACGGAGCCCGAACATCCCCGCGAAAGGTCCATTGGAACTTTTCGGAATCCGCAATATCAAATGCAATACCTATGGCTGGAGTCAGGTTTCCGGGAATCGCGTTGAAGTATTTCCGCGCTGTGGATCCAAATCGATAACCCAGACCGGAGATACTGCCGCCCCAGCGAAAGTTCTTTAAATCGCCGAACGTGTCCGGGAAGTGGATAAAGCCGAAATTCATGGCTCCGCCGCCGTGCATATTGCCGTCCAATTCGCCGATTTGACCGTCAAGAGCGGCGCCAAACCATACATCCGAGTATATTTCCTTGGAAAAGGCCAGGTTCGCCCGTCCGGAAACTCCCAGATCCATGGGAGTTCCTTCGTAAGCTGAGGTTTCGAGGAACCCAAAGCCTCCGGTCACGACACCGACCTTGGTGGGAAACGACATTGCCAGATTGACGGCATTGCCCACGCCCGCGGCATCACCGCCGGCAGCCTGAAGATTTGTGTAATTAACGTCCAGGATAACCCGCTGAAATCCCGCCGCGGCAGCCGGATTGACGTAGACTCCCTGAGGGGTGTTGATTCTGGTCTGGTGAAGCCCGCCTCCCAAATAAACCGGTGATGATAAGCGATAAGCCAATTCTCCCGTCGACGGCGGGACAGATTGTCCCGACAGGGACATTGCGAGAGCCGAAAGAATGAAAAAAACGGATAAAAAGCGCTTCATGGACTTTGTGCCTCCGGTTATGAACATAGTAACGCACTTGAGCCGATTGTCTCCAAGGGTAATCCGCCGATAATGGAGCAATGGACGAATTGAAATCACAAAATTGGTGGTCCGACGGTGAATTCTGGCAAGATTTCAAGCCTCTGATGTTCGATAAGGAACGTGTGGAGGATGCCTCCGGGGATGTGGATTCGGTTATCGCCCTAACCGGAGCCCGAGCTCCTTCGAAGGTGCTGGACGTCGGGTGCGGCCCGGGGCGCCATTCGGTGGAGCTTGCCCGCCGGGGATTCCATGTCACGGGTATTGATATTCATGAACCATATCTGCGTGAGGCTGAAAAGGCATCATGCCAGCTGGAAAGGAACCCCCGATTCCTCAAAGAAGATATGAGAGATTTTTCTTTTGATGAGCCTTTTGGCGGGGCCATCAGCATGTTTCAATCTCTTGGGTACTTCGATGACCCGGAAGACGATCTGCGGACCTGCCGGAGCATTTTCAATGCGCTTGAAAGCGGCGGTTGGCTGATTGTCGAAATGGACGGCAAAGAAGTCGCGGCATCCAATTTCGAGGAACGCACTTGGCTGGAACGGGACGGCCGCCTCATTCTGCTGGAGTACTCGGCCGATGCGGCGTGGACTCGCCTTCGTAACCGCTGGATGTTCCGGGATACGGACGGCAGCTGGCACGAAACCGAGTTTTCCTATCGACTCTTTTCCGCGCTGGAGCTGGGCAGGCTGCTCGAAGAAGCGGGATTTTCATCCATCGAATTCTTCGGGGGCATGGATGCAAGGCCCTATGACCAGAACGCCCGGCGTCTCGTGGCACTCGCCAAACGAGCGTGATATCATGGGCTTCATATCCGGAGTAACGTCATGAAGATAAGACCGCAGCTGATATTGGTAGAGACTGTGCTCAGCGCCGCACTGTTCCTTTCCGTCCTGTTCTCAATCACGTCATTCGTGAGATTCATCACGTTTGAGGATCTGAAAATCAAGACGGCGGCCCTCCAGGATACGGCCGGCCGGATGAAATATGAATCGGTGGGAATGCTCACAAAATCAGACCCGACATCTTTTATCACCCTGGAGTTTCAGCTTCTTATGGATCAGATGAACACCGATCTGGAGGATATATCCAATGACGTCCTCTTCGACCAATTGTCGGAGGAGGTCAAACTCCTGTTCGACGAAGTGAAAGAGAGTTGGATTGAAACTCAGTCCTTTATGTCCATCGATCAGATGTCGGATTATCTCGATCTGAGAAACGATGCCCCCTTCGATACGCAGGAATCTTTGACAACCATCCAAGCTCTATTGGTAGAAACGGGAGAAGGAGATGCGACGTATCTCAACGCGATTGACACGGCCATCGATGAGATTCAGCGCTTGGACCAGAGGCACTTGAGTGTCTATGAAGCGTTATTGGATAGAACACTGACAAAGATGCTCGAAGCGGCCGAGTCCTACCGTCGCCTCCAGCTCATCATGGCCATATCGGTCCCCGGGCTGATGCTGCTCCTGGCCTTGGCGGGGATTCTGTTCTATTCCAATAACTTGAGCAGAAAACTGCGTCGACTGGACACCGCACTGTCAAATGTCGCCGGAGGCGATTTTTCCATCCGGGTGGAGATGAAGGGAAAGGACGAATTCAGCAGCCTTGCGACAAGCATCAACGCTTTCACTCGGACACTGGGTGCAAAGCTCGAATCCTTCCGACTCATCATGCATGAAATCGGACAGAATCTTGCTTCGAATATCGAATCATCTCAAGTGGAGGAAACCATTCTACGCCTGGCGATGAAAGAATCCGCAGCCGACGGTGCGGCTCTCTACAAAGTCAGCGGTGATTCGGGCGAGTTGATGCTGTCTGTTGTTGAAGGACGATTCCGACCCCCTTTTACCGTTGAAGATCTTCCGGAATTTCCGGAAGACGACGATATCGAAGCCCTGCTCCGATCGCGCATCATTCGCCCGGGAGTCACCATTATTGGAAAGACGGCGAACCAAGGCGAATCTCAGATAATCAGGAACGTGCAGTTCACCAATTCAATCGACTGGACTCGCGTCGAAGGAGATCCTCTCTTCATCTCATCCATCATCACCGTTCCCCTTAGGATCGGATCCACCGTGTTCGGCGTCCTGGCAATCACATCATCCAAATCGGGACAATTGTTCACCGACCTTGATTATGCCAACATTCAGTCCTTCGCCGAGCTTGCCTCCATTACACTGGACAACATTTATAAGTATGCCGATCTCCTGGAAGCCACTCAGCTCAACAGAGAATTGGGAATTGCCGAGGAAATCCAGCAGGATCTACTCCCAAAACAACTGCCAAGACTGCCGTCAGGAGAAGTCGCATACCTGTCGCGAAGCATCAAGGGACTCAACGGCGATTACTTCGACGTCTTTCCCCTGGGCGGAGGCAAAACAATGGTGACCATCTGTGAAGTCGCCGGACGGGGTGTTCCCGCCGGACTTGTGATGGTGATGATCAGAACTATCCTTCGTCTTGTCGCCCCTACGGAGTTCGATGCTCAGTCCATCATGACACGGCTCAATAGCGATATGACACAACGAATTGCCATCGAGAACTATGCCAGTGTGGGCATTCTGGTCCTCGATTCAGATGGAAATTTCACATTCTCATCCGCGGCTCATTATCCGCTTCAGATACTCAGAGCAGATTCGGCCGTATATCAAGCGATACAAACAGAAGGGATTCCTGTGGGAATCGATGCCGAGGCCGAATACACACAACAGACCGGTGTTCTGAGTCCGGGTGATATACTCGTGTTCCATACGGACGGTATTCCCGAATCTAGAAATCGCGATGGGAAACTCTTCGGCATCGACAGCCTTCTGGAAGCGGTGAGTAATCAGGCTAAAGGCAGCCCGGAGCAAATTATCGAAACATTGAGGACGGAACTGGAATATTTTGAAAGGGGTACGGATCAAAAGGACGATCAGACAGTCATCGTTCTGAAATTCACCGGGAGTAATGCGGCATGAGGATTCGAACCAAGTTCACGCTGCTTCAGTTGATTATTCTCGCCGGATTCCTGATGTCCATGGCATTTGTCATGCTGCGCTTCTCCCAGGCCTACGCCCTGAAGCGATTGGAACTCCGGGGCGTCGAATCCCGTACCGAATTGAAGACCTTGGAACAGAAGACAACCCTCTTCAGCAGCCGAGCAATGAGGATGAGCCTCCTTTGGGACGACTGGACCACCTCCTATCAACGGTTCGACTATTACTACACCAGTCTCCTTGAGAGTCCTTATCACAGACTGTTGGGTGAACGGGCGATTCTCAGTCGGGATGCTCGTGCCGAAGCATGGGAGACCATAAAAGAGCTGGAAATCGAACCGCTGATCCGGGATATCGAATCTTCTCTAGCTCAGGATCTGCCGGAGTTGACAGGTAATCGAGGAATCAACATTTCAAGAGAGATTATCGGAACGAGAATCGGATATGATTCTCCTCAAGCCGTCAAACTTGCCGCGCTTGAGAGTCGATTCCGTAATCTCCGTGAATCGCTGATCGCCAGCATTACACTGCCCACAGATAGATTTCTCGAGGACCTGAGGTTGGCAGTGGCGCGATTCTCGGGAACTCTCTACATTACCACCTTTGCCATCACTCTCCTCATACAGGCTGGCGGCGCCTTTATCGGATTCCGATTCTCCCGAGGATTCAGTTTTCGCATCATCCAGCTGGAACGGACCCTGGCCAAAGTGGCGGAAGGAAACTTCAAAATTCATCTGGATATCAGGACGGGAGATGAGTTCGAGGATATTGCGCATCACTTCAATATTCTCACCCAGGATTTGTGGATTCGTCTGGATTCCATGAAAGATATGATGAGGGACATCGGCAGTTCCGCCGGTGAAGACATCAAAATGGGCGAGCTTGAGGATTTCATGCTGGAACTCGCCATAGACAATACCGGCGCCGATGCCGGATTCCTCATGAATGTGGAAGACGGTATGCTGACCCTGAGCAGGATTCAGGGTTACGCTCCTCCTCCCATGGCTCTTCCACACATGGTGGCCGGCAAACGGGAATATGTGATGCAGTGGTTTGCCGGGCATCGCATAGCCCCGGGAGAAGGTATACTCGGTCAGGTTCTGGCCACCGGGGAAGCTCGTTTCGTCCGTCACAACGACGAGGGTGAGCTTGCGGACAACGCGGACAAAGAATCGGACAGGTACATCAATTCCGCCATCTTTATCCCTCTGGTTGTGTCGGATACAACCGTCGGTCTCCTGGCATTGGAGCTCACCCGGCAGGATTCTCTATTTACCGATCTGGATTTCTCCTACATGCGTTCCTACGGAGAGTTCATCGCCATGACGCTGGACAATATGACTAAATATATCGAATTGCTGCACAGCCACCAGATCAACAGAGAAATCCAAGTGGCGGCGGACATCCAGAAGACACTTCTGCCGGAAAAGATGCCCAACCTGAGCGGTGTGGAAGTTGCCGCATTCAGCGACGCAGCCAAAGGCGTCAGCGGCGACTACTATGATGTCTTCGATCTGGGGGCAGGCAAAACGGCGGTGGTTATCTGCGATGTCGCGGGCAAGGGGGTTCCCGCTTCCCTGCTGATGATAATGATTCGAACCGTCATCCGGAGTATCAGTTCGCCGGGAAAAAGAGCGGATCACATCATGACCGAACTGAATCGCGCCATCACAGGGAGACTTGGTGCGGATCGATTCGCCACTATTTCACTGATTATCCTCGATTCCGAAAAGGGTACGGTCTCTTACTCGAACGGTGCCCATCATCCTCTCTATATACTCAGGGGCGACACCCGAACCTATCGTATGTTTGATACGGACGGACTGCCGATGGGCATCGATATCAATGCATCCTTCGGCCATAAAATGATTCGTGTGCATTCCCAGGACTATCTGGTTCTGTTCACCGACGGTCTGCCCGAAGCCCGTAACGGCGAAGGAGAGGAATTGGGGACCGAAAGACTGTTGAGATTCATCGCGAGGCATGCCGACCAGCCGCCTGTTGAGGTAGCCAGAAGAGTTAAAGACTATGTCGACGACTTCACGTCGGGCCTGCAACACGACGACCAGACATTTGTAGCACTGAAGGTTGGTTGATTCGGTTTAGTCCCCGTTCTTTTCGGGTTCCAACTCGACCTGCATCATCAGATCATTGTAGTAGTTGCCGAACTTATGTCCAAACAGATTGAGACCGCTCCGATTGACGGCATTCGGGCCGTTGCCCAGGCGAATCATCAAGCGGCCGTCATTCGGAATCGCAAGATCATCAAGATTGACTCGGGATTTCTCCACACCGTCAATAAACGAGCATTCCTGGGTGATTTTCCAGGTTTTGAGGAATCCGAATTGTGTATTTCCCTCACCCCACCATGATGGAGTCAGTCTTCCATGCGGATCGCCCATATCTCCGGGACTTGTCCAGGTCCCTATCTCCCGCCCGTTGATCCACAAGGTAATGTCCGAGGGCCATATTGAGTTCGCACCAGGATATTCGGAACAGATCTCGGCTGTAATAGAAATCACCTTAATCTTCCGACCGGCCGGTACGTGTATCGGAAAGGGATATTCTAGGAATCCTTCACTGAACCATATCAGTTGCGCCTTGGCTCTTTGAGGATTCAGAAAAGACTCAGCATGATCAAAATATCCGATGATTCCCTCATCCGAAAGCAGGCCGCATGGAGGAGAGATGTTATAATCAGAAAACAGACCGATCGGCATTTCTACCTTGAATGCGTACCTCTCCGTTGTTTGGATATAGAGGTGTTGAAGTTGCATTGGAGGTTATAGCGTCGAGGCGATC
>JARGFR010000168.1 GCA_029210985.1 Spirochaetaceae bacterium | reverse complement strand
GCTATCTTGATGTTATCGGTATAAATGAATATTACGGTTGGTATGTCCCGGATTTCGACGAATTGGATAGGTTCTTCACAACTAGTAATCCTGATAAACCTGTCATCATCACAGAATTCGGTGGTGGTTGTCTGGCCGGTCATCATGGTTCGAAGGACGAGATGTTTACCGAGGAGAATCAGGAATATATATATCGTCGGCAGATCAAGGTTATCGGGAAATCTTCATATGTAAAGGGTACAACTCCCTGGATACTCTACGACTTTCGTGCAATGCGGCGACTCAATCGATATCAGAAAGGGTACAACCGAAAGGGTCTGCTAAACGAGAATAAAAGTCAACGAAAACCGGGGTTCTTGGTGATGCAAGAATTCTATAAGAATAGGAAAAACTAATGGTGACAGGGTGTATTTCGACTTCAGAGCATCCCCAGTTTGCTTTGTTAAGCACTTCTGGCGGACGCTGAAGTACGAAGATATCGATCTCAGTTCTTATGAAACGGTTCGGGATTTGAAGCTCGGTCTTTCCCAGTATTTCCGGTTCGGTAACAGCAGGCGATACCAGCAGAGTCTGGATTACCGGACACCAGATGAGATGAATGAAACATTCCGAGCGGAGGGAGACCGGTCCGCAGCCTGACGGCGGTTGGTTCCAACCTGGTAATTCAGAATTGTTGTTTGATAATTGGGCTCATCATACAGACAGAAGAAGCTTGGCAACATTCTTGAGAAAAAATAGAGGTTTCACGGAGCCGGCCGCCATATTGTTGATACAAAAACTATACTTTTGGAATGAATGCGGCGGGCATACGCAGACGCTACTACATCCTCACCGGTTCCTTCACCATGGCGGCATCCCTTATATGGGGCGTGAATACACTCTTTCTTCTGGATGCCGGCCTGGACATGTTCGAAGTATTCGGCGTGAACGCAGTCTTTACATTAGCGATGACTCTCTTCGAGATTCCCACCGGTGCGGTTGCGGACAGCCGTGGTCGGCGTGTTTCCCTGATATGGAGTTCGATTTTTCTCTTTATCGGTACCCTGGGCTATCTGGCGGCCGGTACCTGGGGCGGGGGCGTTCCGGCCTTTGCCGCTGCGTCCATGGTGCTGGGTTTGGGCTTCACGTTCTTTTCGGGTGCGGCCGAAGCCTGGGTGGTGGACGAATTAGCCGCCGTCGGTGATGAAGAGAACATCACGAGTTTGTTTGCCAACGCCGCAACGGCGGCCAGTGTCACCATGCTGGGAGGAACTGTCCTGGGAGGGTTCCTGGGGTCAGTCGACTATCGTGTGCCCTACTTGATGAGGGCGGCACTGTTTCTGGTGATGCTGGGCTTGAATCTTTTTGCCATGCCCGAGACAGGATGGCACCCAGACGGTGAAACCCTGAGCGCGCTTACCCGGATCCGGCGAACGGCCCGGGACAGTATGAAATTCGGATTTCACTCCAAAGCACTGCGGCAGCTCATGGGCGTCTCATTCTTCCTGGGGGTGTTTATGATGTGGGGTTTTTACGCCCTGCAGCCCTACATCACCGATCTGGCCGGTTTCCCCGGCGCGGCATGGCTTTCGGGTCTGGTGACAGCGGTGCTCACTCTCTCTCAAGTGGGCGGACAGTCTTTGGCAAGGAAGGGGAGTACCACGCCCAGGGTGGGCCGATATCTGGCCGGCGCCATGGCCGTTTCGGCCCTTGGCGCCGTACTGACCGGACTGGCCGGGCTTCAGGCGACGGCCGCCGTGCTGGTGTTCCCGGCCCCCCCGCTTCTGGCTCTGATTGGAATGATTCTGATGATGGGCGGCCTTGGTTATGCCGGTCCGTTCCAACGGACGGCTCTCCACGGACGGGTGCCGTCGGGGAAACGGGCCACGGTGGTGTCGCTGGATTCACTGGTGAGCAGCGGTGGCGCCATTATCGGTCAGCCCGGACTGGGCTGGGTAGCCCGAAAATGGAGCATCGCCGCGGGCTACTTCATAGGGGCTGGTTTATTCCTCGTCACCCAACCTCTGCTGGCCCTTTTCAGGCGCAGCGAAGAAGCGGAGGAGAGGGCTTCGGAGGTCACTTAGATACAGATGAGGGATTAGGGACTTGAGAGATAGAAACCATCATCCGGCAGAGAGCCGCCGATAGTTTTCGGATCGTAACCCATAAGGACTTCCAGGTACTCCTCCACATCACTCCGGGCGTTCCGGGCCGACACCCACTTCAGATTCCCACCCGGGATGGACCGGGCGATGATGGGCGCCGGCGGGGAGGGCAGGAAGGAGGCCGCCCACTCTCCGGCCTTATCAGGATCGGCGACGATCCGTTGGATGGACGCCTGATATCGGGCCAGGAAAGAAGAGAGAAACTCCGGGTGTTCCCGGGCGACACTCCGTTGGACGAATAGAGAAGCCTGGGGATAACTGGAACCCGTACCCGAGGCGGCGGCCCACTCTTTTTGGATATCGATCATGATTTCGGCGTCAGGAGCCTTGGTAAGCACCACCGAGAGAACCGGCTCGGGCAGCATGGCGATGGGAGCCCGACCGGCGATGAGTGCCGGCCCCAGCTCCGCCGTATTCTGTATGTAGGATAAGGTGATGTCGGATCCGGGATTCAGGCCGTGGGTTTCCAATAGATATCGAAAGACGATGTCCGGGGTGAGTCCCCGGCCGAAGAGGAATATTTCTCGCCCTCTCAGGTCTTCCCAGTCCGACAGACCTTCGGTGGTCACCAGATAAAGAATCCCCCATATTACCGATCCGGCCATGACGATGTCCTCGCCTTTGGCGTAGAGAGTCGAACCGAGGTTTGTCGGTGCGATAAACATATCGGCCTGACCCGAGAGGATGCGTCCGGCCAGGAGGTCTGAGGATTCGAGTACTTCATATTCGACGCGGACGTTGCCGTCAAACTCGGGTGACTCGGCGATGAATTCGGCCAGGGTGATGGCCGAAAAGCCTCCGGGTGTCACGAAACGGATTGTGGTGGGCGCTTGGACGGCGACCGAAACTTCTCCGGTGACGTCTTCCGTGCCTCGGGCGGATAGGGGCAACACCGCGAAAATCGCGAGAAGGGCGAGAACGGCGGTGGGAGTGATGGTCGACCTGTTTTTCATATCTTTCACCTCAGAATTGAAGTGTGTAATTTTTCATCGATTTTGGGAACACCGGGATAGATGCCGAGGCGTCATCCACGTGGTTTGACTATACTGAGGATTGAGAGGGCAGCAATGGATTTGGATATTCGCATCATCAACGCCGCAACCCGCGGGACCGAGGACAAGCTTGTTCAGATCGGCATCCGGGACGGGAGCTATGTCAGGATAGCCGATTCGGTTCCGGGAGATCCGAAGGTGGAAATCGACGCCGAGGGAAACCTGGTGACCGAGTCCTTTGTGAACGGCCATCTTCATCTGGATAAGGTGTATACCCTGGAGAAAGTGGGTCAGGACGCCCTGGGGAGCTACCACGGCGTGGGTATGGGCGGCGCCATGACAGCCATTGAGCAGGCCTCACGGATCAAAGAAAGCTACGATGAATCCTGGATTATCGAGAATGTCCGGCGCGCCGCCGATTGGGTACGGCAGGCCATGGACCTGGGCGCCGATGTGGTGGGCGGGATTCCCTGGATCGAATTCACCGAAGCAGACATGCGCTCCCATGTCGACCAGATGTTCGAGTTGGCGAGGATTTATGACAAGGATGTTTCTATGCTCGTGGATGATGCGGGGGACTCAACTCTGCGCACCCTGGAATACCTGGCGGTTCAATCCATCAAATACGGCTGGCAGGGCCGGGTTACCGCCCAGCATGCCCGGGCCATGGCGCTCTATGAAGAACCTGTTTTCCGACGACTGACCGCATTGATGAAGAAGGGCGGCGTGAGCCTGGTGAGCGATCCTCAGACCGGCCCGCTGCATGCCCGGGTGGAGGACCTGGTGAAGGAAGGTCTCCCGGTAGCCCTCGGCCAGGACGACATCGCCGACGCTTATTATCCCTTCGGGCGGAACAACATGCTGGAAGTCGGTTTTCTGGCCTGCCACCTGCTCTGGATGACCACGTTCCCTCAGATGGAGAGGGTCTACGATATTGTTGACCGTTTCCGCCGCCAAAGCTCTGGGCATTCGGGATTTCGAGCTCAAGGAAGGCAACCCCGCCAATCTTGTGGTGCTGACTCAGCCGAATGTCTGGAAAGCTCTGTGGGATCACGAAGCTCCATCGGCCGTCATCAAGGACGCCAGGGTGGTGAAACAGATCAAATAGAGCTCTGAATCGCAAAGAAAAATTGCTGAATCGTCCGTTCACGCATATTGTGGAAGGCGTTATAGGAGGACCTCTATGTCCGATACACCCAGACCCTCATCGATTCACCTCAAAGGCGAACTCTCCAATCTCCCGGGCTGATGGCTGTGGCTCATCAAGTGGCTGCTGATAATCCCCCACCTCGTCATCCTGGTGTTATTGTGGATCACCGTCTGCTTCATCACGATTGTCACTTTTTTCGCCATCCTTTTTACGGGTCAATATCCTCGGAAAATGTTCGACTTTGTCGAGGGCGTTGCTCGATGATCCTGGCGGCCTTGATCGGCGGCAGTTCCGGGCAGGCTCCTCATGGCGACTACTATTACGACGGACAGCAGTGGGTTCTCGTGCTGATCGTCGCGGTTCTGCTTCTGTTCACCGGGCGGTATCACAAGGACCTTTTTCGGCTGATTATGGTCATCAATCGATGGTGTTACAGAGTCTTCGCCTATGTGGGTCTGCTGACTGATGAATATCCACATTTCCGATTGTGGGAATAGGAAATACGGCCGGAATCTGAGGGGCGATTCCGCTTCAGCCGGTCTCGGAACGCCATTCAGAGGGAGAGAGGCCGGTTTTCTTCTTGAACAGCCTCGAGAAATAGTACTGATTCTCAAAATTCATTCTTGCCGATATTTCCTTGATCGACAAAGCCTTGTCCTGCAGCAGCTCTTTAGATCTGTGGATGCGGAGCTGCAGGAAGTACTGATACGGGGTTAATCCGGTGTACTGCCGGAATATCGATAGCAGATGGTTATAGGTCATGCCGAGTTCGGACGCGATATCCTCCACCTCAATGCCTTCTTCCAAATGGAGCAGCATGATGGACCGGGCCGTTTCCACCAGGTCGCTGTCGCCATGAGTGGTTTTTGAGCGAATTTCGCAGGCATGGACATGGGCAAGAAGCTGCAGAACCAAGGAACCCAGAAGCACTTGAAACCCCGGGGGCTGCTGTCGGCAAAGCTGAATGATTTGTTCGAAATCAGCCATGATGTCCTGGTCCAACCCGATGTGATGCACCGGATTCTCATGAGTGAAGAGACCGTTTCTGTATAATCGATTCGCGTGCTCTCCCCCGAACCCCACCCAGTACTCATGCCAGCCTGTTTCCTTGTCCGGACTGTAGGCATGACGGACTCCCGGAAAAACGATGAACAGGTCCCCGGCTGTGATGCTGCGTCGAACTTGGTCGGGGCCTTCGAACCAGCCCCGGCCGGAACTGATGTAGACGACTTGAAACTCTCTGAGCACACGGCCGGTCGCCACGGTTGCGGCGTAGTCCGTGGGATGTTTTTCGGGCATAGGAGGATAAGACGATCCGGCCGGAACTTGCGTATACCCCGCATCATTGCAGAAAATTTCCCACCGAAGCGCTTCATCGTTCACCGGCAGATACCGGGAAAAACCCATCAGATGACTAATCATAAATAAAGTGTATCAGAAACCATAAATATGTCCATTTTGTTCTCAAAGCCTTCGGTATATCGTGTGATGGTACGAGGAGCGCACTAGGCATGACCGGTACGGAAAAACTGAATATCGGATTGTTTGGAATCGGACTCGACACTTATTGGCCGCAATTTGACGGTCTCAAAGAGAGACTCGAATCCTATCAGCAGGAAATTGCCGGACTTATCAGTGAATCGGGAGAAGTGAATCTCATTAACGGCGGCCTGGTGGACAATCCCGAACGATCCCGAGCCGTGGGTCTTCTCTTCAAGCAGAAGCAGATTGATATATTATTTTTGTATATATCCACCTACGCTCTATCCTCCACCGTGCTGCCCGTGGTTCAGATGACCGGTGTTCCCATCGTCGTGCTGAATATACAAGCCGTATCGGCCATCGATTACGAATCCTTCAATGCTCTGGGCGATAGAGGTGTGATGACCGGGGAGTGGCTGGCTCACTGTCAGGCCTGCTGTGTTCCGGAAATTGCCAACGTCTTCAACCGTGCCGGTATCGAGTATCAGCTGCTCACCGGTTATCTGGGAGAAGAGAGAACCGAGTCCGAATTGAGAGACTGGGTTCAGGCCGCTTCGGTGAGTAAGAAAATGCGGTTCAATCGCCTGGGAATCATGGGGCATTACTATGCAGGAATGCTGGATGTCTACACCGACATTACCCGACAGATCTCCACCCTCGGCGGGCATGTCGAGCTGTTGGAAATTGATGAAGTCGCGGAAATCCGGAGAGCGGTACTCCCTTCGGAAGTTGATAAAAAAATGGAAGAATTTCAAAAGGCTTTTCGAGTTTCCAAGGAATGCGAGAAGGACGAACTGGAAAGGGCCGCCCGCACTTCCGTCGCTCTGGACAAGCTTGTGGACAGGCACAGCCTGGGGTCTATGGCTTATTATTATGAGGGAACGGCGGATTCCGAGCACGAGGATATCATCACGTCGGTCATCGCCGGAAACACGCTCCTGACCGGGCGCCACGTTCCCGTGGCCGGGGAGTGCGAGGTGAAAAACGCCCAGGCTATGAAGATCCTGGACTCCTTCGGATCCGGAGGATCTTTCTCAGAATTCTACGCCCTGGATTTCGATGACGACATCGTCATGCTCGGACACGACGGCCCCGGACATTTTGCCATCGCCGAAGGCGAAGTCGGGCTGGTGCCTCTCCCGGTCTATCACGGCAAACCCGGCAAGGGCTTATCCATACAGATGTCCGTAAAGCGCGGACCTGTGACGCTGCTTTCGGTATGTGAAGGACCCCAGGGTGTGTTCCTTCTCATCGCCGAAGGGGAGAGCGTGGCCGGGCCGGTTCTGAATATTGGGAACACCAACAGCCGATACCGATTCTCACTGTCCGCCAGGGATTTTATTGACGAGTGGTCCAAAGCCGGACCCTCGCACCATTGCGCCATCGGCATCGGACATATGGCATCCGGATTAGAGAAATTCGGACGTCTGATGGGCATCCCCTGCGTCCGGGTTTGCTGAGGAGAGAGGACACAGATGAAACGAACGGGATTCGCCATGCAGCTCAAGGAAGGCTGCGAAGCGGAATACAAGAAACGACATGATGAGTTATGGCCCGAGCTGGCCAAGGCTCTCTCTGAAGCCGGTGTCCGGGACTATGTCATCTATTTGGATCCTAAAACGAACGTTCTGTATGCAAGCCAGAAAGTGACGGAGCACAACACGGCGGATCAACTGCCGGAGAGTCCAATTGTGCGCAAGTGGTGGGCATTCATGGCAGATCTCATGGAAACGAATCCCGACGATTCGCCTGTGGTGTGGGATCTGACCGAAATGTTCTACCTCGACTAGGAATGGAGGATATGGCCTAAGTGTCTGATACGATTCTGGAGCTTAAGCATATAACAAAGACCTTTCCCGG
>JARGFR010000167.1 GCA_029210985.1 Spirochaetaceae bacterium | reverse complement strand
TTTTCAGTCTCCAGGGCAGTTTTGCCGGTAGACGCTGGGACATGGTTCTCAGGGCGGTCGGCAGGGATTCCCGTATTGCAGCCGGAGTGGGGCCGGTGACGAATTTGCGGCCGGTGATCAATTCAAAGAAACAGACCCCGAGAGACCACATATCCGATTTCTCATCGGCACATCGTGCATCTTCGAGCTGTTCGGGCGCCATGAAGGAGGGTGTGCCCAGCGCCGTACCTTCGGCTGTGATGTCCTCCGCCGAACCGGGGCTGAATGCGATTCCGAAATCCGCCAGCTTTACCACACCGTCCCGGCGAATCAGAACATTCGACGGTTTGACGTCTCTGTGGACGATTCCGTTGGAATGAATATGGGCCAGTGCCAATGCCATCCGCCCGACAATCCATGCGGCTTCGTCGGGAGGCAGGGCGCCCTCCCGGGCCAGAAGCTCCGAAAGCGGACGGCCGTCGACATACTCCATCACCAGAAAGTGACCGCCCCCGTCTTTAAAGTGATCGTATACGCCGACGACATTTTCATGTCTGAGGCGCATCATCAGGGTGGCTTCCCGCCTGAAACGATCCCGATGGGCGGCGTCCCCTTTCAACATCAGTTTCTTGAGGACCACCGGGATGCCGAGGGTGGGATGCTCGGCTTTGTATATGACACTCATACCGCCGCGTCCGAGACGATCGAGAATTTTATATTTTCCAACGGCATCTGGCAGTTTCGGCATTCGCTTCAGTATATGCCGGATCGGATAAAAATGACCAAACCTCCATCAGCGAGCTGCCGGCTACACAACTCCCTGATCGATCATCGCATCGGCAACTTTCCGGAATCCCGCCACATTGGCTCCGACGACATAGTCGCCGTCAACTCCCAGATCGGCTGCGGCGGATTCACAGTTCTCATGGATTTCATCCATAATCCGGTGAAGTCGGGTGTCCACCTCTTCCCTGCTCCAGGATAGGCGCATACTGTTTTGGGACATTTCCAGACCGGAAACAGCCACTCCCCCTGCATTGGCGGCCTTGCCGGGTCCGAAGAGCACCTTAGCGGCCCGCAATACCTCAACCGCTTCCGGTTCGGTCGGCATATTCGCGCCTTCCGATACGCAGATGCATCCTTTCTTAACCAGAACTTCGGCTTCCGTTTTGTTGATCTCATTCTGTGTGGCGCATGGCAGCGCCACTTCGGCATCATGAAGTCCCCATGGCCGCTGACCATCGAAATAGGACACGCCGAACTCATCGGCATATTCTTTGATTCGACCACGGCGCTGGTTTTTTAGTTCCATGATCCAGGTCAATTTGTCTCGTGTAATGCCCGCCGGATCGATGATGGTGCCGGAGGAGTCGGAAAAGGACACTGGGATTCCACCGAGATCCAGAACCTTCTCGGCGGCGAATTGGGCGACATTACCGGACCCTGATATGAGCACCTTTTTCCCTTCAAAAGCGTCCTTTCGGGTTCTGAGCATGGCCTGCGCAAAGTATACGGCGCCGTATCCGGTGGCTTCGGGTCTGATGAGACTGCCGCCCCAGGAGCGGCCTTTGCCTGTCAAAATGCCTTCAAAAGCGTTTTTGATCTTTTTGTACCGTCCGAATAGATAGCCGATTTCCCGTCCCCCAACCCCGATATCCCCTGCGGGCACGTCGGTATTTGGACCGATATGACGATAAAGCTCATCCATGAAAGACTGGCAGAATCTCATGACTTCGCCGTCACTCTTGCCTTTCGGATCGAAATCGCTGCCGCCTTTGCCTCCGCCGAGAGGCAGGCCCGTCAGGCTGTTCTTGAAGACTTGTTCAAACCCCAGGAATTTCAGGATGCCCAGGGTTACGGAAGGATGCAGACGCAGACCGCCTTTGTAGGGTCCCAGAGCGCTGTTGTATTCCACACGATAACCGCTGTTCACTTGAACGACATTCCGATCGTCTACCCAGGGAACACGAAAGATGATGGTTCTCTCAGGTTCGACCAGACGCTCCAGGATGCTGTATTTTTTGAAACGCGGTTCGCGTTCCATGAGAGGGCCGAGAGATTCGAGTACTTCCTGTGCCGCTTGAAGGAACTCATGCTCCCAGGGATATTTCCCGGCCAACTTTTCATACACATCTTTGACGTATCCGTGCATAGTTTTTCCACCTCCATATTACCGATGACTCCTTGCTGGTTCACCGGAATGTGGTTATTAATTTATTTCTGGACAATATTTGGATATAAAATGATGTGTTCATCATCTAGAAACCCACACATGGCCCTTTTTGCCATCCATCACAACTTTAATCGGACTGTCGAAACGTCGTTGCCTGACTGCCGGGCCGGAAACGCCTTTACCACCCAGTGCATCCCAATCGACGAATGCTGAGGTTCTGTTCTGCGGTACATGAGCGTATCCCACACCCAGGGCCACCAGATTATGAAAGAAGTGTGAACCTTGAGATGGTTCAGGATCCCCAGGTCCCCGGGCGACTTCAACAATAAGCTTGACCTGCCGGACCTGAGCCCATGTTACCGGAATACCCAGGAACCTGTCTCGGCTTCCCCATCGACCGGGTCCGATGAGAATCACAGGTCTGTTTTCCGCGGTCATCCGGTCCATCAGCAGTACCACTTCGTCTCGGAAGGCTTCGGTTTCACCGGGATCGACCCAAATGACATCACGAATATCCTCGAGGACCCCATGTCCGAGAGATCGATTTGATCTCATCAAAAGGTGCTCGTCACTTGGAGGATCGGGAATCGCCGCCATCGGCCCGACCTGGGAAACCAAGGGCCGCACCTGCAGCAAAGAGAAAACCGATGACTCTGAAGAGAAACCCTGCCAGTCCAAAGCGAACTCCATATCAACCGGTATACCCATGGCACTGCGAGAAATCCGGAGCAGGCGGTCGAGAAGCGGGGCCAGGGGCAGCCATTCATACTCCAGTATGTCGCAAAAATCCACGACACGAGCTCCTGGGAGGTCTATTTCGTCCTAAATCCTATAGGAAACAGAATCCCGTGTCGATGCCATGTGCCGGAGAACCCCCAAGTCTTCGGCGCGGCGTATGGCCAGCTGTTCCAGAGTACTTCCGTCCCCGTTGACGAGATCGGGGCTGTCGGAAATCGCGGCTTTCAGAGCCCATAAATGGACTTGTCCCTCTCGCAAACGGTCTTCCTCGGAACCCCAGGGAATCGAGGGATACCGCGGGCAGAAAAGATATCCCCTGTCACCCTCGACAACCGCACGTCCCAGCCCAACGGCGATACCTGCGGCTCCGTCTTCTCTTTCCATCGGTCCCATAGGATAGTAATTCAGGGACTGGGCCGTTCCGGACAGCCTGGAAAACCAGTAGTCGCCGTGGCGAGTTCCGGCCACCCTCTGTATCACCACCGCCATCTTTTCCTCTTCCCCTCCGATACCAAGAGCGTCCCGGTAGGCTCTGGCGTCGCCGGAAAAAGTACTGGCCCAAACCAATCGCACCGCATCGGACAATTTTTTCAGACGGGACTCCAAATCACCGCCTCCGGGCAGCATGTAGGTGTCACAAACTCCAGCAAAAGGGATGGACTGGGAATCCTCCAGCAAAGCCGAAGACCGAACGGCCAGAGGACCGTTTTCCATATCCAGATACGACCGCAGAACATGCACCAGCGATTCATGAAGAGGAAAGGATAAGAAGGCGCGACGCAGCTCGGTGTCGGTTCCACCCGACTGCGGCGGCAGATCCGAGGACTCCATAAAACGATCGAACTCACCGGTTGCTATAATGAGGGTTCTGGGAATTTCCACCCTCATCGGTACAAACGAATCACCCCATGGTTCGGCATTGAGAAGGGCGTTGAAGAACGCCAGTCCGCGGCCCTTGCCGCCCAGGGAGCCGCTGACGTACCGTCCCACAGAACCGGGGGCACCGGGATCGTCGGGACGAAAATCAACCAGACGGCCTCTGTGCCGGGATTCCCTGACTTCTCTGAAAGATCTTGCCAGGAACTCCCTTTGAGCTTCCGGACCTTCGAAATCCTCCGATTTGACCGGTTTGATGCGCTTGGCCACCTGGTACTCGCCATGTGCAGCCATCCAGCGGAAGTAGTCGTCTCTCCCGGCATGATAAAGAATACTCTCCGCCGGCAGGGAGTCGATGGCCATCTCGAACTCACGGAGGGTGCGAACCCGAAGAATTTCCTGACCCTCCGGATTGCGAAACACAAAATCCCCAAATCCCAATTCTTCCAGAATAAAGCGGCGAATGCCTTTATGGAGATTTCCGGAAATCTTGCCCTGGAATCTTGCCCCGCGCCTGCGGGCTTCATCGACCATCTTGTTGTCCGAAGACTGGAACAGTACGGGTACGGCGACACCCCGGCGGCGGAATCTCTCAATCAGCGCAAAGCCGGCCTTTGTGTCCAGCTCGCCGTCTCTTTGAAATGCGATATCCGACACGATACCGATGAGTTCGTCTTTGTAATCGTCTCCGAGAGTGACGGCTTCTTCCCAGTTTCGGGCCAACAGGACCTTGGGGCGGGTGCGCATACGCCAGTATTTATCGCTGTCATTCATCTCTTCGGCGATGAGACGCTGGGTTTGGGTCACTATCTCACCATAAAGAAGCGTCAGATAAGCCGAATAGAAGGCAATGGAGTCTTCGACCACCAGCAGCACACCGACCCGGCCGTCAACCGTATCCGCCGGAGCGTTCCGGAGGTCTTCCACATATTTAATCATTGCCAGGAAGAGACGCGAGTCACCGGTCCAAAGGAAACTGGCATCCAAACCGCCTTTCCAGGTGTGGGTTTCGGATATTGCGGCCATATCGCTTCGCGATGAGAGCAGCAGCAGAACGGCCAAATCAGGACATACCTGCTTGGCCTGGGATGCCGATTCGTCTACGGTCAAATCACCGGCACGCATCCCGAGTATCATGAGATCAAAATCTTTTTCTTCCAGGATTTTCAGTGCTTCCTGACCATCGGATACCGTCGTGAGACGAGGAACCGTCGTCAAGTTGAGCTGATGGTATTCACCGACAATCTGGTCCGAGAGTTTGGCATCATGCTCCAGAATCCGTGCGTCGTACTGCGGGAGAACCAGCAGCACCCGACGGATTCGCCAACGCATGAGCTCATGGAAGGCATCCTCACCGAATTTTAATTTGTCGAAGGCGGAGCGCAGATAAATAGAATCCATGACTGCCGACATTATGGACTACCGGGAAGGAGGCTGCACCCTGTAATTCTGCCTCAGAAGCCTAAAGATCCTTCAGCTTCAGCGGTGTCGGTTCTTCCGTTTCGCCATGGCTCTCGGCGAACTGCTTCAGGAGATCCTTTTCCTTGCTTGAGATACGGCTGGGGATTTCCACCTTGAGCTTGACATACAAATCGCCGCGACGCCCCCCCCCGTTGAGAACCGGGACGCCTTCACCCCGGATTCGAAGCATCTTGCCGTCCTGTGTTCCCGAAGGGACTTTGAGCTTGATGCGTTTATGATCCAATGTCCGAACCCAGACTTCCGAACCCAAGGCGGCCTGAGTCATAGAGACGGGGATGGCACAGTACAGGTCGTAGTCGTGACGCTCAAAATGCGGATGTGGGCGCACATGGATGTAGACATAAAGGTCGCCCGGGGAAGCCCCTTTCGGCCCGTGATTACCCTGGCCTTCCAAACGGATTCGCCGATCGGGATCCATGCCCGGGGGCACGGTGACTTTAATTTTCTGATGAGAACGGACGGTGCCGCTGCCCCGGCAGGTGGAGCAGGGATTGTCGATAACCGTCCCCTCACCGCCGCAGGTGCTGCAGGCTGTGGCGATGGAAAAGAAGCCCGAACTGCGGCGTACCTGGCCGGAACCTCCACACTGAGAGCAGGTCCTGACGCCCTCTCCTCCCGCACCGTGACATTCACCACAGGCCTTGAGGCGGTCGTATTCAATCTCCACATCCATGCCGAAAACTGCCTGGTCGAAGTCCACCCTCAGATCGTGCCGGAGATCGCTGCCCCGGGCGCGGCCGCCTCCTGAACGCCGGGATCGGCCCCCCCCGCCGCCGAAGAACGATTCAAAGATATCCCCGAATCCACCGAAGTTCTCACCGAAGATGTCCTCAAATCCGCTAAATGCAGACGCGTTGAAGGAGGGTCCGCCCATGTTGTCCACTCCGGCAAATCCGAATTGGTCGTAGGCTTGTCTCTTCTTCTGGTCGGAAAGAACCTCGTAAGCTTCGGTGGCTTCTTTGAACTTCGTTTCGGTTTCGGCATCATCCTGATTTCGATCAGGATGATATTTCACTGCCAATTTTCGATAGGCTTTTTTTATTTCATCGGCTCCGGCGCCCTTTTCGACGCCGAGAACCTCATAGTAATCCCGTTTCGACACTTACAGCCTACTTGTCGTCGTCCACGACCTCGTAATCAGCATCTTCGACATCGTCGGCTTGCCGATTCGAGGAAGCGTCATCGTCATCACCGGCCCCGGCGGCGTCCGCTCCGGCACCCTGTTCTTCCGATTGGGCTTTGTACATTTCTTCGGCCAGTTTCTGTGAGGCCTGGGTGAGTGCTTCGGTCTTTTGCTTGATCGCCTCAATGTCGCTGCCTTCCAGCGCCGTTTTCAGACCTGAAATGGCGGCCTCGATGGCGGATTTCTCCTCGGCACTCACTTTGTCGCCGAAGTCCTTGACGGCTTTCTCGGATTGATAGACCAGGGAATCGGCTGTGTTGCGAACCTCGGCCATCTCACGGGCTTCTTTGTCCGCATCCGCGTTGGCTTCCGCTTCCTTCACCATGCGGTCGATTTCTTCTTCAGAAAGACCGCTGGAGGATTCAATCCGAATCTTCTGTTCCTTTCCGGTTCCCATATCCTTGGCCGAGACGTGCACGATTCCGTTGGCATCAATATCGAAGGTCACCTCAATCTGAGGAACGCCTCGAGGAGCCGGCGGAATACCCGTCAATTCAAATCGGCCCAGTGTGCGGTTGTGAGCCGCCATTTCCCGCTCTCCCTGAAGCACGTGAATAGAAACAGCCGGCTGATTATCCGCCGCAGTGGAGAATACCTGGCTCTTCTTCGTGGGAATGGTGGTGTTCTTCTCGATGAGCTTGGTAAACACACCGCCCAGAGTCTCGATACCAAGGGAAAGGGGCGTGACATCCAGAAGCAGAACGTCGTTGACGTCGCCGCCGAGCACACCGCCTTGGATAGCGGCTCCCATGGCCACCACCTCATCGGGATTCACACCGCGGTGAGGTTCTTTGCCGAAAAGTTTTTTCACGATTTCCTGGACAGCCGGAATCCGTGTGGAGCCGCCGACCAGAATGACTTCATCAATATCCGAAGGCGAATAACCGGCGTCTTTGAGGGCCTGAAGACATGGCTGTTTGGTGCGTTCCACAAGTTCGGAGGTCATCTGATCGAATTTTGAACGGCTCAGATTGTACTGGAGGTGTTTGGGGCCCGAGGCATCCGCCGTGATGAAAGGCAGATTGATATCGGAACTCTGGGTACCCGAAAGTTCCTTTTTGGCCTTCTCCGCGGCTTCCTTCAGGCGCTGCAGGGCCATACGGTCTTTGGAAAGGTCGATACCCTGGTCTTTCTTGAACTCCGAGATCAGGTAGTCCAGCAGGCGCTTGTCGAAGTCTTCTCCACCCAGAAAGGTATCGCCGTTGGTG
>JARGFR010000166.1 GCA_029210985.1 Spirochaetaceae bacterium | reverse complement strand
GGACGAGGTCTTGCGGTTAATCGGGCAAATGCTGCGCCAACCGCCTGACGGCGGACGAAAACCTTCAGATAACGCTGGGCCGTTTAATGACAAGCCTTGATTCGCATGCTATGTGCGTGTATATTGCATGCAAGGAGTGTTGCTATGCCAAGCCTTCAGGTTCGAGACCTTCCTGAAGATCTCTACCACCAATTAAACTACCTCGCATCCAAAGACCATCGTAGCCTCGCTCAGGAGACCGTCGTACTCTTGAAGGAAAGCGTTGAGGCACGAATGGCAAACCAGGAACGACGAAAACGTCTCTTAGAGAATTATCAGGGACCCGGTATCGACACCACGGATTTTCCGGATCCTGTTGATTTGATTCGAGAGGATCGTGAAAGGTGATTTCCGTAATCGATGCCAGTGGCGCCATTGAGATAGCTCTCTATAAAGAGAGAGCTCAAGAGTTCAAGAGAGTTTTGGCTGATTCAGAAATCGTTCTCGCGCCAGATCTCTTTGTTTCGGAAGTCACAAACGCATTCTGGAAATACCGGACGTTGACAGAATTTTCTGAAGGCCAATGCGTTGCTGCTATTCAGTTCTGTCTCGAGATGGTAGACGATTTTGTCAGCACAAAAGAACTCTGGCGTGAGGCATATTCCCAAAGTGTCACTTCCAAACACTCGGTCTACGATGTTTTTTATCTGATAGTCGCTAGACGTAATAGCGCACGACTGGTTACCTGTGACAAAAAACTGAAGCGGCTAGCAACCGAGATGCAAATTCCTATTCTCTGAAACGGATCGTCATTAGACAGCTGTTGATGCGCTCCGGCCGATAACTCCGTTATCGTCCTCCGGGGATTCGCCCAAAGTTTTCTTTGTCACAGCATTTGCAGATGTGGTCCGGTGAGTAGTGTGATACAGTCAAAGGCGAACGAGGTCTTGCGCTTGTGTGGCAAATGCTGCGCCAAGCCCTAGCGGCGGACGAAAACCTTCAGATCTTTGCTGCCGTTGCGATTCATTTGTCCGCTATTGCTATTTCGATTCTATTCACTTGGGGCCGCTCCATAGAATCGTTTAAAGCTCTTTGAAAAAGCGGCGGGACTTGAATATCCGCAAATAAGAGCTATTTCCAAGATTGAACGCCTTTTCTCAGAGCAGAGCAGTGTTGCCGCCTTTTCCAGCCGCAATCTTTGGATAAACTGAAAAAGAGTTTCTCCCATCAGTGAGGAAACAATTCTATTGAAATGGAACCGCGAAAAACAGAAAATATCGGTCAACTCGTAGAGGGTCAATTCCTTGTCGAGATTCCTATCGATGTACTCAATGACGCGATTCAGTCGTTGATGGTACTCATTCACCTGCGGTAACTCCCGCTTCCACTTCAACGAACACCGTATGGGTCCTGGTGCCGATGCTGGGAAGAGTCGGCTCTAAGGGCGTAAGAAGGTTGGCCGACGGCGATCCCTCACGGCCGTGCCAACCTCCCTGGGCGCAGCTGACTACTCCTGTCACGATATCCGGGGTTTCGTAAACCTTGACGGCCATCTCACCCGTCGAGCTTCGAACCAGAACTGTCGATCCGTCGGTGATGCCGCGTTTCCGGGCATCGGACGGATTCATCCACAGGAGTATAGGGTCATTTTCTTCCACCCAGGCGATATTCGAGCCGGTGGAATTGATTCGGAATCGGGAGTGGGGCGTAATGAGCTGCAGCGGATAATCCGGACTTCGGTTCATCGTGCGGTGATGGGGCCACGCCGGATAACCGGTTTCCGCATATCGTTCCGAGCTGATTTCAATCTTTCCCGATGGTGTGTTCAGCGGATTCACCTCCGGATCGCTGATGAAGGGGGCCAGGCCGTTCCGGTCGTGATTCCCGCCGTCATAGATGCCGGTTCTCTTGAACTCTTCCCGCCCGTCCCGACCAACAGCCGAATTATCAATAATCCAATCCACCCACTCCTCGCTGTTCCGACCCCGGTTGAATTCCTCCTCCCCTCCCCAATGGGAGGAGAGTTCGGCGAAGATATCGAAGTCGTCCCGTGCTTCCCCGATGGGTTCGAACACCTTGCCGGAATAATAGAGATAATTATCCTCGGCGACGATGACATCCTCACGTTCAAGATAATGAGACGCCGGGAAGACCACGTCGGCGTAGCGGGCGCTGGGAGTCAGGAACAATTCATGGCTCACGATAAAATTCAGAGATTCCAAGGCGGCAATACCTGAAAGGATATCGCTCCCCTGGTTCAGATAGTTGGTGCCCACCATGTAGGCGGCCTTGAAGTCCACGGAGTAGCCTTGAGCTTTCCCTCCCAATATCACCTGCGGCCAGATAGCTTTCGGAACGGTGCGGCCGTCGCCGTCCCGTCCCGGGAATACCCGAATCTTCGGCCCCGGCAGTCCGAACCACATGTTGGTTCCCGGAGTACCGCCGTGGATGCCGGCATTTCCTGTGACGGCCTGGAGTGCGGCGGTCATCCGGAATGTCTCTTCTCCAGCTAAGGCCCGCTGGAGGGAAAACCCGGGAACAATCGCCGCCGGTTTGGCGGCGGCATAGCGCCGGGCCAAGTCCCGGATCGTTCCCGCAGGCACGCCGCTGAGGTTCGACGCCCATTCCGGCGTTTTGGGTATACCCTCGACATCGCCGCTGACATAGGCGAAGAACTCATCGGCGCCATGTACGTAGGTGGTGATGAATCGGGTATCCGTCAATCCTTCCGTCCATAGGACATGAGCGATGGCCAGCATCATCGGAACATCACCCCCCGGGCGGATGGGAATCCATTCGGTCCCCAGCTGACGGGAGGTGTCGGTCCTGCGCGGGTCGATGACGATAATCTCTCCACCCTGAGACCGGATGTGCCGCATCACCGACTGGGATTCGTTTCCGAAGCGGGTGTCGGTGATGTTGGCTCCCCAGAGAATGACGAATCGGGTGTCCAGAAGTGTCCCGGCATCGTAGCCGACCGGCCCGGTCCCATATACGTATGGCAGGGCGAAATTCGCAGCCTGAAAACTATAGGACCCTTCCATCCTGGTGACAGGACCCAGCTGTCCGAGAAACGCCGCCGTCAACCTTCCCGTGTTGTGCAGCGCACCTTTACAGGCCCCCGATCCGCCGAAATCCAGAATGGCCGGTGCGCCATGTTCGTCGATGATGCGTTTGAGTCCATCGGCAGCGGCTTGGAGCGCGGTCGGCCAGGAGACTTCCCGGAAGACTCCCTCCCCCCGTCGTCCCGTCCTGATTAAAGGCCGTCGCAGCCGATCCGACGCGTTCCGGGAATCCAAGGCTCGAAGACCTCGTGGACACGGCGTTTTCCGCGAAGGGTTCAGCGAGTTGCGGATCAGACGGATCGAACCGTCGGGTTGTGTTTCCGCCATCAGGGCGCATGTCGCACCACAGTCTCGGTTGCAGGCGACCGGTTTGCCGTTACTCATTTCCTTAAAGCCTCCTTGGGGTCTTCCAGCATACTCAGGATCCGGGATCTCACCAGATCTCTCAATTCCCGCTCCGTAAGGCCGCGGGCCGTATCCGCCGCGATCGGCTCGCCAAAGATCAGATAGACAAATCCGGGGCGGACGAGGGGTGAATGGACCGTTTTCCTTTCCCAAAGATTTCGAAGTGCCACCGGCGTCACCCCGACATCGGCATTCTTGGCGAGCCTGAAAGCTCCCCGCTTTAAGGGCTGGAGACTTCCGTCCCGGGTTCGATGACCCTCCGGCAGTATTCCGATGGAGATTCCGTTGGAGATGGCCTCCCTCGCCCTGTTCAGACTTTCGACGGCGCTTTTGATATTCGTGTGACTGATGGGAATATTTCCCAGGCGTTTGGTGATGAATCCCCAAATCGGCCAGGAGAAATGATCTTCCAGCTCGATGCCCCGGATGAAATTCGGAATATGACCGTAGAGAATGAAGCCGTCAAAGATGTTCACATGGTTGGCCATGAAGATCTGGGTGGCTGCTATGTCGAGATTCTCTGTGCCCATCGTTATCACCCGGATTCCAAACACTCTGGGTATCCACCGGCAAATGAACTTGATCTGCGAATCAAAAAGGCGCTGGTTTCCGACGATGCTCTGTATCGTCGCGAGTATCGCCAGGACGACGAGCAGAATTGAGCCGAGAATATAACCGGTGATTGATGTGAGAATGTGCATCAGCAGTACATCGTCAGCTTGCCGGGATGAATTCGAATATCTATGGGTGTTTCCCCGAAGGTTTCTCCATCCGGCGTCAAGGGAAGAGGACAGTTTGACCGGATGGAAACCTCCCTTCCTCGAAACACCTCCAGTTTCTCATCATTGATGTGACGGCCCTTGAAAATGGACGGAAAGAGACGAATCAATTCCAGCCGTGACGATTTATTCATCAGAACGACATCCAGCAATCCGTCATCAATGAGAGCGTCGGGAGCCATCTTCATATTCCCGCCGGTGTATCGTGAATTGCACACCTCGACGAAAACGGCTTCTCTTTTATACTTTTTGCCATCAATGATCATTTCTATATTCGAGGCTTTAAGAACGGCGACCTCCTCAAGAACACCGAAGATGTAACTCATTGCTCCAAGCCGTTTATATTTTCGGGCCCGGTAGGCGACATTGGAGACGAATCCGATACCCAGCAGATTGGCAAAGAACCAACTGTTCTCTCCATAGGTGAATTCGCCCACATCAACGGATTTCGTCCTTCCCGAAAACACGGCTTGAAAAGCCTCTTCACGTGTTGTGATATTCAGATCTTTGATGAAGGAGTTGCCTGTTCCGACGGGTATCAGGCCGATGGGCAGGCTCAGCTCGCCATTTCCCCGCAGCAGCCCGTTGATGACTTCGAACAGAGTCCCGTCCCCGCCGATGGCAAGGATTCCTTCATATCTGGACGTATCCAGGGATATGGCATGGTCGATGGTCTGGCCGGGACGATGGGAAACGAACAACTCGTATTGCAGTTTCCGCTTCTTGAGGGCCGCCATCAGGATTTCCGCAGTCTGCAGACCCTTCTTCTTTCCGGCGTTTGGATTGACGATGACGGCATAAATCATGAGCCGTATTCTATCAGGTTTATTGCCTCTGTCCCGTCTTATGTTATACTGCCGATCCTTATGATATTTTCCATGGGCATCAGGGACATCCTCATTATCCTGCCCCTTTTGATTTTAAGTCTGACGGTTCATGAGTACGCCCACGCCAGGGTTTCGACGGCCCTGGGCGATCCGACTCCGGGTTCCAGAGGACGGCTCACGCTGAATCCTCTGGCCCATCTCGATCCGTTCGGAACGCTGATGCTTCTGATTGCGGGCTTCGGCTGGGCTCGGCCGGTACCTATCGACATGAGATACTACAAGAGACATCATCTTGGGTTGGTGTTGACCTCCCTGGCGGGTCCACTGTCCAACCTTGCCATCACCACGATTATCCTGCTGGTCTTCAAAGTCATGTTCCTCTTCCCCCTGATATCGTCACCATTTCTCGTCTCATTCATGGAAGTGCTGCAGCAGGCGGCTTTTCTGAATGTTCTTCTCTTTGTCCTGAACATGCTGCCCATTCCGCCGTTGGACGGTTCACGGCTGGTGAGTGCGGCGCTGCGGAATCGTCCTGACCTGTTGATTCCCTACAACCGATACGGCGGTTACGCTCTTTTGGCCCTGGTACTTCTGGACCGTGCTCTGCCCATGGACGTGCTGCCCCTGGGGCGCTGGTCTTCGTTTATCTTCTCCGGGTTGGTGCGTCTGATTCTCTAATCAACGCCGGCGGTCCGGTCGCATTATTGAATCAGAGAACCGACGGCCATCAGCAGCATGCCGACCGTCAGAGCCGTCAACAGAATGCTTGTACTCCACGGGCCGAGACGGACGATCGGAGCCCAAATGGTTCTCTCCCTTCGGGCCGTGAGGAACATCGGCACGGTGACAAACATCACCACCAGCGCGACGATGCCGCCGGCTATCTGGAGGTATTGGATGAAATCGAAGACTCCGAAAAGGATCAGCAGTACCGTCGGCAGAGAAGCAACGGCCCATGCTCTCCGGGTACCTAATCCTGTTCTCTGAGTGATGATGTCGGCCAGAGCGAGGGATACCGACCAGTATGTGGTGAGCATGGCGAGTATGACGAAAAGAGACGAGGAAACGGACACCAGAGAACCGGCGGCATTGGAGATGCCGATGACCGCCACTTTAGTGATCGGATTCGAAACGGCCATGGCCACGAAGGTGATGATGCTCACGACGACAGCGTTCAAAAGAGTCCCGGCGACGATCGCCGAGATGGCTTTTCCACGATCACCTTCCAGCCCCTTCACCGCCTGAGGCACGGCAAATGCGGCATTAAAGCTGTACATGACAACACCATAGAGGGCGAGCGTTTCGGTTGACAGCACCGCCGAACGTGAGGGTATCCTCCAGGGGTTCACCCGGAATTGAGCCGAACCCAGACTGATGATGAGGCAGAAACCCCGTAATAACACCATCCCTAGGGTTTCTGACACACCGACGCCTTTTAGACCAAGAAACACAATGCCGGTCGATAGTCCATATACGCTCAACTGAGCCGCCGTGGCGGGCCAGCCGGTCAAATCGACCAAGACCCGGCCGGCGCCGTCGATGTAGGCCGTCAGACCGGCAAGGAAGGATACGCCCAGCAGGACGAAGAAGACCCAGGACAATGCGGCTCCGGTATGACCTCGAAATACATAGTCACGCATCAGCTCAAGGATTTGGATATGGCGGCCGTCGCGAATGGCGACATCGGCCAGAAGCATATTGATTCCGATATTCAGGATTGCCGCGGTGACGATCACCAAAAGAAACGCCGGAATCCCCGACCGGGATGCGAGAAAAGGAACGGCCATCACCCCCCCGCCGACACCGGCTCCGACGATGATGCTCGTCGCTTCGAGAATGTTGAGCTTCCTGGTCATAGGGCGGCAATCTCCATATAGGGTTCTCCATATAGGGTTCGGTTTTCTTGTTGAAAGCGTTCGGCATCAAACCGTGAAGATCGAAGGCGTACATCCGGCTCGTATAGAGGATGGAACGCATGTTGGTTTTGAAGTCGAAGGCTCGTCGGATGATGGAGGAGGGGCGGTTGAAGACTGAACGGCAGTGAAAATCGATATCGGTGAGCTCATCGGGGGTCATCTGCCGGGGGCGGAACGCCGCATGATTGAAGCGGTATTCGGGATGGAGCCACCAGCTCTCATCGTACAGGAGCATGGCGTGACGCCGGAGCCGGGTGTGGAACAGTGTTCCTGGGTAGGGCATGAGGATGTTGAATGCGGCGAAGGCGAAGCGGTTTTCAGGGCGAAGTCGAGGGTGTGTTTCACCGACTCGACGGTGTCATGATCGTACCCCAGGGTAAAGGCCGCCCAGGTCTGCAGGCCGTAGTCTCTCAATACTTCGATTTCCCTGCGATACCCTGTACTCACAGCGGTTGAATTCACGGTTTTACCGACCAACGCCAGGTTTCTCTCGTCCAGACTCTTAAAGCCCACCACATTGCCCAGGCATCCGCTCCTGGCCATCAGGTTCATCAGCTCCTCGTCCCGGGTCATGTCGATACTCGCCTGGGACACCATTTGCTTTTCAAGGGTTCTAGAGTGCCCAAAACCTTGCCGGAACTTTGAAGCAAATCCGCCGATTCGGCAGTTATAAGAAGTACCTCACATAAAT
>JARGFR010000165.1 GCA_029210985.1 Spirochaetaceae bacterium | reverse complement strand
CATTCTCGACGTTCAGAGGCAGTCGAAGACGGAGCGAAATCATCGGTGAAGCGGGCGGAGTCCTGGTGATGGATGATTATGCCCACCATCCGACGGCAATCGCAGCCACACTCAGCGGATTGACCGATTTCCACCCTGACCGGCGCTTGGTGGTGGATTTTATGCCTCATACCTACAGCCGAACGGCGGCACTGCTATCCGAGTTTGCCGCGTGTTTTCAGAACGCGCAAATTTTACTGCTTCATCCTATATATGCTTCGGCCAGAGAACGATTTGACGGCACCGTGACGGGACGGACTTTGTGGCGGGACGCATCAGAGAACCGAGAAAAGAACACAACCTTATATTGCGAAACACTGGACGACGCCGCCGAACGTCTGGAAGGCATTCTTCAACCCGGAGATTTGTTCCTGACTCTCGGAGCCGGGAATAATCGCCCTCTCGGTAAAATGATGATGGAAAAGCTTGCCCATAAGGATGTTTCTTGATGAACAGCATGACTGGTTTCGGCTATGCCGAGGGAGAAGGTTCCGGCGTCCATATGTCGACGGAGATTAAAGCGCTGAATACTCGCTATCTGGATATGATTGTCTCTCTTCCTCCGTCCTTGAGCACCCTGGAAAGCCGAATTCGGGAGCAGCTGCAATCCTCGTTCATCCGCGGACGGCTGGAAGTCACCGTTCGAGTCCGGGATGTCGAGGAATCCGTGTCCGTCACCGTCGACAAAGCTGTGGCCGGTGAGTGGCAAAGTGCCCTGGAAGACTTGGCCGGCATCCTCGGGGGAACCCAGGAGGTGACTCTGGACATGATCGTCAAGCAAGACGGTGTGCTGAAAGTCGAGCGCAAACGGGACTCCGAGGGCTATTGGGATTTGCTGAGCGGACTCCTGAAGGATGCCATCGACCAGGTTGCCGAGGATCGGCTTCGGGAAGGTGTCGATTTGGGCAAAGACATTGAAAATCAACTAAACGAGATTGAAAAATCGCTTGAGAGGGTCGCCGTCGAAGCTCCGGTGATGAAGAAAGAAGTGGAAGAAAATCTCAGGATCCGTTTTTCCGAGATACTGGGCGATGACATCGGTGAACAACGCGTCTTGATGGAGATTGCGGCATGGATAGCCAAGACGGACATCAATGAGGAGATGGTCAGACTGGCCGCTCACATTCAGGCTTTCCGCGATGAGATGTCCAGAACCGGCGCCAAAGGGAAAAAACTCGATTTCCTGGCTCAGGAAATCGGACGGGAAGTGAACACCATCGGATCCAAGAGCCCCCGGGCACAAATCAGCAGGGAAGTCGTCGATATGAAAGATGCCTTGGAGAAGGTGAGGGAGCAGCTGCGAAATGTCGAATAAGAACTCAATCTATATCGCCGTTTCGGGTCGGAGCGGCTGCGGGAACACTACGGTGAGCAGGGATATTGCCGATCGCCTGGGCCTCAAGTTTATCAATTACACTTTTCGAAGTATCGCGGTGGAAGACGGCATCAGCTTCGAGGAGGTTTGTCATCGCGCCGAGAATTCCGACGATGACGACTTACGGGTCGATCAAACCCAAGTGAAGCTGGCCCGCCGTGAACCTTCGGTGCTGGGGTCGCGATTGGCTATCTGGATGTTGGAGGAGGCCGACCTCAAGGTTTTTCTCACCGGATCGCCTAAAAACCGGGCCGCCAGAATTCAAAACAGGGAAGGGGGCACGCTGGAAGAGCAGCTGGCCGCCACGACCGCCAGGGACAAACGCGATCATGATCGTTATAGGCGGCTCTATGATATCGACAACAATGATTTTTCCCTTGCCGATCTTGTGGTGAACACAGACAGACTGAACGCCGTCCAAGTCGCGGATATCATCGAAGCGGCGGCGCGCACCCTCATGAGTCAATCCGAATAAAGGACCTAACCTTCCTCCAGCTCCCATCCACGGCCGGCGTGGCGGTAGAGTTCGCCCGAAGTTGATTTTCCGTCGGGTGTGGGCCCCAGGTACTGCATACGCATGCCGTTATTCCGGCTTCTGTCTCCGGGATCAGGCGGATACATACGGGCGAAAATCACTCCACTGATGTAGTCATGATGAATATATGTGACATCCCCTTCAGGAGAGACATTCACAACCATGCCGATATGAGTCAGTTCGTCATCCGCCAGTCCGTTGCCGTTTCTGTCGTATGAATTGTCCCAGAAGATGATGTCCCCCGGGGCCGGATCATCAGGTCGATAGAGAAGGTCTTTGTCCCCCAGATATCGGTAAATCCGGGTCACACCGTTTCCGGTATACAGAGGGTAAGCCGCTTGGAGGTCGATGCCGGCCCGCCAATAGATGGCCGACACAACGCCGCTGCAATCCATTGAAAATCTTCGGCCGTTATTCGAGACATTGGTACGCCCTTGGGCCCAGTTTGCGGCTTCCAGGAGACGAACTTGATTTCGGGTCAGCTGTTCATCGTCAGATGCGCCTCCCGTTTCCGCCGGCCCGGGTCGTCCAACAGAAATCTCCGTTTGATATGTTGCACAGGAGGTGGCAAAGAATACCGTCACGGCAATCAGGAGTGAAACAGTCCAATACCTAGGTAATTGACTCATGATTAGAACATATCTCACGACACTATCAGACACAATCTCAAACCATGAGACTATAATAAATGTAATGTCGGGATATTATCAGCAGAGAATCCACCGGGCTCTCGATTCGATTGCGGCTGAAACGCTGCAGCTGCGTGTTTCAGCCCTGCCGGACAGAGAATTGGCCATGGCGCTTGAGGCCCTCGACTCTGAAGACGGCCGGCGAATCCTTTTCCTTCTTCCCCGTGCAAAGGCTCACCGGGTAAAACAGGAACAGGATTATTTGAGCCGACTGAGATTCAACTCCTCTCAACTTATTGCTATGGCCGAAAGGCTGGCGGATGGATTGGAAGGCCGAGGGAGTCGGGCCGGTGGGACATGGATTGCTCCTCCAAGTGGAAAACGATAAGCTCGATTTCATGTTTTGACGGTTGTACAAGATGGGGAACAATCTATAATCAATGAGTGGACAGCATTTTACTCAGCCTCCAAACAATCGGTCCGGTCTTTCTTATCATCGGCCTGGGAGCCGTCATTCGTCGTTTTGGACTCATTGATACAGATCTTTCCGGAAAAATCACACGTCTTGTTTTCTACATATTCCTGCCGGCTCTGGTTCTCAGGGCTCTGATACTTGCCGACTTTTCCTCTTTTTTGTCGTTCCGAATCCTGTTTGTCATCTGGGGAACCCTTTTTGTCGGAGGATCGGCGGCATGGTTGATAGCGACGATCAGCGGTGTCAAACCCCGGAGCCGAGGTTTTTTTACCGCCGGATCGGCCTGGGGCAATGTCGCCATCATTGGATACGCTCTCGGTGAGGCTATCTACGGAGAAGAGGGTCTGGCCCGGGCCACCATCTATTCGGCTCTAATCCTTCCTTTAAACACACCCTTGGGTTATGCATTGATGGGAAACTGGCGGAACGGCGGTTTAGGCCGCCGTCTGCTGTTCAATCCGCTCATCATCACGATTATTATCGGTGTTGCCGTTAAACTCATTGCAGTTCCGGTTCCCACCTTTGCCATCGATATTCTGGGTATTCTCGGTCGTGCAAGTCTACCTCTCGCCCTAATTGCCATCGGCGGCAGCCTGGAGTTCACCAAAGACCCCGACGGATGGACAGAGCCTGCCGGAGCGGCGTTGATCAAATTGATTTTAATGCCGGCTTTGGCCTTGTTTGCCTCAAGACTCGCCGGTCTGACACCGGAGTGGACAGGCACCGTCATCATCGGTTTCGCCACGCCGACGGCGGTGTCTTTCTTTGTTGTGTCCAAATCACTGGGACATGACGGGGCCCGCGGCGCGGCTATCGTCACTCTCACCACTATTGCATCAGCGCTGACAACCGGCCTGATTGGTGTACTGCTTTATCGATTCAATTGGGCCTGACTTGGTACACGAAAAAATCACACATCTGGATTCCATAATCCGATATGATGCCCATACGGCGAACTTGGCCGCCAATACCTCTACGTAAAGGGTCGTTTTCATGAAAATTCGAGATCAACTGTCCTTAGTCTTTATCGCCGCCGCCGTCATCATGTCCTCCGCGCAGTTTTTTCAGTGGATGGAGAATAGAAAACTGACCGATCTGCGGGGCGAAAGCTTGAAAGCCGTTGAAGTTCAAGCTTTGTGGAGATCTCTGGATCTCTCTACAGGAATGCTCCTCCTGGATGAGAATCCACTCGCTTACTACAACGGTGAATGGGCACCCCTTAGAGTGGATTTTTCGCGGGAAGTTGATTTATTGATTCAAAATGAGATTCTGCAGACCTATCCTGATACAGCGAAAGGGCTGAAGAATATCGCCGATCAATGGAATCTCCTTTCCAGCCATTTGGTGGATATCGAGGCGTGGCTGACCGACGTAAAGAATATGGAAATCCTGCGTAATTTGCCGGATAACGCCAGCATGAGCACTGTTGCGTTTGATACGGGCCTTTCTGTCGGAGATGTGATGGTTCTCCGGGATTTTCAGACAAAAATTATCAGTTTGCGTATGGTCAGCAATCTGATGACCCGCCACGTCGCCGCGCTACCGAAAATTCTCGAAGAACGAGTCGAGGTGATTGAGAGAAGGTCTCTATTGACCACGATCGGCCTTGCCTCCGCGGGGCTTGTTCTCAGTTTAGCTTTGGTGCTGGGTTTTGCATCCCGATTGGGCCGTAGACTCAAGCTTGTGGAGGAGGCCTACAGCAGAATGGCGAGTAAGGATCTGACCGCACGGGTGGTTTTGGATTCCAGCGACGAAACAGGGACTCTGGCCGGGCACCTGAACTCCTTCGGAAGGGTTCTTGTCGAGACTATCGCCAACGTCAAGGATATGTCCAGAAACAACCGTTCTTTAGGTGATCAATTACAGCACCGGACAGTGGAATCCGATGATGCGGTGTTGAAAATCAATCATGAGGTGAATGAAGTCAAAGAGAACTTCTCCCTGCTCGACGAGAAAATCCGTGAAGGTTTGGCTGCCCTTTCGGAAGTGACTGAAAGTCTTGAGAGACAGGAAAATCAAATCGGGCGGCAGGTTTCGGCTGTCGAGCAATCAACAGCGGCTGTGGAAGAAATATCCTCTACCATTGCCAATGTCAGTCGTTTGGCCACTGAAAGGGCGGATCAGGTGACCAGGCTGGTCGAAGTCACCGGGAGCGGACGCGAAGCTGTTGGGCAGACCCATAAGGTTGTCACCGGCATCAGCACGGAGCTCACAAAATTGAGAAGTGTTTCGGAAATCATCAATGACATCGCTTCCCGAACGAACCTTCTGTCCATGAACGCGGCGATAGAAGCCGCCCATGCCGGTGATTCGGGGCGGGGATTTGCCGTGGTTGCCGAGGAAATCCGAAAGCTCGCAGAATCGTCTTCAGAAAATGCTTCGGCTATAGCCAAAACCATCGATGATTTGCTGGTCGGCATAGGCAAGGCTGATGAGTCGAGCAACATGACATTGAGTGCGTTCAACGACATTGGCGATGCGGTGAACGGAACCGCGGAATCTCTTGAGGACATCACACGAATTATGGGTGAGGTGGCGTTGAGTTCCGGTGAAATCCTTGAAGGTTCGAGGGATGTCCACCAATCCACGAATGAAGTGAATTCCGATCTGGAGGATATTCGTCGAAAAGTCCGTGGCGTTGATGAAGGCATGCGTGCCATAGGAGAGCTGTCCGCAACGGTGCTGATTCGTATGCAAGATGTCACGATTGAGAGTTCGAGAGTCAGTCAAGCTTTGGCAGAACTGAAAAAGGCCGGCGAATCCACTCAGGCCGCCGGGGAAGAAATGAACGAAATCCTTTCAGCATTCAGAACATCCGAGAATGAAGAAAATCAGGTGTTTCAACCAGTCAAGGATGACCCCGATACCGGCATTTAACTGCCGGTTTTTCCGTCCTCCTCGCTCATCATTCGGCGAATGACTCTGCAGGTTGCCAAGTGGTGTTCAGTCATTTTCTGCTGTGCGGCGACACCGTCCCGGAATTTGATGGCCACAATGATGGATCGGTGCTCCTCTATTGTTTCCTCGGGGCGTCTGAGAAGACCCTTCTGATAACTTCGGAGCATGAATTCATAGCTTTTGTTGTAATTGATGATGTAAGGATTGTCACAGAATCGGACAATTTTTCTGTGGAACCTCTGATCTGCATTCATGTAGGCATGAATATCCAGATCCGCCGCGGATTTCTCCAGAAGCCCGTCAAAACTCGAACATATTTCGTCAATGACAATATCTGCCGCATTCTCTGTGCATAGGCGAACGGCAATTCCTTCCAGACCCGCCCGCATGGCATAAAGAGATTCCAGATTCTTGTGACTGAATTCCTTTACCTGATAGATAGATTTTTCCGTCTGTTCGACGATTCCCTCTCCAACGAGTCGGGCAAGGGCTTCTCCCACCGGTGTCGGACTGACGCTCAATTTTTCCGCGAGTTCCTTTCGTGTCATCGGTGTTCCGGGGGGGAACAGTCCGTCATACAGCATCTGGGTAATTCGTTCGTAGACGATTTCGGTTAGAGCGCCTTTACGTATAATGCTCATCCATCATTCCTATGTTTAAGAAGTGTATTCCTGGAGAGGTTGAGATGATAGGCCATTGCTTCTTCAGCCGCATCGGGATTGCGTGATTTTATTGCCGCGAGTATGGACTTATGCCCTTCCAGGCTGACCTTCGGATCAGTTACGAGTCCGGAAACATTGGAAATACTGATGAGATTGACGGAACTGAGCATCAAAGGAATGAAGGGATTCCCGGACTGTTCCATGATGGCATAATGAAAATCATAGTCTGCCCGGCGGTATCGGATTCGATCACCGGCTTCCACGGCCTCTGCGAAACGGTCATGTTTTTCACTGATAATGGACAGTCCCTCATCGGTCATGGCGGCGGTGGCATCCCTGGCGGCCAGAGGTTCAATCTTCAGGCGGATGTCGAAGATATGAAGCAGATCGTCATCCGTATTCTCCCGTACAAACGCTCCTCTTCTGGGTATGAGCTGCACAAGCATTTCTTTTTCGAGCTTGCGAAACGCCGTCAGCAGGGGAGTACGTGAAACTCCAAGCTGTGCAGCCAACTCTTCCTGCACCAATTTCTGACCTGCGGAAAGCTCTCCTTCGAGAATCATTTCTTTTATTCTTTGATAAACCTGTTCCGGAAGGTCGTCTATTCGTACTTCATACATTTGAAAACATATCCTATGTAGGCGCTGTTATCCGGCACCGCAACTGACCCGGGGTCGGCAGTCGAACTGTACCGGGTAGTCGGCGCCTGAACTGTACCACCATACGGCAGTCGAACTGTACCACCCCTTCTCATCATCCTGATACTCTCTTGGGCATTACATCACCAGGAGGGACAACATGCCGAGGAGGCGCACCATGACCGAGAAGAGTGAGGTGATTCGCCGTTTGAGAGCGGGTCAATCCATCCGGGAAATCAATCGTGAAACAGGTATCCACCGGTCCACTGTTCGCAATATACGAGAGGTCGCAACGAGATGGAATTGGCTGGACTCACGGGAGAGCCTCCCGGGCGAAAGTGAGATTCTCAAGTCGCTGCGAAATGACGATGGAGAGGAGAATCTAACCGTTGCTCATCCCCTTGATATCTACCTGAGTGACATCGAGGGTTGGCTGAAGGAAAAG
>JARGFR010000164.1 GCA_029210985.1 Spirochaetaceae bacterium | reverse complement strand
GATATGAGGCACCATGAGTCCGACAAATCCGATGCTCCCGGAAACTGAAACCGCGGCCGCGGTTCCAAGGGCCGTCACGCCCAGGATGATAACCGCGGCCCGCTCAGGGCGCAAACCCAGGCCGTAGGCGCTGTCATGGCCGGTGGAGAGGACATCCATCACCCGACCCATGGATGCCAGCACGACCGTAGCCGGGAGTGTGATGGCTGTCAGCCATGCCACCTTCGACCAACCCGCCGATGCCAGGCTGCCGAGAGTCCAGAACGTAATCCGCTCCACGTGCTCCCGATGCAGAGTCATCAGCATCCAGATGACCGCTTGACAGAGAAATGCGATGGCGATTCCCGAGAGCAGCAGAGTGGAAGGGAGACGAAACGCCCCCCGCCCGGCAGCCATGAACGCCGCGAATGTGACGGTTAAAGCTCCGATAAAGGCGGATAGTCCGATGACGCCCAAACCGGCACCGGCTCCGGCAGGCGCCAGAACAATGGCGAATGCGGCTCCCAGCGCCGCTCCGGAGCTGATGCCCAGAAGATACGGTTCCGACAGCGGATTTCGGAACAAGCCCTGGCAGGCCACACCTCCTGTAGCGAGAACGCCTCCCACCATGGCGGCGGCCAATGTCCGGGGAAGGCGAATCCGCTGGATTATCATAATCCACGTATCCGGGAAGTCACCCTCTCTGCCGAAAAGGACGGCCAGGACATCGCCGATGGAGATTCGGACCGATCCGATACCGATGGAAAGAAGAATCAGAGCAGCCAAGACAGCCGGGCCGAGAAGCCATTCCAGGCGGCGTTTGGCTTTCAATCGACCGATCCGATGATATTTACGAGATTTTCATAGCCCTCGGCGAGTCGAGGGCCCTGTCGGACGATGGCGTTCTCGTCGACGGCAAAGACATGTCCGTTTCGGACGGCCCTGAGCTCATTGTAAATAGGGGTGGACGGAAAAATATCCAAGGCCCAGGATGGTACAAGTATGATATCCGGATCTTTATCAACAAGAGCTTCCAGACTGTACGACCATCCCTTCACGTCCGCTGCGATGTTCTCTCCTCCGGCCATATGGATCATTTCACTGATAAAAGTGTCACCGCCGGCCGTCCAGTCCCCTCCGTCTCCAAAACCGACCACATAATATATTTTAGGTTTCGCTGTTCGTTTCATCGCTATCTCTCGGGCGCGAAGAAATGTCGCTTCCATATCGGAGACAAGCTGTTCACCGGCTTCCGAGTCTCCCAGCAATGTGGAAACCGGTCGGATCACTCCATCATAGGCTCCTTGAAACGATTCCTGACCCATTAGGACCGCGATATTGAGTCCCGCATTCTCGAGCTTTTTCAATGCCTCTTCAGGGAAATGAGTTGAAGCGATGACGATATCCGGATCCAAAGCCGCGATAATCTCCACATTCGGTTCGGTCAGACTCCCGACTTCGGGAATCGACATCGCCTCGGGAGGATAATCACAGAAAGAGGTCCGTCCGATGAGCCTGTCACCGTAACCCAAGGCGAAAACGGTTTCGGTAATTCCCGGAGACAGTGAAACGATGCTCATCGCCGGGCCGTTCAATCGTATTTCCCTATCGAAATAGTCGGTGATGATGATATTGGCTGCGGAGGACGTCTCGTCCACGCCGCCGGCGGTCAACGGAATAACAACGGCGCATAAAATCAGGATGAACACAGGAAACTTCATTTTAACTCCCCGGCATATGCTCGTATGCCCGCATAATGAGACTATGGATGTCGAGTGGTTTCCTGACTTTCGGATCGAATGGACAGGCATCTCATGATTCCCGTCATCGATTCCGGATTCACAGTGGCGGCACCGCGGGGGATTTTCACCCCACTTCCCCGCACGACATCGGATGTCACTTTGTCATGAGCTTATCCCGTCGTCAAGAGATTGTCGCAAATTCCGCGAGGGTCCAGCACAATACAGGTATATCTCGGATAAGACCACCCGGGAGGGCGGCAATCGTCGCCGATTCTTCCACCTTGAAGGGTCCGGGCTCGTCATCGTCCAAAAATGGTATCACACCCGCGACATTGATGATGCCCGATATGGGAGCTTCGTTTTGTGCATGATGAATGCTGCCGTCCAAAACGATGTAGAGAGTGTCCGGATCGATCTTGATATTCTTTCGTTTCTTCCAGGTTTCACGGACCAGGGCCCGCGCCAGGTCATCCAATCTTGGACATGAGACGACATGTCCCGGAAAAACGCCTTGAGTCAGGATTTCCCTATTTTCCAGCGTCGTCACCCGCTGATCCAGTATTTTCGCCTTCCGCAGAGCATGAACATAAATATCCGCAGGTATTCTGAGAGCACGGACATGATTTCTGGATCGATAAGACGTCCGGGCGGGAGTGCGGTTCAAGAATTCGACCTCTCCGATCAGACTGCCGGCCGCGAATCTCGGCGCGGCATGGCTATCGACGGCAATCACGTCCACCGTTCCTGTGATGACGAGCAGGAGGTGCTCGGGAATCGCACCTTTCTTCACCAAAGGGGATCCGGGCTGAAAACTTTCCACCGTTCCGTTGAGAAGCCGATCGGTATCCTCTCCGGCCATTCCGGAGACGCTCTGCAGCAGAAGCATCTTTGCCTGTTCCCGCAGTCTGTCGCCTCGATCGGGAATCAGTATATCCACCTGCCCGAAAGAGACGCTGGCGCCGACGTCCTTTTCTTCTTCGCTCAAAGGCCCTTCGGTATGGCTGAGAATGAGCCTCGTGGAGGGATCGTCGGTGAAATCCTCGGCGGCGCCGTGAATCAAACCTCGCCCGGCATCGATTTTTTTAACATCCGCCATCCGATGATATTCATCGAACACCCTGTCCCGAAATTTTTCCGTTATGCCGTCCGGGGCAATAAAACTGGTGAGAACTTTTTTCGAGATGATGTCGGCCAGGTGGGCATAGGACCGGTATCCGCCTTCCCAGAGAACCCTGAAGAACATGATTGTCGTTTCCAGGGGATGTGGTGAGGTGGTGGGCCGCACCTCCAGTCCGCCGATGTCGTTCCAGACATCCTCTTCCAGCAGAACGATCTCAACGAGATGATCGAGAAAATCCGGTTCCCGTTCCAATATCGCCGCACATTTTAGGCGAACTGTCGCCAAGACCGGTCCGGTGGCAAATAATTTTCGTTTCCGGTCACCCCGAAGCAGACTTGTCAGACCCGCGAAATGATCGTCATGGACATGGGTGACGAACACACCGTCAATTTCCGAGACGTCAATGCCCAATACGTCCAGGGAATAGTCGATGCCCGGTCCGGCATCGATCAGATATCGATGTCCGCGGTAGGTGATCATGCTGCCCATACATGGCCGTTCAGGATTCCAGCCGTTCCCCTCACCTATATGTGTAATGGAAAAATAACCAACCTCGTTTCTTGTCGCATTCAGGGTGTAGGACGCCGTCCAGTCTTCACCGAAGCCCAAATTCATATCGATTTCGGCTTGCTGACCCTTCTTGGTAAATCGATATCGGTTCGGTCCCAGACGTTCCAGAGAGACTCCATCCGGCAGGCCGGCGGATCCATCAACAACGGGAATGACGTCGATAAGTTCATGAGGGGACTTGATGGCGCCGGATGCGAATTTCAATTTCAGGCCCCAGAGGTCGTCCATGTCACGTTCTGGTACACCGGCCTCCGCCATTTCCTTCTTATTCACCAATCCGTAGGTGCCTCGATGGATGTAGGAGATGACGCCCTCGGCTCGATCACTTAAACCGATAAGCAGGGGTTTTCGACCCGTATTGCCCGGATGTTTTGGGATGGCCATACCTTGCCGGTAGAGCATATGCAGTACGGGAAACTCCGCGAGATTCCAGAAGCGTCCTTGCTGTATCTGTACGTCGGAGAGCAGAATGGCGTTCGGACCGGTTTCAAATTCGACGCCGTCGTCCACTATTTTTTTCACAAGACCTTTGCGCATCAGATGTTTAATGATGTCCATCGGAGCTCCGCAGAGAATGCGAAGATCAGATTCGGGAATTTCAACCCACCAAACTCCCGGCAGTACGGGTATTTTTGTCATATACATCATTATACGTTGGTTCAGCCTTGTCATCCACGTGATTTTCTCAATTGATTTTTTATCGACAACCCGCCTTTTGAACGGGATAATGAATACATGAACCGATATATACTCTCACTTGACCAAGGAACCACCAGTTCACGCGCCATCGTATTCGATATGAACGGCGCCGTCGTGACATCCGCACAACAGGAATTCACCCAATATACGCCTCAGGAATCCTGGGTGGAACACGATGCCATGGAAATCTGGGAAACGCAGATTAAGGTGGCCGGAGAAGCCATTGACATGCTTCCCGACGGCAGCAGAAACATCGAAGCCATCGGCATCACCAATCAAAGAGAAACCACCGTTATCTGGGAAAAGTCGACAGGCAAACCCGTGTCACGCGCCGTTGTCTGGCAATGCCGCCGCAGTACCGACATCTGCAAACGCCTCAAGGAAGCCGGTTACGAGGAGACGGTCCGGGAACGAACGGGCCTGGTATTGGATCCGTATTTTTCAGGCACCAAAATTCGATGGATATTGGATGAAAATCCCGGACTGGAAGAGCGGGCACGTAAAGGAGAAATCCTTTTTGGAACCGTGGACACCTGGCTTCTGTGGAACCTGACCGGCGGACAAGTCCATGCGACGGACGTGTCCAACGCATCCCGTACGATGCTGATGAATCTCGGCACCGGGGAATGGGATTCACAGATGATGGAAATTCTCGGCGTCCCCGCCGCGATGCTTCCCCAAATCCGCCCTTCGGTGGGACATTTCGGCGTCGCCGGGTCCGAACTGTTCGGAAAGCCCCTGCCGATTACCGGTATCGCCGGCGATCAGTACGCCGCTCTTTTCGGTCATCGCGCCTTTAATCCGGGAGATGTAAAAAACACATACGGAACCGGATGCTTCATGGTGATGAACGTCGGAGACAAACCGGTGGCTTCAAAGGGCGGACTTCTGTCCACCGTCGCATGGGGCATGGCCGGCAAACTGACATATGCCTTGGAAGGCAGCGTTTTTATGGCCGGCGCCATGCTGCAGTGGCTGCGCAACGATTTGGAGCTGGTGAAAGATTATAAAGAAATTGACCGGCTGGCCGAAGAGGTTGAGGACTCCGGCGGACTGTATTTGATACCCGCGTTTCAAGGACTCGGAACTCCCTGGTGGACCAGCGGATCCAGAGGCGCGCTGACCGGGCTGACACGGGCGACAAAAAAGTCTCATGTCTGTCGGGCATTTCTGGAGGCGATTGCCTACAGAAGCCGGGACGTCATCGACGTCATGATTAAAGATTCGGGACGAACACTGCATAGGATGAGAGTCGATGGAGGGGTCACCCGAAGTGATATCCTGATGAAGTTCCAGGCCGATATCCTCGGCATACCTGTCGAACGTCCCTCCTCGGTGGAAGTCACCGCTCTCGGTGCCGCGTTGATGGCGGGACTGGGCGCGGGCATGTGGTCCGACCCTGATGAATTATCCGATTTGGTGGTGACGGACACCGTTTTCCAACCGACGATGGATAACGCCAAACGCGAATCTCTTTACAACGGTTGGCTGGAAACCGTCGAGAGAATCATCTAATCTTTGAAGATGGAATATACCGAAGTCGCCGACGCCGTGGTGAGAGCTCTGGACAGCAGAAAGCCCGGCAGAGACTTCAAGGAAGTTGTTTCGCAGTTTGGGGAAGAGGCCGCCTGGAGCGCGCTGGATAGCAGACTCGGCGATATGCCTGATGCACAGCTGTTGAGAAAAGCCGCCGTTGCCTTGGATTTACCCGAAGCTGATTTGCGCGAGAAAACTGACTCTCCGGTGGCTTCAATCCGTCGTCTCAGCCGCATCGTCCTGCTCGAGAGTCTGATGGGAGCCGTGGAAGACGCTCAGCTTCACAAAGGGCTGTCCGATTCGGTGGCGAGAATACGGTCCGATGCGGCTCGTTTTGTCGCTCCGGGAGTCGACAGAACACGACTCTACAATCAGCTGATCCGGCTTATTCGGGAGGATCCTGACACCCGTGTCCGTGCCGCCGCCGGAAGGAGATTGGCACTATCCTTCGCGGATATGTATTCGGTTGATTTTGACGGTCTTCCCGATTTATCCAAGATGCTGCTGCTCGACGCTCTGGACGGACATACGAGAATTGATGAAGAGAGGGCCGAGTCGCTCCTTCTTGCATCAAAAGATCCCGAAGCCCCCTACCGTGCGGCCAGGAGACTACTTCAATGGGGTACACTGACCAACTTGTTCTCACGGGGCGGCAGCGATTCGAAAAAAATCCTGGAAAGAGCGGCCGAACTCGGTATCGTCGAGTTTCTGACAGTCAAGACAATCCCTGAAGACAAGTTGGAATGGGCCCTGCAGCTCTCTGAAAAAGCGAACAGGCAAGATCTGGTTCGGGAGATAACACGTATCCGAGATAAGAAGAATGTGACGAAGAAAGTTCATCAGCCTTCGATATATGAGATCGAACAAATCGTAATGAAAGCATACGACCCGCAGGAAGAGGTTCGGCGGAAGCGTATTTCCGATTTGCCACTGGATGACAAAACATTCAAGAGATCTGTTGAGATGGCCTTCCCTCCTCCGGAAAAAGATATCTCTTCCTGTGTACTGTTCGACATGGCCCGATTTGGCCACTGGACGGACTGGACAGACAGAATCATCGATGGACTGACCTCTGTTGACCCGGATGTTCGGGGCTGCGCGGCGGCGGCTCTGGCGACATTGACACCGGAGCGGGCCGCGTCTCTCATTTCTCCCCTGCTCACAGACACGGTTCCCAGAGTACGGCGAGTGTGCGCCCGAGCTCTGGCGTCAATACCCTCAGGGAACGGCTGTGAGGAAATTGCATTCTATCTCCGGCTGGATGAATCCGATCAGGATCGGGACATCATAATCCGAGGCGTACGGGATGCCGGCGGAGCCGCTTTGGCCAAATGCATTCTGGACAACGTCGAAGAATTGGACAATCAGAATATCGGAAACCTTCTGGAAGAAGGAGTGGATGAAGTCGGAGCGGAACTCCTGACCGACGGATTCACTACCATATCGAGTTTAAAAACCGCCGCATCCATCGCCGGCCCCAAACTGGGAGAATCCTTTCTGCTTGCCTGGAATTCCATCGATGAGAGTTCTCGAAAGCGAGTTCTGAGCTGGATCGGTGCTTCGGGATGGGCCGTATCGGCCTCAAAAGGTTCTATTGATGAGGCGAAAGTGCTTCTGAAGCCTTTGTCGGCGGAATCCCGAACGGAACTCCTCGAAACATTGATCGAAAGCGCCGAAGGTAAGAACCGACGGCGCCTTCGAAAGCTCATGAAAAACTGATAATACTCGGATCGTAATCCTCAGGCGGCCGGTAGCCGAGAAGATTGATGCAGGTGGCCGCAATCGAGCTGATGCCCAATCCCTCAACCAGAGTCTGCGGATACTCGCCGTTATAGGAGGGGTCGTAAATCAAGAACGGCACAGGGTTAAGGGAATGCGAGGTTTTCGCCTTGGGTTTCCCGTTCTCCTTGTAGACCGTTTTGCCGTTCTTGTGCTCGAACATATCGTCGGAATTGCCGTGATCCGCGGTCAGGATGAAAATTCCGCCGGCTTTTTCCACAGCCTTTTGAATCCGTCCAATCTGCAGATCCATGGCTTCCAACGACGAAAGAACAGCCTGGAAAACACCGGTGTGACCCACCATGTCCCCGTTGGGAAAATTCAGTTTAATCAGCTGATATTCTCCCTCGGCAATCACTTC
>JARGFR010000163.1 GCA_029210985.1 Spirochaetaceae bacterium | reverse complement strand
ATGGCTCCTCAAATTGGGCAACCTCTATAAAGAAAACCCTGTAAAAATGCACAATATCAGCTTTCTCGCTATTCCCCTGTTGGATCATGAGTACCCGTACTATCGAGAACACTACCGTCAAATCGCCATGGGCGGCTTGGGACGGGCGCGGGAAATCGCCCAAGCGGCTCAATCCGAATTACAGAATTCCGACGGAGATGTATGGAGACGTCAATTAGGATTCACCGCCCGATTGATGGGATTCGCTGCTGATTTGTCCGAACCTTTTTATTCATCCAAGAACCATAATATCGAAGAGCTGCCCTCTGTGTTGCGCGGCAACCTCGCCGATCGTTTGGAACAGCTTATGGCTGTATATGCGATTCTATGGAAAGAAGTCTGCCGCCCGGGAGGCATGAAAGAGAGCCTGGACGGGTTCGCCGATCTGCTGGAACTTCTTCGGTCATGAAGACGTCTAAATCATAAATCCCATGGAATACAGCACCATATTTAGGGCGAGAACCCGGACGAGAGCAATCGTCGCAGGATCTCGGGAAACGGCGGAATAGGAATACCGGGGCAGCGAGAGCAGATAACTCAATACACTTAATGCCGAGACAAACCAGTAGACCATCGGCGCCTCTCCGATTCCCGGAGCCGTGAATCGCCCTCTCATAGTGCCTGACAGAAAGTAGCGGGTGACAAACAGCAGAAATCCTGTGTACACAAACATTCCGGCGGCGGTGAGTATCAGCTTACGATATCGGGAAGTGAAACGGATACGGTCGAGGATGTAGACCAGCAGGAGCGCCGGTGATGCGGCAACCATGAATGCAACAACACCGAAAAACTATGCCAGGATTCCGTGGAGCAACACCGTGCTGATTACCCCGCCCCAGTCGGCCCGGAACCATTGTGTGGTTGAAGCCACAAGATTGGGATTGTGCGATGCGAAAAAAATCGTACGTCGATTCTCAACGATGTCGGAAAAGACGAGAATCCGATTCGGTCCGACATCCAGGAACGCATCAAGAACACTGAGCGGCCGGGTTTTTGTCAGGGGTGCGGCATCCATCCGGGACCGATCAATATCGTCGGTCCAGGTTCCCAAAGCCAGGTTGCTGCCGAATACGGTGTTCCATCGAAAGAGGAACGGGGGCGGCGCGTCGCCGGAATAATCGACGAACTGAAAACGCCCGTTGCGAAGCGGGACCCGGCTCTGATACTCCCGGATTTTTCCATCCGAGTCTTGGGGTATTTGGAGCACGGTGATTTCGTTTTGTCCGTACTTGTTGTCTCGTCGTGTGAACAGCAGAAAAACCGTGCCGTCCTGGACGCGGATATCCCTCAGCCGGCGAAAACGATCGTCGTTGGTACCCTGGAAAAGGAAACGATCGCTGGTGATATTGAAATCGATATCGAATCCGAGTAGACGGACATCAAAGTGGTCGGTGCCCCGGGTCTGGACGAGGGCCGCCAGCAAGCCGTCATCGTACCGGGCCGCAGCGGATCTCTCGATATCTGTTTCCACAATAGGCCCGACACGGACGTCCAGGTTGTCATTCCAACCCCAAAGGCCTTCGGATCCATAGGCCAGGAGCATCCGGCCGCTGCCGACGAAGTCTTTGATCCCCGGCAGCAGGACCTCTTCGGTCACACTGTCACCAGAAGGGTCAATGACGAAGCACCGGAGGTCCCGACCGCCCGCGAACAGGCAGAGAGCGCCGTCGTTGCGCGCGTAGCCGGCAATCCGCGAATCGGTGGATAGGTCGATGTCAAATTCATCATCCGAGCGTAACTGTCCCAGGTCATCCGGGGAAAAAAACGCATCGATGTACCATCTACCGCAGCGACAGTCAGTGTTCCGGCTTCCGAACCGGCGAACGATGCAATACGATCCCGGAACACCCCATAAGGCGCCATCTCCACCTCTCCGATTAGCAGCTCCCGACTGATGCCCGGCGAAGGGGGTGATGTAAAATGATCTGCCAGAACATAAGTAAAATAGAGCAGGAAGACCAGAGCGAGTATCATCGTGACGAATATGTCTGTTCTGCAGAGCGTGTTGGAATCGCCTGACTGTGTTCTGTTCCCCATCACTCATTCGATGGTACTCCATCCGTGAACAGAAAATACGGTAAATCAAGTCAGGGCGGTGCGGTCCATTGGAGTTGAGTTTCGGTGGAGGTAAGTTCTTCCGTAAGCCTCAATTCTCGCATACCCTCCTCCTTAGTCACCGGCTTTCGTCCGTGACGGTCAAGAAGGCGGCAAGTCCACACGTTCATGGAGATAATCGGTAAAAACAGCCAGCATGGAAGAGAGAGATCTCAGCTTCCTGCCCGGCAGATATAGCGATACAAACATCTGAAAGACCTCTTTGACGTCACTTCGTTCACTATCCACCACAGTCACGGCCTTACCCGTAATTTGAGAATCCTCCGCGGACAGGCGAATCGCCGCGGCCACATTTCGGACGTGGGATAAGGGCCAGCGATTTCGCCCACGATAGGGTCCGAAACACACGATGAGGGGTGAGGATTCGAGAAACCGAACGATTCTGGACCCTACCAGTTGGTCACCCGAACCCCAAACCGATCCCGGGCGAATGATGACCCACCGGTCATTTGGAAGAATCCCCTTAATCGCCTTTTCCGAGAGGATCTTGTACTTCTGATATGGATTTAAACGGCCCTCGGCGTAGGAGAGCTCTTCTTCCGACGCCCCTTGACCGTCGATGAAGCCGTAGACATCGGTAGTGGAGACGAAGACGAACCGGCATCGGCTCTTGTCGGCGCACCAGAAAGCGAGTTCGCGAACAGCATCGTAATTAGTATTCCGATAATGCACATCCCGTCCGACATCGCAGACTTTTGCCGCACAATGAATCAGAGCGTCACAATTTTCACGGCCGCCGAGCTCAGCGGCGGCAAAACTCCCGCGTTCGGTCAAGTCGGCTCTTATAAGCGACACTTTACCCATATCTGCAAGAGACTGCAGGTAGATTGGGATGCGATGGTGAACGACGCACACAACATGCCAGCCGGACTCAACAAATTCCCTGACGACATAGCCGCCGATGAACCCGCCGGCACCCGTGATAATGGCCGATTTCAGGGCAAATCACCCTCACGGAAAAATGACTATCGGCTCTAAATTAAAACATTAATAATCGTCTGTTTCCTGAATCAGCTAAAAACGCCGCCCCAGAAAACGGAGGCGGCGTCTCAGTCGGCAATCACCGACAGGCTGCTAACAGTCTAGTAAACAGTCTTCCATTCGCCGATGTTTGAAGGATCGAACTTGAAGGGCGCGCCGAGAAGAACTTCGGTGCCGCCGTCACTGGCTTTGACAACGGTGAACTCACCCAGACGTGATGCCGAGAAAGTTTCGCCGACCGTACCTTTCAGTTCGCCATGAGCAGCGGCGACTGCCGCATAGGCCGTCAGATAACCGACATCGATGGGGTTCCACAGGAACATGTAGGGGCAGGAACCGTTTTCGATGTACTCGGCCATTTCAGACGGCAGTCCCAGACCGGTGACATCAATCTGACCGATCAGTCCTCGATCGGTGATGACTCTGCCCGCGGCAGCGATGCCCACGGTGGTGGGAGCAATGATGACTTTGAGATTGGGGAAGCTCTGGAGCAGAGCTTCTGTTTCACTGACGGACTTGTCCCGGAGATCGTCGCCGTAGGCAATGCGAACGAGTTTCAGATCGGCGTACTTGGAGGCATTCTCCTCGAGCTCTTTCTTCATCCATTCAATCCAGAGATTCTGGTTGGATGCCTGACTGGTGGCTGAAAGAATCGCGATCTCTCCGGCGCCTCCGGCCATGTCGTACGCGGCTTGAATCAAGGTCCGTCCGATCATCTCGGAATCGGCTTGGTTGATATGAGTGATCCGACTTGCCGGATTCACGGCGGAATCCGCCGACAGGACGGCTATTCCGGCATCCTTGGCTTTCTTGAGCGCGGGCTCCAGAGCGTCATAGTCATTTCCGGTAATGCTGATGGAGTCCACTTTTTGAGCGATGAGCTGTTCAATAATCTGAATCTGAGCTTCGGCCGTGGGCTGGTCCGGTGCCCGGGTGATGGCCTCAAAACCCATCTCTTCGATACCATCGGCGAAACCCTGCATCTGCTTGTCGCCGTAAGGATTTCCGGTGTTCTTGAAGATGAAGGCATGGCGTTCAACACCGTCATCTTCGGCGCCGGCAGCCATCAGGAATCCGGCCGGTGCCAAGATCAGCACCAACGCGATCATCAACATAATTGTCTTTTTCATAAAAAGACCTCCTCCGTTTATTCTCAACCTCAGCAGCAACGCTACATGGCTGATTTCTTGACTTTTGGGGATATTCGAACCTTCATCGCCAGCACTGAGAAAATCAGAAGGGAGCCTATGACGACGAGCACGACAGGCGCCTGGATGTTGGCCAGTCCCATGCCGTAGCTCAAATATCCGATAATGAAGACGGCCAGTATCGGTCCCCCGATCTTGCCGATACCGCCGCTGGTGCTCACCCCTCCCAGAGCCACCATGGTGATGACTTCCAACTCGTAGCCCATGGCCACGTTCGGCCTGGTGCTGCCCATTCGTGAGGTGAGGAACAGCGCCGTCACCGCAGCCATCAGTCCTGCAAGGGTAAACACGATGAGCGTGACACGGTTGGTGTCGATTCCCGAGTATTCACAGGTGGTGGAGTTAAAGCCCATGCCGTAGACGGTACGACCAAACTTGGTCTTGTGCAGCAGTATACCGAACACAATGGCGACGGCGATGAACGCCAGGAAAATAAAGGGTATTCCCGCCACAGAACCCCACCCGAGGAACGAGTACCAGTCCGGGAATCCTCCGGAAGCCTGGTCGCCGAGTATGATGTAGGCGATCCCCCGGTAAATAATCATCGTCGATAAGGTGACGATGACGAATGAGAGTTCTTTGAACTTCACCATCAGAATGCCGTTGATGGCGCCGCCGGCCGTTCCCACCACCAGACACAGCGCCATGGCCAGAGGCATCGGAAGCCCGGCGTTGTAGGCAATGGCCATCACAACCGCCGAAATGGCCACAGTGGAACCCACTGAAATATCGATCCGTCCCAGTATGATTACCAGCATCATCGGAAAAACGATAAACGCCTTATCCAGAAATGTGGCCGGTGTCTGCACCAGGGAGTACACGGTGAGAAAATATGGTGAAATTATCGTGTTTACGATAAAAACAAGTAGAAGGACCAGGACCAGGAGCCACTCCCATTGGAGAAAGAAGATTTTCCAGGACCAGGCCTTTTCGATTCCGATTCCGGCGCCGTCGGTCATATGGCCCTCCTTCTCAGCGCATTACGCTCTGTGTTCCGCCTTACCAGGACATTGGTGATGACTGCAGCAAGGATCACAAGCCCCTGTATTCCCATCTGCCAGAACGGCGAGACGTTGATGAGGGGCAGGGCGTTGTTGAGGATTCCGAATAGGACGGTTCCCAGGACGAGCCCGAAGATCCGACCGACGCCGCCGGCGATGCTGACGCCCCCCAGGATACAGGCGGCAATGACGTTCAGTTCGTAGCCGATGGCCGTGTTGCCCTGGGCCGAGGCGAATTTGGCCACCCAGAGAACACCCGCGAGTCCCGCCAGGCCTCCCATAATCAGGTAGGCATAAAAAACCAGCCGCCGTCTGGGAAGACCGGAAATTCCGGCGGCCTCAGGGTTCGATCCAACGGCGTAGATACGCCGCCCCGTCCTTGTATGGTTGATGAAAAATGCAGCCAATACAAAGACAGCGAAGGCGATGACGATGAGATTGTTGATGCCCAGAATTTTCCCTGTGGCGAGACCCTTGAAGCCGGCGGACATCTGATAGGAACTGACCCACTGCCCTCCCGAAACGACGTAGGTGAGTCCCCGGACGACGTTCATCATGCCCAGCGTGGCGATGATGGGAAGAACGTCCATCCATGCCACCAGAAATCCCGAGAGGGAACCGAACACCATACCGATGAGAATTCCCTCGGCCATGGCGAGTATGGGCGGCATGCCGGGAAATCGCGCCACGGTCAGGGCAGTGGTCATACCCGAAAAGGCGATGATGGCGCCGATGGAAAGGTCGATGCCCCGGGTCACCAAAACCAGCATCATTCCCACGGCCAGGATGCCCAGGATGGCTGTGTTGGTGAATAGAGCCGTGATATTGGTGATGGAGAGGAATCCCGGATTCCGGAGCTGCACCACCAGCCCGATCAGGATAATAAAGAGAAGAAGGCCGAGTTCACGCAGCTGTTCCGGCTTGGAAAAGAGTTTGGCTCGGGCTCCCATCGGTTTCTCAGCCATGGGCGCCCTCCGCCGACTGCTGCCGCGGCGTTTCAACCACCATGGCGGCATTCAAGATTTCTTCCTGATTTGTGTCTTGAGTACGTAGTTCGGCAGTCAAATGACCTTCCTTCATAACGACGATTCGATCGCTCATCCCCAGCACTTCCGGCATCTCGGATGAAATAAGAATGATGCCGAAGCCCTCTTCCGCGAGAGACTTGATAATCTCGTAAATGGCGGCCTTTGCCCCGATGTCCACGCCCTTGGTGGGCTCATCGAGAACAAGGAGCTTGAGCTCGTTGGTCAGCAGCTTCGCGAACACCACCTTCTGTTGGTTCCCACCCGAGAGGGTGGAGGCCAGTGCATCGATACTATTGGCTTTCACATTGAGTTTGGTCGCCAGTCTTCCGGCTTCTTTCCGTTCCTTCGATTGGTTCATCCAGGAATGGACGGAAAACTCATCAAGAGCCGGCAGCGTGATGTTCTTGCCGATTTCCCAATTCAGAATAAGGCCCTGCTTCTGCCTGTCCTCCGGCAGGAAGGCCAAGCCGTCGGCCTGGGCCTCCACCGGATTTTTCCATGTCACAGGTTTGCCTTCGAGATAGATTGAACCGGAATCCAGGGGTGTGATGCCGTAAATGGCTTCACAGACTTCTGTCCGGCCGGCGCCCACAAGGCCGGTCAGGGCCAGAATCTCCCCTCTCTGGAGAGAGAAGCTGATGTCCCGGAAGTATCCGATTCGAGTGAGGTTTTCCACCCTCAGCAATTCCTTGCCCTTCACGTTGTTTCGCTGGGGGTACATCTGAGTAATTTCCCGACCCACCATGGCGACGATGAGTTTGTCTTGGGTGGTCTCCTCGACGGGCCATGAACCGATATAACGGGAATCCCGGAAGACGGTGACATGGTCGGCCAGGCGTTTGATATCCTCCATTCGATGAGAGATAAAGATGATCGAAACACCGCGGTCCCGAAGCGACTCGGTGATGCGGTAAAGTTCTTCGCTCTCGTGCTGAGTCAGGGCGGCGGTCGGCTCGTCCATAATGATGATTTTCGCCTCAGTCGAGAGGGCTTTGGCAATCTCCACGATCTGCTGCCGGGCCACAGACAGATCGCCCATTCGAATCTGGGAACGAAAGTTCGCGTCCAGCTGGTCCAGCAGATCCTGAGCCGCGGAGTTCATGGCGGTCCAATCGATGCGGGGGGGAAAACCCTTGGTTTTCTCATGACCCATGAAGATGTTTTCCGTCACCGACAGGTCGGGATAGCAGGTGACATGCTGATATATCGCAGCCACGCCGTTTCGCTGTGCATCCTTCGGAGTGTGAAAATGAACCGGTTCGCCTTCCAAGAAAATCTCGCCGTCATCCGGTTGATATACACCGGTGATGATCTTGATGAAGGTGGATTTTCCGGCTCCGTTCTCACCCATGAGACCGTGGATACCGCCCCTTTTCAGCTCGAATCGCACATCATCCAGCGCTTTCACGCCGGGAAAGGTCTTT
>JARGFR010000162.1 GCA_029210985.1 Spirochaetaceae bacterium | reverse complement strand
AAAGGATTTGGTTAAAACAAATTGAAAGGCAACATGTATGAAGTGTAAAAGAGTCATCATGGGTAGAGGGCCGGCCGAAGGCTTTGATCGTGACGCCCCGAATTACTGGATCTTTCAGAAGATGGAGAAGCTTCCAACGACTGGCCCAGTTCAACATCCTGGTTTGCCTACGTGATATAAACCCGAGATAAGTCGTGCAGGATTTCAGACCAAGAGATTGGATGACCATATGCTGATCGGCAAAATCAAGATTGCCTGCCTCGAATGTATGACCAGAGTCATCCGTAAAGTCATGCAGTATCGAATAAGGGGGAACCAGTATTCTGCCTTCGCCGCCCGGAAAATATGGGATATACAATTTATCCACTATCCAATTTATCGCTGCCTTCCCATGATCACTATTCAAACTGAGAATAATGTCGATTGTGGCGGAAGTCGGATTCGGGACTTCACGGCATCCTTCGGCCACCATCAGGTTCGTCAGTCCCGGCGCTAATCCGCTACCGAGAACGGCAATACAGCCAGTCCTTTTCGCGGTGAATTTTGCCATCCTGATTGCATTGAAGATCGGGAATGATGCAGTAATGTCGAGATAGTCGATCCCTCGGGCGATGCATTCCAAGGGAAAATCCGGATTCTCCTGGTCTACGCACATTATCACCCGTTTTATATCGTTGGTGAGGCTATCCCTAAATCCTTTTCTTGAGAGATCGAGAACGGAGACAACGGTTTCCAGCGACCTGCTTGTAACCCATTGATGCGCTCTATCTCTATTCCTGCCGGCAATTACAATATTCCCCGGCATGGTTTTTGACAATAGACCGGTTATGATTCCACCAACCTTGCCATATCCGCCGACAATCAGTGTTTTCCCCATTCGACTGCTTTTATCCGATTTTCATTTTTGGCATTCTCAGAAGTCGTGCATTAATGGCCACCACAACCGTCGAAATGGTCATTAACACGGCTCCGATTTCCGGGGAGAGTACGACGCCGTAATTGTATAAAACACCGGCGGCAAGTGGGATGGCCAGGACATTGTACCCAGTTGCCCAAATCAGATTCTGAATCATTTTCCGGTAGGTCGCGGCCCCAAAGAGCACCAACGACACAATATCCTGAGGATTGGAATTGACCAGGATGATATCGGCGCTGGCGGCTGCGACATCGGTACCGGATCCTACAGCGATACCGACCTGAGCCTGGGCTAAAGCGGGTGAGTCGTTCACCCCATCACCGGTCATGGCAATATACTCTCCGTTTCTCTGGAGTTCTTCAACCTTCTCCTTTTTCTGATGAGGCAGTACTTCCGCAAACCATCCGTCCATACCCAGTTCCTCGGCGACTGATTGTGCTGTCTCTTTGTTGTCTCCGGTAAGCATCCAGCACTTGATGCCCTTTTTTTGTAATGTCCGTATTGCATCTCGGGACTCAGGCCTCAAGGCGTCCGATAAACCGATTGCACCGACCAGATTTCGTTCCTTGACAACATAGACCACGGTCATTCCGGCACCCGTCAGAATCAATTCTTTGGGAATATCAACACGTTCGGATTCCAGCCAGCCGGGACTGACGACCATTACGGTTGTTCCATCAATATCGGCCTTGGCCCCCTTGCCGGGCAGGGCTTCGAATTCTGAGCTTGCAGGAACCTCTATTTTCCGGTTCTTCGCCGCTTTCATGATTCCTTCGGCGATGGGGTGTTCCGACGAAGCTTCAACTCCGGCAGCCATACTGAGAATGTCATTCTCACTGAAGGGAGTGACCGGAAGAATCGTTCGGGCTTCAAAACTACCAACCGTTAAGGTGCCCGTTTTATCAAAGATCACCGTGGTGATCTTTCTGGCATTCTCAAAAGCCGTTCGATTTCGGATCAATAATCCTTTCTGTGCAGATTTTGCTGTTGAGACCGAGACAACAAGAGGTATGGCCAAGCCGAGAGCATGAGGACATGTGATAATCATCACAGTCGCCATTCGAGTAATTGAAAACTGGAGCCCGCGACCGGCGATCAACCAGGCGACAAGAGTAGAGATTCCGACGGTTACGGCAACGATAGTCAGCCAGAATGCTGCCTTGTCGGATAAAGCCTGAGTGCGGCTTTTTACGGCCTGGGCCTCCCGTACGAGTTTGATCACCTGAGAAAGGTAGGACTCTTCTCCAGAGGCGGAAACAGATATCCGGAATGATCCCACGCCGTTTACCGCACCACCGATGAGTCGATCACCTGTTTTTTTTCGCACCGGTCGTGATTCTCCGGTAAGCATGGATTCATCGACAGTTCCGCTGCCTTCTGCCAGGATTCCGTCGGAAGGAACTTTCTCTCCTGGTTTCACCAAAAGGATGTCTCCATTTGCGACCGCCGAAAGAGGTATATCTTCAACTGATCCGTCGATGGAAACTCGGTGAGCTGTATCTGGCATCAGAGCGGCCAATTTCTCCAGAGCCGACGAGGCTCCCAGAACCGATGCCATCTCGATCCAATGACCGGCCAGCATAATCACGATGAGCGTCGCCAATTCCCAATAGAAAGGTACACCATCCAATCCCGCTGTAACGGCGACACTGTAGAGATAAGCGACAGAAATTGCCAGCCCGATCAATGTCATCATCCCTGGTAACTTTGCTCTAATCTCGTTGATTAGACCTGACAGGAACGGCCACCCTCCATAGATATAGATGACTGTCGCAATGGCGAAGACAACATAGTTCATTCCCGGAAACGAGACAGAAAAACCAAGAACCGATTGAACAAAAGTGTCCATGATCAATACCGGAACGGTCAGGGCAAGAGTGACGAAAAACCGTTTCTGAAAATCCGAAATCATCATTCGGTGGTGATCATTGTGATCGTGATGCTCATGGTGTTCGTGATCCATACATGTTCCTCCAATGAACTTTCCATATTCATTGTAATTCCTTTTTGAATGAAGTTTACAGAAAGAGGCAGAGTGTCATCTGCCTGTAATATTCCCGTAATCATTTCGACGTACTTAAAGTATAGGATTCCATTTATGAAAGAATTATCGGATTTTCCCAAAAGTCTCGCCCGACGTGCATCTCGTACGGCATTTGTTGGATTTGTTCTATTCAACGGTCTCTACATTCTGATCCTGTATCTGGCTTCGTTGGTTTCAGGTTCGGTCGAAGAGATCAGAAGACTGTGGCCATGGGGACTTGCGGTTGGAAGTCTCTTTGCCGTTCAAATTGGTCTTTTTTCCTATACTCGACAGGTCCTCCAAAAGAGAAAGACAGGTGCCGGAAGTCTTTTGGCGGTTTCCGGTGGTGGTAGCCTGGGTTCGATGGTGGCTTGTTGCGCACACCTGCTGCCGTTGTTCCTTCCTTTCCTCGGTATTTCCCTGATTTCCGGTCTGTTGATTCAGCTCCAAATGCCAATGATCATCGCAGCACTGTTCATCAACTCATTCGGAATACTCAGTCAATTGAGGTTGATGAAGGAGCACGGTGTGCTTCCCCAGGAAAGCCGCTTGGCGCATATCACTGGAGCACGGTGGAACAATCTCAGATTATTCGTCGCCGCTTTGGCAGTACCGAGTCTGGTCATTGTATTAACCTTCCCATTCCCAGAAGAATCATACGCCGGAACAGTAACGAACCCGGTGGTAATGGATAACACCGACGCCAAGCTATGGGCAGAAGGCTACGATTCAAGCAACGGTGTCGCCGTATCGGTAACACCGATTCCCAAAGAAGCGGAAAACCGTCTTGGATTCCACATTAGTTTCGAAACCCACACGGTCGATCTGAATTTCCATGTTGATCAAATCGTTGAGCTGTCTCTGAACGGTACACCTACAATGATACCTGCTAAATGGATCGGGCCACCTCCCGGAGGGCACCATGTAGCCGGAGAGCTTTGGTTCGAAGATGTACCTGCAGATATCAATGACATTCAACTGACACTTGCCGGAGTTGCCGGCAAGGACCGGAGGTTCCAATGGAACAAGTAATTCAAAATCCACGAGCGAGAGGTTCCTTGGCGATCGGTATGCTCTCTGGGGCCGTTATACTCTATGAAATTTTTCTCACGAGACTATTCTCAGTCGCTTTCAGTTACCACTTCTCCTTTGCCATCCTGTCGCTAGTCATGTTTGGCTTTGGGATAGGCGGGCTGTTCTATTTTCATCGACGAACACAGAAATCCGTGTCCATTCGTCGCTACATTGCTCTTTTTATTCTGACCTCTGTAGGTTCGGTGACTGTTTGGGCTGCGATCGGATTGATCTCGCCCGTCATCGCCGTTCCGCTGGCTTTCCCGCTATATCTTCTATCAAGTCTTGTACCCTTCATTTTGGCAGGCATGGCGATGTCCGGATTTTTTCATGCATGGCCGGCCAGTACCTCCGCCCTTTATGCCGGAGATTTGATTGGAGCTTCTCTCGCCGCTCTGTCGGCCTACATCCTGATGGAATGGATCGGTCCGGTAATCGGTACGGTTTTTGTCGGGATCGCCGGTGTCATTTCCCTTGCCCTGGCTGGAAAAACCGGCGGTGAAATACGGTGGAAACTGTATGGTCTTCTCTCCGGGTTGGTGATTGTATTACACCTCACAGTAACATTGGTATTCTCAGGAGACCTCCCAATAGGGGAGAGCTCGGATAAAGATATTCTGCAATCAAGAAAAGAAGGTGTTACTTGGGAAATCAGAGAGCGACGATGGAGTTCCTTTGGTCGAACTGATCTTCTGGAGAGTGAAGCTTGGCGGGACAGCATGGGGATATATATAGATGGATCTGCCGGAACAGCAATGTATAACGCGAACGCTTTACAAACTCCAAACAGCAGCTTCTATGGTTTCCCCGGATTGATTCCTCTGAGAATGCTCCAGGATAATCAGAAAGATTCAGCCCTGGTGATTGGAGCGGGAGCCGGGAGGGATGTCATATCTCTATTGCTTTCCGGGATGAATCAGGTTACGGCTGTGGAGGTTAATACCGACCTGGTCGACATCATGAGAGAATACGAGGAATACAATGGAGGACTTTATTCAAAGGTTGACCGAGTTAATGTCGTGGCACAAGAAGGGCGTCAATTCGTCCGGAAATCATCTGATAAATACGATGTCATTATGATGACTTTACCAATCACCAAGAGTAGCCGCAGTGTGGAAGGATATGCACTTACTGAAAACACGTTATTTACAGTTGAGGCATTCCAGGACTATCTCAGTCGCCTGACCGAGGAAGGGCAACTGATTTTTGTCGCTCATCATGAGCCGGAAGTACAACGACTTGTGTCCCTGGCCTTGGAGGCCTATGGGCGTGAGGGCCTGTCTTTTCAGCAGACCATGGCTCGGACAGCCCTGATAGGGTCGATGATGCCGATACTGACATTCTCCCGATTTCCGATCAATCCAGTGATTGCCATGGATCTGTACTACCAGCAGCTCGGAGCCGGCTTTTCACCGGAAATGATCTACCTTCCCGGAATGGCTGAAGGAATCGTTCCGCCCGAAAGCACGGCCGCACTGTTCCAGTCTCTAGAAAACGGTTCATTGAACCCCGATATGTTCTACGATGACTCTCCCTGGAACATCTCTCCCACTTATGATGATTCACCATTCTTCTACCAGTTCGGTCGAAGTGTTTTTACCGCATTTCCTTCTGTGCTTTGGATCCTGATGATTGCCGTTCCGTTGGCAATCCTTGCATATGTCAGGAGAACCAAACTGTGGAGGACTCAAGAGACAGCCGACCATTCAGGTCTTACGATCTTTGTCATACTCGGTCTTGCTTTCATGATGGTTGAGATCGCATTGTTTCAGAAATTGAACTTTGTTTTTCCAAACCCGGCTGCCTCCACCAGTGTGCTACTGGCTTCGTTGCTTCTCGGGGCCGGTTTGGGCAGTATCGCTTCCCGACGGAGAGCAACCGGAAAACCTCTTGAACTTCAGGTGGGTTTGGCCGCGGTAGCCGTAGTTGTCCCTTTGTCCCAATACCTGCTTGGATTAATCGCCGGTAATCCATCAATTCCAGCGTTGTCGGCTGTTCTGGTTGTTGTCGCTACAGGATTCGTGATGGGCATTCCGTTCCCCATTGCACTATCCAGAGTAAAGACGATATCGACGAGTGACATGATACCACTCTACTGGGCGGTTAACGGGGCATTCTCCATGGTCGGTGCGTTTCTGGCTATGATTCTTGGCATTACTGTCGGATTCCAGTGGGCCGGTCTTATCGGTGCAGTACTTTATGCCCTTGCCGTGCCTCTGGCCCAACCGGTGACAATCGGCATTAGTAAGGTCTCTCCTCGAATCGGTGATGGTAGTTCACCTGTAAGAAGCGCTTCCTGAATTGAGAAATTCGTCGATACCGTTCAGTAACAGCGGGTTCAGAAGTTGTTCGTGGTGTTTGTTTAATCTATTGGCAATTGAAGAGTGCGAATGCGCTGAGGAACTTCTTTCACGAGACATCTGGTCTGAGGAATGATCGCAGAAAAGCTAAGAGAGACAACTCAAATGAATAAAGCTATAATGATCCCAGATCCAATCCAAGCGACAGTATCTTCTTGACGGCGCAAAGGTTGTCCGTCGATGTAAAATCTGGCCAAGTTTATTATTGGGGGACAGATGGCCGAAAGTACACATGGAAACGGTGGAATACATGTTTCGGTCTGTATGGGGACCAATTGCACCTTTCGCGGAGCAGCACAGCTGGTCGAGACCATGCTTGCTGACGAAAAAATCAAAGACTATTGCACAATTGTTGAGACATCCTGTCTTAGTAAAAAATGTAATCATGCCAATAATTCGCCAGTTATCAGGATTGAAGATGACTACTTTACTCAGGCAAAACCCGAGGCTGTGTTGGACGAACTCCACGCGCGAATTATCGCTGCACAGGCAGAGACGAGAGAAACATGAGAAAAATCATAGGTCCTGGCAGGATATTCGAGCGCATGCGTGGAATCTATACCCCGGTTACGGATTTGCGACGCCGTCTACTAATGGAAATAGCACGTTTCATCCTCGAAAAACGGAATCCCTCGGATATTGAGTCCCTTCCGTTCAAAGTCATTGAGATGGGGAATCCGCAGTATCGATGTTGTTCCTATCGTGAGCTTTCTATAGTCAAGCAGCGCATCAGACTGGCTTTCGGCCTACCTTTGATTGAAGAGCGCGATAATTTGCCTGTGTCGCAGGGCATAGAACAGGCATTTACCGGCAATAAAGTGATAGATGCGCCACTGGTACATGTCATACGGGCGGCATGCGAGAAGTGCCCTGAAGATGAAGTGATTGTTACCGATAAGTGTCAAGCATGCATGGCCCATCCATGCTCTATAGTCTGTCCCCGGAATGCAATCTCCTTCCCGGACAAAAACGCCTTCATAGATCAGGAAAAATGCATCAAATGTATGAAGTGTGTCCAGGTCTGTCCCTATTCAGCAATAACGCATATGGTTCGTCCTTGTGCCGAAGCCTGCGGCGTAGAGGCCATTGATTCTGACGACGAGGGATATGCACGGATCAATCAAGAGGTCTGCGTAAGTTGTGGCCTCTGTATTGTGTCCTGCCCATTTGCTGCCATTGCGGATAAATCCGAGATTGTCCAGGTTATTATCAGCCTGATGAAGAAACAGGACAGTGAGCCGCTTTATGCGATCGTCGCTCCCTCATTTACTGGACAGTTTGGTAATAAAGTTACTCCAGAAATGATTTTCGCCGGAATCCTGAAGCTGGGCTTCGATAGAGTGATGGAAGTCGCCTATGGAGCCGATTGCGACACTCTGCTTCTGGCCGATACCTATCGGAGTAAACAGGGTGAATTTCTAGGAA
>JARGFR010000161.1 GCA_029210985.1 Spirochaetaceae bacterium | reverse complement strand
AGTACCACTACTTGGATTTGGAGCAGAACCTGCGCCTCCTGTATATGGACTCGTTGGCGCGGGTGTTCGCTCGCTCCCTGAGTGAAGCCGAATACCTCTATGCGGTGTCGGGTATTCGCTTCCTGGCTACCCGGGGGATTTATGACGCTATCGACGTGGACGAGGCGCATTTGGCCCGACTGGTTCTCGACGGGGTGTTCGAGGACGGCAGGGTACCGGATAATCCTGATCCCGGCCCTCTGGAGGCATCACTGGATTTCAGCGGAGAACCCGCCTCCCGGGTTAGATTGGCCGAAGCGGGAATGAAGCTTTTTGGTGAGCGGAACTTCTACTCCGTCGGCGTATCGGAAATCTGTCTGGAGGCCGGGTTGTCGGTCGGCACTTTCTACCAGCATTTTGACACTAAAGAGGCCTTCCTGGACTATCTGGTGAAAACCATAGGCCATTCACTCCGCTATTTCTTAAAAATCAGCGTCAGGGACGGTCGGGATCGGCTGTACAGGGAAGTCCTTGGTATGGGTTTCTTCGCCCGCTATTTTATGGCCAGGCCGGAGTTCTATTCCATCGTCAGGCAGGCCGAATTCGTCACCGAATCATGGGTTCGGGATTACTACAACCGCATCGAACAGGGATACCGGAGGAATTTGAATATCGAAAACCCCAGCCGAGCGGGTACAACGGCCAACTTCCTGATGGGCTTGTCGCATTACATGGGCATCGAATTGATCTTCTCGAACCGTGTGTCCGATCCCGCCGCCCTGCTGAAAACCCTCGGCGGCTACCTGAAAGAAGGACTGAAACCATGAAAATTCTGGGAACCGGCATCTATGCCCCCGGAGAAGCGCTGAGCCACGACGATGTGATGAAAAGGGCCGGCATCGAGTTCGATGGTGAGCGCATCTCCGCCAAGCTGGGAATTCAGACACGGCACATTGCCCATCTGAGCGGTGTCGATGAAACCACCGCCGATTTCGCCGAGAAGGCCGGCCGGGCTGCGCTGGAGGCCGCCGGGATTGACGCCCAGGATGTCGGGCTCTTCATTGTGGCCACCGATACGCCGGAGTTTATCTCACCGGCCACGTCGATGCTGGTACAGGGGCGTCTCCAGGGAGGTCGGCGCTTCGCGGGCTCTTACGATGTGGGGGCCAGCTGTTCCAGTTTCGTTACGGCCCTGATTTCGGCTTCTCATGCCCTGTCGGCCGATCCGTCCATCGGGTACGCCCTGGTGGTAGGTGTGTACAATATGCCGGCTTATTTCCGTCCCGGGGATGCCTTCGGCTACTCCATCTTCGCGGACGGTGCCGGGGCTTGGCTTATCGGCCCTGATGACGGCGAGTCCACCCTTCTGGCCTCGCAGATGCTCTCGGACGGTACACAATGGGATTATGTGGGTGTCTACTCCGGAGGAACTCGGCAGCCGGTCAACACCGAACGCCTCGCATCCGGAGACTGGGGTCTTCAGCTTCTCCAGCGGCTGCCCGGCGACCGGAATGTGAAGCTCTGGCCTGAGGTTCTGGATTCCCTGATGGCCAAAGTCGGCCGGTATCGAGACGGCGCGGATCATTACCTTTTTACCCAGATCAACCGCAGCGTCATTGAAGAAGTGATGGACCTGATCGGCCGTCCTATGATCGACACCACCTGTGTCATGGACCGCTACGGCTACACCGGTTCGGGCTGCATCCCCATGGCTTTCCACCATGCGGTGAAGGAAAGCCGGGTGAAGCGCGGTGATGATGTGATGATGATGGCTTCCGGTGCCGGTCTGGCGGTCAGTTCGGCGCTGTTCCGGTACTGACAGCTTTCCTTTCAAACAGATGAGTGTTTACGGTCAAGCTTAAAGTACAGCTCCGGGCCGTCTCCAGTGGATGGTGATTTGACACTCAGCGGCGACAACTCTACATTTCCATTATATGCAAGAAATCCTCAACACCTCATTATTCGGCCGACCAATCTCCATATGGATGCTGTCGGCGGCAATCGCCGCCGGCGGAATTGCGGCGGCTTTGCTTTTCCGTTGGATCGCCCTCGCCGTTGTGGCCAAGCGCGAAGCCCGGAATTCGATCGGCTCTGACGGGGAGGGCACCCCGGGCGACCCCGCCTCCAGGGGAGACTGGGGCCTGAGACTGATCAAGAATTTCGCCTTCCCGATACTGATTATTGCCGGGTTCTATATCGCGACAACCTTTCTTGAATTGGATGGCTCGATTGAACGTATCGTCTCGGGTTTCTTCATGGTTCTTTTCAGCCTGGTGACCATTAAATTCTTTGTCATCGGAATCAATACATTCTTTAAGAAAGCAACTGAAGGCGAACAGCACGCCAATCTTTCCAGATATCGGCCTCTGCGCTCCATCATCGTCATCGCCATATGGGTTGTCGGAATGCTCTTTCTTCTGGCCAATCTCGGCTTTGACATCACCACCATCGTGGCCGGGCTCGGCATCGGAGGCATCGCGGTTGCACTTGCCGCCCAGGCTTTACTCGGCGACTTGTTCAGCTACTTCGTCATTGTGTTCGACAAGCCCTTTGAGCTGGGTGATTTCCTCATTATTGGGGACATCCTCGGCTCGGTTGAGAAAATCGGGATAAAAACAACGCGAATCCGATCCATCAGCGGTGAGCAGATTATCCTTTCCAATTCAGATCTCACCGACAGTCGCGTTCGCAACTACAAACGCATGGAAAAACGACGTGTGGTGTTCAAGATCGGTGTGGTCTACGGCACCCCGGCCGAAGCCGTCAGGGAGATTCCCGCAATCATACGAGCCGTCGTTGAAGCCGAAGATTCAACGACTTTTGACCGGGCCCATTTCGCCGGCTATGGTGATTGGAGCTTGATCTACGAAGTGGTGTATTATGTGGCTTCCGCCGACTACGCCTTGTATATGGACATTCAGCAGAGCATCAATCTGGCGATTTATGACGAGTTCAGCAAACGCGGCATACAATTTGCCTATCCGACTCAAACCATCCTGCTTGGGAAACCTCAAGAATCCGATAAAACCTGAGTCGATCGAACGGCCTCAACGGCACAGGAAATGAGTGCTCCATCCTGACCGACTATGAACCATGGATTGAGTAGGTTTTCCTTGCCGTAAACCAAATCCGTTCCGTCGACGGCTTGAACGACCCGAAACCCCGCAGCCCGGCACACGGCGTCGGCCGCGGCGGTGTCCCACTCCATAGTGGGGGCGCATCGGGGATAGAATTCCGCCGAACCCTCGGCGATTTGGCAGAGTTTGAGGGAACTCCCGGAGGACACGATGTCACCAACACCGAACAAAGCGGTCACCGCATGAATGACGGCGTCGGTTTCCGGGCTGCGGTGGGACCGGCTGGCGACGATTCTCGGGGGGTCGGCGGGCTCTCCCATGGGCAGCTTCTTGACGCCGGACCGGCCGTCCTTGAGGTTTTGATGGATGCGAACAGCCCCATGACCGGCAATGCCTTCATAGAGGCGATGGAGGACCGGGGCGAACACCCATCCGGCGACGGGGATTCCCGGCGATCCGGGTTTCGAACGGGCAATCAGGGCGATGTTGACGGTGAACTCACCGTTCCGTTTGACGAACTCTTTGGTGCCGTCCAGGGGATCGATGAGCCACCAGGCCTCCCATGCGGACCGTTGGGAGTACTCAAGGAGTTCTCCTTCCTCGGAAATAATCGGTATGGCGCCCAATGGGCCGTCCAGCGCCGCCAGTCCCTTTAGAATGATGTAATGGGACGCCATATCGGCGGCGGTGAGAGGTGAGGTGTCGGCTTTCTCGGTCACTTCGAAATCCTGAGAATAGACCGACAGTATTTGCCGCCCGGCTTCCATCGCCAGGGCGCGCATATCCTCGGATTTGTTCCATGCCTCTTGGGTCCAGTCAACGGTGGGGCTCATGGGCCAACCATAAACCGATTTCTCAAAGCATGGAAAGAGAGGGCACCGGAGGTCATCCAGCTGCAATCGACTATTGAATCACCAGCCAATAAAACTGGAATCCGGCCAAAATCATACTGTCGGAGAAAAACTTCGGCGGTTTGGCCGTCCACAAATCGTAGAGATGCGTCGGTTCCACGTACGCGATATCGGACAACTCCTCCAGGTTGAGTTCCTGAGGAGTCGGGGACATGTTGGCGATGACCACGACTTTATCCGACGGATTCGCATAGTCGTAGCGGACATATGCAAAGATGGCGTCATTGCTGAAATCCAACAGATCGCGTGTATTGAAATCCGAGAAGGCGTTGGTGTCTTTGCGGATGGATATCATCTTTTTCAGACCGGAGAAGATGATATTTTCCACGGTTCCTTTTTTATTGCGAAGTTTGTTTCGTTCCCAATCAATCACCGGACGGTGAAGCCATCGGGAGTCGGAATGCTTCTTATCGTCAAACTCGTAACTGTAGTCATTCAGTGTGCCGGTTTCATCGCCGTAGTAGAGGAGCGGTATGCCACCGAAGGACATAATCAGACTGTGCAGCAGAATGATGTGATTGCAGCAATTTCGAATCTGTTTCGCATCGTCAATTTCGATGGCATGCTGAAGTCCCACCAGGGACGCCAGCGAACCTGATATGCGGGCATCGCCGGTTTTTTCATTGTGCGCAAATGGCCTGCCCCGGGCAAAGGAGTCGCCAAATTCGCCGGTGAAGTAGTCCACCAGGAATTTTCGATGCTGCTGGGGCTGATAGCCGACATAGAAGATGTCCTGATCGTCAAAACCAAAACCGATATCGTCATGGCAGCGCAAGTAGTTGAGCCAGGTGGCGCCTTCCAGCTTACCGGGCAGGTTTTTCAATCCCTGGCGCAGGAGGCGCGCATTCTTGGTGGCGACACTGTCCCACAGCAGGGCCATATATGTGGCGTTGTAGGCGATTTCACACTCTTTGGCGACAACGGCATCCTCTCCGAAATATTTGATAATTTCCGATGGAGACACGATGGCCTCGGCGATGGAGAGCAGTCCCGGTGCCACCACCTGGCAGCAGTCTTTGAACAGCTGCAGGATCAGATGCGCTTCCTGCTCATTCTGGCAGGCCGTACCGATTTTCTTCCAGAGAAAGGCGACGGCATCCAGCCGGACGACATCAACACCTTTGTTGGCCCAGAACAGAATGATATCGATCATTTCGGTGAAGACTTCCGGGTTCGAGTAGTTCAGATCCCACTGATAGTCGTGAAACACCGTCATCACCCATTTCTGCATGGTTTCATCCCATGTGAAGTTGCCCGGATCGGTTTCCGGAAACACCTCCGGCATGGACTGTTCGAACATGTCGGGAACATCGCGATTGTCAAATGTGTAATAAAGATCCTGATGTTTCTTGCTGCCGGCTCTGGCCTGCTGTGCCCATTCATGCTGATCGGATGTGTGATTGACCACGATATCCAGGGTTATCAATGAGTCCGCCTCGTGGAGAGAGTCGATCAGTTTCTCCAGACTTTCATTGCTGCCGAAGCGCTCATCCACTTGTCGGAAATCGCTCACCGCATAACCGCCGTCGCTGTATCCTTCAGGGCATTTGAGAATCGGCAGAATATGGACGAAATTGACCCCCAGCTCAGTAAAGTAACCAACCCGTTTTGTCAGATCGTCCAGGTCTTTGGAAAAGCAGTTCGCGTAGAGCACCATTCCCACCCAGCGCTGATGTAGAAACCAGTTGTGATTCGCTTCCTTCTCCCTGTCCTTCACCTTGTAGGACTCGGGACGCTGAATGTAGTTCTTCGCCATCACTTCCACCAGTCTCTTCAACTGCTCATAGAAGTCGCTTCGACTGCCGTACAGCTGCTCGAACAGCGAATGGACGGCATAGAAATTTGCGCCGAGACGACTGTAGAAGAAACGCAGTTCTTTCTTGCGGATATCCGGTTTCAGCTCATCGAGAATGCGGTTTAGCGTGGCGTGAGAAACTTGTTCGTACATGAATTACGGCATTCCCCAAAGTGTTCTGAAATCCTGATACACGGCGGCGTTGCTGAACGTCGCTCCGCGTTGACTGATGATGTAGCTGACAAATTCATTTGCCCTAGTCAGCGTCGTCTGCCAGCCCCAATCATTCAGCAGTCCAAGAATGGCGACGGAGGTAAAGGCTTCGCCGACTCCGATGGTATCGACCACCTCGGGGCTTTCGGGTACCGGTCCCGCCGAAATAAATTCACCTGATCTGTCGATGACAAAGGATTCCTGACCACCCCGGGTGACCAGAATATCAACAATGTTGTTCCTGATGCGGAAATCCTCGGCCGCGGCTTGAATCACTTCTTCAGACGAGAACTCATCGGCTTCGCTGAGAAGTCTCAAATCTTTTGTGCTGAGCTTGACGCATTCGGCATACTGCAGGCCGGAGATGACGCTGTCTTTGTCCCACCACGGAGAAGGTAGGTTCACTTCAACGAAAGTCTTGCTTTGTCTGCTGCCCTTGAGCTTCACCAGAAGTTTCTGATTATTCTGATGTCGCAAGGCGAGTGTACTGTGATAGAGCCAATCCGAATCACTTAGGACAGGCAGGGATTGGTCGGATATATAATCCCAGGCAACCTCATCCCGGATGTCATTGTGACGCTCGCCGTCCTGAAGCCGGACATCCGTAGTACCGGTGGGGAAATCCGGTGTTATCTGGAGCAGATTCGAGTCCATCCCCCAACCAGACATGGCCTTGACGACACTCTTTCCCAACTCATCGCTGCCCACGGCACTGAGGAATTGCGGATGAGCACCGAATGCGCTGAGGTGCCAGGCCACGTTGAAGGGAGTGCCGCCCAATACAGGCTCCGATTCCTCGAAGGAATTGAAAAGCACTTCACCGAAGATATATAACTGAGAAATATTCGCCAACATATGCGGTCCTACCTCATCAATAAAGAGATATTGATTCATTGTTTGAACAATGCCAAGAGTGTCGGCGCTCGGAAATCTTCTCTTCTAGAACAGCTTGTACACCGCTTGATTTGCCATTTCCAGAAAGCCGGTTGCATCGGCAGCTTGAGCGATGCTCGATCCGATAATCTCGGCAGTCTGGACGGCGATGAGTTTGATGTTCAGATAAAACACCCCGCCCACCCGGTTGATGCTGCCGATGACGATGATGTCCGCGCCGGAGAGTTTGCCGATTTCCACGGCGGTGTTTTCATCAATGACGCCGGTGGCCTGGAATTCAAACTCCTCAAAGATGGCTTGAATATTCGCCCTGTCCACCACCTTCACTTTTCCGACGTTCACAAAGGCGTTCTCCACGAACACCACGATACCGGTGGCGGTTTCGTCGTCGACTTGGCTTGTTCCGACGTTCAGGGTCACCACGGCGAGCTTTTTATCCTGTATGGATCCGAGCTTGCGGTAGTAGTCCGAACCACGGATTGACGTCGGTTGTGCCGATGGGGAGGACGTGCCGACTTCGCCGTCGGTGTCCGGTTTCATCTCGATGCGGCGCCGCGCCATGGCGATCCGCTCCTCGAAGGGAGGCACCTCCCCCTTATCGGTGATGCCGGCGGTGATACCCAACTCTTCGGGATCGATAAAGCCGTCGCGGTTTTCATCCAGGGACCGGTCAATCGGCTCGTCGGAATTCACAGGACGGGGGAAAATCAGCAGGCCCTTAGCCTCTTCGATTTCCCGAAACTCGATCCGGCCGTCGTCATTCCAGTCGAGTATTTCCACCAGATCGTTTCGGAGTTCCCGAACCAGGTCCAGGTCGCCGGCCAGGGCACAGGCCAGCGCGCGCCGGGCGGTGGCCGGTCGGCCGGCCCGGGACGCGGCCGCGAACAGCCGGGCGGCCAGGGCCGGGTCCGTGCGTACCGCCTCGTCGCCGGCGGCCAGGAACGCCTCGCC
>JARGFR010000160.1 GCA_029210985.1 Spirochaetaceae bacterium | reverse complement strand
AGGAGCTTCATCATCCGGTGAAATGCTCAGGTGGAGATCGTGAAGGGCTTTCTCCGTGGTAATGCTGATGGATTCGTCCGTCCACGCGTAGGCTTCTCTGAGCCGCGTGTCCACCGCGGGCTCCAGGAACAGACTGTAGAGATCCCTCCAATTGTCCAAAAACGCTTTGATATCCTTCAGGTTTCCCTTGATGGTGTCTTTGACGACGGACATACGGCCTTCGGACACCGCATCAGTCATGATCCGTTCGCTGGCGATAATTTCGGATTCATAAATATTCGCCAGACTTCGAAGTTCGTAGAGTATGGTCTTTCGGGCGATATCCTGGGGGAGCGATGCACCGCTAAGAGCTTTGCGTATGCGGTGCAGCGGACTGATATCGCAATCAGGGTCCACCAGACGGGGCAGAGGAATGTAGGACGCACTGTAACGTGTCAAACATTTGATATCCGAAAAGAATCGGTCAACACCGTAATCTTGACCGTTGATACCCAAAGGCAGCGGAAAGTACATCCAGACATCCACGGTGTAGCGGTCGATTTTACTGTCTGTCAACGGATAATGGCTTCTGAACTCCAACTGTTTTTTACCATGATCCCGGACTTCGGTATGGAAGCCTCGCTGTACAGTCATTTTGTCATCCTAACAATATTCTAATAAAAAAAAGGCCGGGATGCGAAGGTGATCCGGACGATGTCAGACATTCGGGTTGTTCCCGGTGACGCCGGAGACTAAACTATTGTTCAACATGCACTCGATACAAACATTTCCCTGCGGACCATTTGAAACCAACGCATACCTCATTTCGATACCGGAATCGGATCAGGCCGTACTGATTGATACTCCACCGGGGAGCTTCAATGTTTTGCGAAGTACTTTGAAAGAAGACCTAACGCGAATCGCCGGCATATTGGTTACCCATGCTCATTTCGATCATGTTCTGGATTTGGGACAATTTTCCGAAAAGGGTGTGCCGGTTCACGCTCACAGTCAATCCGTGAGCGGCATAGAAAATCCCCAGACTCTCGGCGTCATTCCGGAACCTCAGGGCGGATTTCCCGGCGGTCGGGTCGATATCTTTGTTAAAAACCGACAGATGGTCGAAATTGCCGGCATCAGCTTTGAGCCGCTGGAAGTACCGGGTCATTCGGTTGATTCGGTGGCGTACTATGTCCGGGAAGCGGCGACCTGCTTCGTCGGCGATTTGATATTTCACGGATCGGTGGGACGTACCGACCTCACCGGCGGTGATTTCGACACGTTGGCCGAGTCTATCCAAAAAACCATTTACACTCTCCCCGACGAGACTGTTCTTTATCCGGGACACGGCCCGGTAACGAGTGTGGGCGAAGAGAAGCGAAGCAATCCGTTTGTGCGCGGTTTAAGATAACTCCGGCTCAACATCGGCCCTTGACCACCACCCTCGACTCTTTTGATAATTTGTCGAAAGTGTTAATAAGGCACAAGGAGTTTCCATGCCGATAAAAATTCAAGACGGCCTGCCCGCAATCAAGGTCCTGAACGATGAGAACATCTTCGTTATGACAGAATCCCGGGCCGCCCATCAGGATATTCGTCCACTCAAAATTCTTATTCTCAATCTCATGCCCAAGAAGATTGTCACCGAAACCCAACTTCTGCGCATGCTCTCCAATTCACCTCTTCAGTGTGAAGTCGTTCTGATCCGTCCATCCTGCCATGAGTCCAAGAACACGCCCCGAGAACATCTGGATGTCTTCTATCAGACTTTTGCGGACGTGAAAGAGAATAAATTTGACGGACTCATCATCACCGGGGCACCGGTAGAAACATTAGACTTTGAGGACGTGGATTATTGGCCCGAGATGGTGGAAATCATGGAGTGGGCCAAAAAGCACGTCTTCAGCACACTTTACATCTGCTGGGCCGCACAGGCTGGTCTTTACCACCATTACGGTGTACCCAAGCACCCGGTGGCCGAGAAAGTGTCCGGTGTTTTCGCTCATGGACTCACCGATCGACATATCCCCTTGGTTCGCGGCTTTGACGACAGGTTTTACGCTCCGCACTCCCGGCATACCGAGGTAAGAAGAGAGGATATCGAAGGTTTCGAGGATCTGTTGATTCTTTCCGAGTCTGAAGTTTCTGGCATTTATATTGTTATGAGTCGCGACGGACGTCAAATTTTCGTCACGGGTCACTCGGAATACGATCCCCTCACTCTCAAGGAAGAGTATGAACGGGATTTGGCAAGAGGTGATGGTCCGCCGGTCCCGCGCAATTATTTCCCAGAGGACGACCCGAGCCAACCCCCGATTATCCGCTGGCGGAGTCATGCTCATCTGCTTTTTTCCAATTGGCTGAACTATTATGTCTACCAGGCGACACCGTTTGATTTGGAGCGAATCCACTGATGAAGAGGGACCGATCCTGGGGAGCGGTGCTCTACGACCCCGGCGACGGGAAGGACGGCATACGCCGCTACGGACTGGTCCATCATGCCGGCGGCGGCCATTGGGACCACCCGAAGGGACATGCCGAACCCGGTGAGACCCCGCAGCAGACAGCTCTGCGGGAAATTCGTGAGGAAACCGGCGTTGAGGCGCGATTAATCGATGGGTTTGTATTGGAGACCGGCTGGATTCTACCCGGAGGTCGGCCAAAAAAAGTAACGTATTACCTGGCCGAACGTCTCGCCGCCGGTGTTCCAGACCGGGACGGCGAAATCCTCGCCAACATCTGGCTGCCGTATTCTTCGGCCCGGGAAAAAATCACGTGGGATACGGGGAAGGACGTTCTCGATCAGGCCGAATCGTTCTTGAATAAGAAATTCTAGGCCGTCAAATCAACTTGGGTTGCGATTTTTTCATCCCGAATTTCCTCAGGGGGTGGATTTTCGGTGTCTTGAGTGACGTTGTCAGTTTCAGGTTTTTCAGGCTGAACCGGCTCCGACCGGGGCGGAGGTGTTGAGTCAACCTGTTTAATCGGATCGCTCATGAGATCCTCCTTAACATAAATTTAGTCAATTTAACGGAGTCAATCAAATCCTCACCGATCTGAGGTCCGGCCGACCGTTGATGAATATTCGGCGGTATTTATTTCCAAGGCATATTAGAGAAAAACCCCGATACATCTTCACCATGTTCCACGACATCCTGACTCTCATGGTTTTCCATCAGATCCTGTGGAATCTCTTCCAGGAACGGAGAGGGCACACAGGCGATGGTTTCGAGGCGAATTTTTCTGGTTCTGCAGGATGAAATGAAGAGTTTTTTCCGGGCGCGTGTGATGGCGACATAGAATAAACGGCGTTCTTCTTCGATGGATTTCGGATTCTCTTCAATGCTCTTGGCATGGGGAACAATGCCTTCTTCCACCCCGGGTAGAAACACCACGTCGAATTCCAGTCCCTTGGATGCGTGAATTGTCATAAGATTCACTTTGCCGGCGTCGTTTTCGTCCAATTCATCCCGGGCATTGAGGGTGATCCGGTTCAGCCAGCGGGTGAGAGTGGGTTCCAGATTGTCCGGGTTTCTCTCCCAACGTTCCAGAAAATCCGAGAACGTGGTGATGTTTTCATGCCGCCATTTAGCGATTTTCTCATTATGTCTGAACTCCTGCACCAGATGACCCCAATAGTTCACATCTTCCAGCAATTCCTTGAAGGTGGCGGTTAAAGCGGATTTCTCTCCCTCCACAGGCTCAAACATATCCCGGTACTTTTCCATCAGATCCAAAAACTCGGCCAGTCCGGAACGGATTTTTTCGCTCACACCGGCTCCTGATCCAAAGACAATTTCGCTGATGGAGGAGTAGAGGGAATAGCCTTTTTCTCTCGCGAGGTTCACCACGGCTTCCAATGTCGTCTTGCCGACACCTCGCCTGGGTGTGTTGATGATGCGCAGAAGGTTGACGTCATCGTCGGGATTATCGATGACTCTCAAATAACCGATCATATCTTTGATTTCCGGACGCTGGAAAAAGCTTGTACCGCCGCTCATGGTGTAGGGCAGGTTGTTGGCCAGAAGCGCATCCTCAATACTTCTGGTGAGGGCGTTGGTTCTCACCAGGATGCCCACCTGATCGTAGGCGAGTCCCTCGGTCGCCCGGAGTTCTCCTATGGTTTCGGCGATGAAGGCGGCTTCTTCCTGGTCGTCGTCGGGAGCGGCGAATCTGATGGTCATTTCTTCGTGACCGTCGTGAGTCCAGAGTTCCTTCACTTTACGATCGGTGTTGTTGGATATCACCGCGTTGGCGGCCTTGAGAATCGTTCCGGTGGATCGGTAATTCCGTTCCAACTTAATTTCGGTGCGTTCGGGAAAGTCCTTTTCAAAGTTCAACAGGTTGGTGTAGTCGGCGCCCCGCCAGGAATAAATGGACTGATCATCATCCCCGACGCAGCAGAGATTGCGGTGTTCGATCGCCATGTACCGAACAAGCCGGTATTGAATACGCGAGGTGTCCTGGAATTCATCCACCATGATGTATTTGTATCGTTTTCTATACACATCGAGTGCTTCGAGGTTGGATTCGAACAACTCCAGCGGCCGCAGAATCAGATCGTCGAAATCCACGGCGTTGTGGAGCATCATCAGTTCGTGGTACTCGTCGAACAGCGGTTTATGGATTGAGGTGACCTCATCCCAGGCGCTTCGCTTGGTTTTTACATCGCTGAATAATGCCGCCAGAGCGTTGAGTTCCGCAGGTTCATGATTCAGTTTGAGTTCTCTGGAGGACTCACGAAGGCATGCCAGCTTGTCCGAGGAATCATAAATCGTGAAATTGGGGCGGTAGCCCATAATCGAGGATTGTTCCCTGAGAATCCGGACACCGAAAGCATGGAATGTCGACACAGTCAGATTGGAGAGTTTGAGCCCGGTCAGCGCCTTCACCCGGGCTTCCATTTCTCGTGCGGCCTTGTTGGTGAATGTCAGGGCCAGAATGGACGCCTGGGAAATTCCGTGTTCCAGCATCTGTGCGATTCGGGTGGTGACGACACCTGTTTTCCCGCTGCCGGCGCCCGCCACAATGAGAAGCGGTCCGTCGATAGTTTCCACCGCCTTTCTCTGCTCGGGATTCAGGCGGGCTTTCACTGCCCCAAGGTCTTCAACCCGGCCATTCTTCTTACTCATATTGATTGGCTGTCCTAGACGTGTTTGATAAAGAGATCCAGAGCTTCTATACCGGCCAGAACGATGCCCGACACGATAAGGCCGGAAATGGTGACGCCGGCCAGGACCGCGAGCATCGTCTTTCTCCGGCTGAGGCCCAGAATCCAGGCGCCAAGGGTTCCGGTCCAGGCACCTGTAATCGGCAGCGGGATGCCCACAAAAACGGCGACGCCCCAGAAGCCGAAGCGTTCCACCTGAGTCATGACTTTCAAACGAGCCCTTTCAACGACTCGATCGAAGATTCGGGCATAGAAACCCCACTTGTAGAGTATCTTGTGGGCCGTATCCAGGAATAAGTACGCCAGTGGTGCCACCATGGCATTCACCAGCACACAGTACGGATACGCCGCAATCCATGGTATATCACCTTCCAATAAGGCGTATGGCAGGCCGCCGCGGAGTTCCGCGATGGGCAGTAATGTGAGGACCGTTGTCCAAAGCCAGTCATTCATGTGCGCCAAGAATGCAGTCAGGCACCAGTGATGGTCAAGGGGCGTCCCGAGGGCAGCGGAAACCGATAGCGGGCCAGATCCCTGAGCAGTCGGGACATCAGGTGAAACGAACCGGCCTCAAGGGACTCCGGTGTGTCCCGGGATGTATGATTGGCCTTCCAGGATCGGGGCAGATTATTTCTCGTATTCTCCCTGGCACGGGCCGGGACTTCCGGGTCGGTCTCAAACGGTTCAATTCGATAGAGCGCCGCGAGGTTTTCGGCCTCGGAGCGCGGCAGCAGGGAGAGCTGAAAAGCAGGATATCCTCCCAGGAGAAGTCCGAGATCGTCCGAGAAGAGGGGATTGACGCCGTAATCGCATCCCCGTGTGTAGCGCTTGAGAAAACTTTCCATCACTTCAAACGCACGAGATATGGAATCCCCAGCGGGAATGAGTCCGGCTTTTCGGACGCTTCGGCCCCAAACGGGTGTATCTCCGATACCGCACATATCCAGGACAAAGAACAGAATATTGTCGGCTCCCAGTCTGCTCAGGTGTTTGGCAAGATGCCAGGAACCCTGGTCGGTGGCGGACATTTCACCGGTGAGTTCCTCTCTGTCCGTAAAAAGGATCTGTGTCCGATGTCGCCAGCCGAGCCGGCTGATTTCCTGCCAGTGAGTCATCAGCTGGAAAACCGCCGCGGCGTTGTCGTTGGCGCCGGGTGTTCCCGAAACCCGGTCGTAGTGGGCCGTTAATGTCACCCTGTAATATTCGTCATCCATCCTCCTCGGATTCGGCATCGGCAGGGCGATATGTTTGGCTTCACCGAGAGGGATTGTTTCATACCCGATATTTCGGCGTTTCAGGGATTCGGTCAGAACCGTATATCGATCGGCTTCGGGGTCGCAGAAAGCCGCGAGTTCCGTCAAATCTTCATCAGGCAGTGGAAGGTGTGATGCGAATTTTGTTCCCGAGGTCATCAATCAAGATTATAGACCATGTATTGACCCTCATGTGCTCATCCCTATACTCAATTATCAACGGTGTATTATCGGCCAAGCTCTCAAAATCAGGCCGGAAACCGATATCCCGCGAAACGGACAATTCATAAGGGGAAAATCACATGATCGAAGCGCTGAAGGCGAATTCATTTAAAGGAAAACGCAAAGGACCGGTGGTTCTCTGCATTCTCGACGGTGTCGGATTCGGACAGTATGAGGATGGTGATGCGGTAAGAGCCGCTCATATCGAGTATTTTGAGCAGGCTCTGGCAAATTGGCCGGGAACCAGACTGAAAGCTCATGGAGTAGCCGTCGGATTGCCCACTGACGATGATATGGGCAATTCTGAAGTCGGACATAACGCCATGGGCTGCGGCAGAGTTTTCGCTCAAGGTGCGAAGCTGGTCAATAAATCCATCACTTCCGGTGCCATCTTCAAGGGTGATACCTGGACCAAAATCACTCAGAACGTGAAGTCCGGCGGCGGCACGATGCATTTTATCGGACTGCTGTCCGACGGGAATGTTCATTCACACATCGAGCAGCTCAAATCCCTTATCCGGGGTGCCAAGGAAAGCGGTGTCGGCAGAGTTCGTGTACACGGGCTGCTGGACGGAAGAGACGTGGGGGAAACCAGCGCGCTGGATTACTTCACTCCCTTCGAAGGTTTTCTGGCCGAGCTCTCGGACGACACTTTTGACGCTCGTTTCGCCTCCGGAGGCGGACGTATGAACATCACGATGGATCGATATGATGCGGACTGGAGTATGGTGGAGCGGGGTTGGAAAACCCATGTACTGGCCGAAGGCGAACAGTTTTCCAGTGCCACCGAGGCTATTACCGCACTCCGTGAAAAGACCGGCGCGATCGACCAGGATTTACCTCCCTTTATCGTCACGGGGGAGGACGGCAAACCGGCGGGGCCTATCCTGGACGGGGACAGTGTCGTTCTCTTCAATTTTCGGGGCGATCGGGCGATTGAACTCTCGAAAACATTTGAAGCGGGAGAGGATTTTGACAAGTTTGACCGGGTTCGCGTTCCCGATGTTGAGTATGCCGGGATGATGGAATACGACGGCGATGCTCACATCCCGTCTCAGTATCTGGTGACGCCGCCGGCCATAGACCGCACTATGGCTGAGTATCTGGTGGCCACCGGAGTGAAGCAGTTCTCCATCAGTGAAACACAGAAGTTCGGCCATGTCACGTATTTCTGGAACGGCAACCGGACCGGTTATTTTGATGAAGGATTGGAATCCTACGTTGAAGTCCTCTCCGACATCGTTCCCTTCGAGCAGCGTCCGGCAATGAAGTGTGCCGAGATTACCGACAAAGTGATCGAAGTGATTGCCGAAAGAGAATATC
>JARGFR010000015.1 GCA_029210985.1 Spirochaetaceae bacterium | reverse complement strand
ATTTGGGATTATCGTCCCCGGTATTCACGACGATGCCCACGGCGCCGCTCTTAAGTCGAACATAGCTTCCCAGGGGATAGATTGAAATGGACGTCAGTAGGGCGGAAATCACTTTTTCGTCATAGAGGCTGCGCATCTGCTTGAGCATCATCAGCATGCTGGTATAACCGTCCACCCCATCCCGGTGAGGACGATTGGAGATTTGAGCGTCATATGAACAGGCTGCGGCGATGATTTTTCCGAACATGGTTATACCGTCACCGCTGAGCCCCTGGGGATAGCCCGATCCGTTGGATCGCTCATGATGCTGCCAGACTCCCATCAGTATGTCCTGGGCCAGCGGATTGGCATTTTCCTTCGAATATTCCTGGAGCATGCGAAAGCCCTGAGAAGGATGCGTGGCGATGAGTTTCTTCTCGGCATCGGTGAGGGCCGTCGCTTTGTCGTAAACCTGTCGGGGTATCTTCATCATCCCCACTTCGTGGAGCAGTGCCGCAATACCCAATTCGATTAATCTGAAATTCGGAAGTTTGAGGGCTTCTCCTATCGTCAGGGATATGATGGTTGTTCTGGCTGAGTGGGTATAGAGATAGTCCAAGCCTTCGGCTTTCAGATCGGGCATACGGAGCATGTAAGCTCGGTAATCCTTGATCATACGAATGGCTTTCTTCACCTCATCGGTGATGGCCGACATATCCAGATATCCATCCCGGTTGAAGTTGTCATAGACCTTTCTGGTGAATACCGAGAGGCTTTCAAAGTAATTTCTGGCGGTCCGACGGCCTTCGGCTTCCTTGGCGTCATTATTCAGAACGGCGCCCGAAACTTTTTCAACTGAAGCGGTGGAGGGGGTGGCGCCGGAGACCAGGGACCCTTCAGTCCAGACCCCTTTGTAACCCCAAGTTTTCAAATTATCGATGATGCCTTTGGTGATAGGCGCGTCAGTGGAGATAATCATGAACGTCTCATCCAGCCAAATCGGAGCATCATAGTACGTATCCAGCTTTAATTCTTCCAAAGGTATGCGCTTTTTGGCCGCCATCACTTTTATTGACCCCCATCTCCCGCTCGTCTAGACTCAATCACATTATAGAACGGATTTGTCCTAAGGTTCAAAACAACTGTTCCAAGGTCCGGGGGAGACGCTCCATGAGATTTAAATCCATATTCTGGCTGTTCAACATCGTTGTCATCTTTGCACTCATTGTCTTTGCCGTGGCGTCGTTTTTCCTTTTCGGTAAAGATTATGCCGCCGTTTATTGGGGAAATATGTGGATTGTTGCAGTCCTGTTTGTCGTTCTGATCGGCGTCTTGGATTTCTATTTCATCCGTAACTGGGCTTTGTTCGATCTACTTGAGAAGGAAGACTGGCCGGAGCTCCTGGCATGGCTTGAAAGTCGACTCTACGGCAAAGGGCAGCTGCGTAAACACTATGCGAATCTCCTGATCAACACGGCACTTTCGGTATCCAATCTCGACGCGGTGAAAAAACTCGAGACGGAGGTTCGGCAGCGGAAACCCGAGCTGCTTCAGTCCCTGGGGGTTGCCCTGGGCATCCCGATACTCCTTGAACAGGACTGGTCGGCGGTGGATGCGTACTTCGGTCCTCTGGCCGACGATCCGAAAACCCACAAACGGAATTGGGCTCGATGGTGCCGGGCATTGGCCGCAGGCGGCGACGGCGTTTCCGAACTTATTGAACTGCTGGATGCGAAAGATCCGTCTATTCGGCTCTTATCGCTGCAGATACTCGAACAGCACTCCGAATTGCTGAATTCCGATCAGACGGAGATTCTACAGGCGGCAAGATCGGCTCTGCGGCAGACAATGGCCGGCTCATCAGGAGACCGGGTACTGCAGCGTTCCAGGGAAGATCATCTGATGGCTGTTGTCCTCTCGTCCAAGGTCAATGAAATCCGCAGCGAGATTCTGGCGGTGAGCCCTTGAGAGATTACATCCGGAAATCGACTAAACTCGAGAATGTCTGCTACGACATCCGTGGTCCTGTCATGGTCGAAGCGGCTCGCCTGGAGGAAGAAGGCTGCCGAATCATCAAAATGAATATCGGCAATCCCGCTCCCTTCGGATTTGATACTCCCGATGAAATCCTCCACGACATCATCCTGAATCTTCATCGCGCTCAAGGCTATTCGGATTCGCAAGGGTTGTTCACCGCCCGGAAAGCGGTGATGCAGGATACCCAGCGTTTAGGCATTACCGGGGTCGACACGCAGGATATCTGGATCGGAAACGGCGTCAGCGAATTGATTGCCATGTCGCTGCAGGGTCTGATGGACGACGGAGACGAACTGCTCATTCCCGCCCCGGATTATCCTCTGTGGACGGCTTCCTGTTCCCTTTCCGGCGGACGGCCCGTTCACTATCGATGCCTGGAAGAGGAGGGCTGGATTCCCGACTTGGATGACATCGCCGGTAAAATCACGCCCAGAACCCGGGGTATTGTCGTCATAAATCCCAACAATCCGACCGGAGCTGTGTACGGCAAAGACGTTCTGGAATCCATTGTTGAGGTGGCGAGAACTCACGGACTTATCCTTTTTTCGGATGAGATTTACGAAAAGGTCATCTATGACGGTGCGAAGCATATACCCCTGGCTTCACTGTCCGAAGATGTGCTGACACTGACTTTCAACGGTCTGTCCAAAGCCTACCGTGCAGCCGGTCTTCGTGGCGGATGGCTGATCGTCAGTGGTGACAAGAGCCGTGCCCGAGACTACCTTGAAGGTTTGAGTATTCTGGCCAACATGCGCCTCTGCAGCAATGTTCCCGCTCAATTGGCGGTTCAGACGGCCCTCGGTGGGTATCAGAGCATCTCTGAACTCACCGCTCCTGATGGGCGGCTCACCCGACAGAGAGAGTTCCTTCATGAAGAACTCACCGCAATAGAAGGCATCAGCTGTGTGATGCCAAAAGGTGCGCTGTATCTCTTCCCTAGACTGGATCCCGAAGTCTATCCCATCACCGACGATCAGTCTTTCATTCTGGAAATGCTCCGGGAAACGCATGTTCTGGCCGTCCAGGGCACGGGCTTTAATTGGATGAAGCCGGATCACATCAGATTGGTGTTTCTCCCTGATTCGGACACTCTCCAGATAGCGGTGGAGCGCATCGGATCGTTTCTCAGCAGATATCGAAACCGTTGAATTCGGCCCGGTGCTGCCGGGATAAAAAACGATTGATTCCGGTCGGTGGGGCGAATATATATTTATCTATCAATATCTGATTAAAATCGACTTGGAGAAGGCCATGAAACGATGCCTCATACCCATAGCCCTGTTTTACGCCGCCATCTTTCCGGCAGCTGCTCAAATGACGCCCACGCCACGATTTGTTGTTATTGACGAGGCTCAGGAGGAGATTGCCGAACTGGAGAATCGAAATGCAGAGATGGCGGCGGCCAGTGTCAAACTGGAAGAGGATAACCGCAGTCTGGAGGAGCAGATCTCTTTGAGTGAAGGATTCAACCTCCAAGCCGACGATATGATCGATCGTCTTAGTGCATCGGCAGGGGAAATATATACGCTGATGCAGAGTCTCGTCGATCCGGAGACGCGGCGGGAGCTGCAAAATAGAATGGAAGAAAATCGCCGGTCGCGCTATGACCTGGAGAACCGTAAGCGACGGGAGAATGAATCCGTCGCCAGGGCACAGGAACGAATCGAAAATAATCGCAGAATGGTGGCGATCAACCGCGTCCGAACCAAGGCCAACGATCAGAGAATAGAGTATCTCCAGGCCTGCATCGACTTGTCTGTCGCTGAAAACCGTGATGTCGGCAGCGTCCTGGACAACGCGGACAGAGTACGCCAGGAAGTCGAACGTCTTCTCGGTCAATAATAACAACGTATCGACCCCCTAGTCCCCCAAAATACACCGGGGTATACTTCTCTTGATTTCCCATCAATCAATTATTGGAGATACAGACCATGAGCGTTCGTGTACGTTACGCCCCGTCGCCGACGGGATTGCAGCATATCGGCGGTATCCGAACCGCACTTTTCAACTATTTTTTCGCCCGGGCCAGCAAAGGAACCTTCATCCTGAGAATCGAGGACACCGACCGTGAGCGGTCCACTCCCGAGGCTCTGGACGATTTGTACGCCACACTGGAATGGCTGGGCATCGATTATGACGAGGGGCCCGAAAAGGACGGCGGATATGGTCCTTACGTCCAATCCGAGAGGGAGGCTCTCTACAAAGAGAAGGCGTCCGAACTGGTGTCGGCCGGCAGGGCGTATCCCTGCTTCTGCAGTGCCGAGAGATTGGAACACGTGAGGGCTGAGCAGAAAGCCGCGAAGAAAAACATCGGCTACGACAGGCATTGCCGGGACATACCGGCCGCTGATGCGGAAGCCAGAATCGCCGCCGGGGAAGCCCATGTCATCAGATTGAAAGTTCCATTGGAAGGCAAAACCGTATTCGACGACATTCTTCTCGGTCAGACCGGTCGGAAGAACAAGGATATCAATCCGGATCCGGTGATTTTGAAAACCGATGGTTTTCCCACCTACCATCTGGCCAACGTCGTGGACGACCATATGATGGGGATTACCCATATCATGAGGGCCCAGGAATGGATTCCTTCCGGACCCCTCCATGTTCTTCTCTACGAGGCTTTCGACTGGAAACCTCCGGCGTACTGCCATCTGCCTATGGTGATGGGAAAGGATGGTCAGAAACTGTCCAAGAGGCATGGATCGACGGCTGTATCGGATTTCCGCAAAGCGGGATATCTGCCTGAAGCTCTGATGAATTTCGTTTCACTTTTGGGCTGGGGATATGATGATTCCAGGGAGTTCTTCAGCAAGGACGATCTCTGCGAATTGTTCAGTCTGGACAAAATCAATAAGTCCCCGGCGGTCTTCGACTACAGGAAGCTCGATTGGTTCAACGGTCAATATATTCGAATGAAGGACCCGGTGGAACTCAAGGCCCTCCTACTTCCCATCTTGATTGCCGACGGAATTATCGCCGATCCGCCGACGGATGAAGAGAAACCCATATTCGACGGTGCCTTTCCCATCATTCGGGAGAGGCTGAAGCTCTTGAACGACGTATCCCCCATGCTGCGATTTCTTTTCGTTGATCCGGGTACCGGCGAATTGGAAGATGCCGTGCCAAAAAAATCCACTCCCGCCCAGGCCGCCGAGGCACTCAGAGCCGGTCTGGAACTGCTCCAAAACGCACCCGATGTTCCGGATGTCCATGATGAGGCGGCATGTGCGGTCTGGGATGAAGAACGTGACGGAGTTTTTCGGGCCAGAGCCGAAGCGGAGGAATGGAAAATCGGAGCAATGCTCCAGCCTCTGCGACTCGCCGTAACGGCCAGCAAGGTGAGCCCCCCGCTCTTCCCGGCTATTCGGCTTCTGGGCATACCCGAATCCATCAAGCGGACCGAACGGCTAATTGAAGCATTGGAGAGTCAGGGTTAGGCTCCCGGTTTATACGATTCCCGTCATTTTCAGCTGTCTTGCCGACACGGCAGGGAAGATGCTAATTTATGTCCTCCGGATATTGAATGCTACTTCAAGGAAGTCTCTATCATGGCCAAAGTGAAAAAAGCCAAAGCTAACACCATTTCCAACGAGCATGGTGCATCCATGGATAAGATTGTCTCACTCTGCAAGAGGAGAGGATTTGTCTATCCCTCCAGCGAGATTTACGGCGGCCTATCGGCCACATGGGACTACGGTCCCCTGGGAGTCGAGCTCAAGAAGAACATCCAGGATGCCTGGTGGAAAGAGATGGTTCGACGACATGACAACATAGTCGGCCTGGACGCGGCCATCATGATGCATCCACGCACCTGGGAGGCCTCCGGCCATGTGGAGAATTTCTCCGACCCCCTGGTGGACTGCAAGAAGTGCAAGACTCGGTTTCGCGCCGACCATCTGGAAGAAATCCAGGCGGAAAAAGGGACGGAAAAAGGTGTTTGCCCGGAATGCGGAGGCGAACTCACCGAACCCAGGCAGTTCAATCTCATGTTTACCACCCATATGGGGCCTGTGGCCGATTCGGGTTCGGTGATCTATCTGCGTCCCGAAACCGCCCAGGGCATCTTCGTCAATTTCAAGAACGTGGTGGACACCTCCCGGGTGCAGATTCCCTTCGGTATTGCCCAGGTGGGCAAGGCCTTCCGGAATGAAATCACCACAAAGAATTTCATCTTCCGAACATGTGAATTCGAACAGATGGAAATGCAGTACTTCGTGAAGCCCGGCACCGAGGACGTATCGTTCGAAGAATGGAAAGCCAAGCGTATGACCTGGTATCAGGAGCGTCTGGGCATCAAGAGCGAGCGGCTGCGGTTCGCCGAGCATGGTCCTCAGGAATTGGCACATTATGCCAAAGTGGCATTTGATATCGAGTATGAATATCCCTTCGGCTGGCAGGAATTGGAGGGCATCCACTCCCGAACCGATTACGATCTTAGCCGTCACGGAGAGTTCGCGGGCAAGGAAATCAATTATCTCGACCCGGAGGACAACAACCGTTATGTCCCCTATGTCATTGAGACTTCTTCGGGACTCACCCGGAGCGTCCTGGTGGCATTGATGGATGCCTATCATGAAGAAACCATCGGCGAGGACAAAAACGGCAATCCGGATATCCGCACCGTCCTGCACCTCCATCCCGATATCGCACCGGTGAAAGTGGCGGTGCTGCCTCTGGTGAAGAAAGACGGCCTGGCTGAGCTGGCTCAGGGGTTGGAAAAAGACCTCCGAGAGGATTTTGCCACATTCTACGATCAGGGCGGTGCCATCGGACGGCGCTATCGCCGGATGGACGAGATCGGTACGCCTTTCTGCATCACTGTGGATTATGAATCCAAGGAAGAGAAGACGGTCACTCTGAGGTTCCGGGATTCGATGGAGCAGATCAGGCTTCCCATGAATGAAGTGGCGGATCGTATCCGCAAAGAAATCCGGGATTACAAGAGAAGCTGAACACGAGGCAAAGAATCATGAGCGACGCGTTGAAAATTCTCAAGGAACGGGGCTTCTTCAAGCAATGCACCGATGAAGAAGGACTGAAGGCTAAACTGGCCGAGGGTCCGCAAAAATTCTATGTTGGTCTCGACCCGACCGGTCCATCTTTCCACATCGGCCATCTGGTTCCCATTTATGCATCGGCCCACCTCCAGAAGGCGGGGCACAAACCCATCATCCTCATGGGCGGCGGCACCGCGAGAATCGGCGATCCTTCCGGGAAAACCGAAATGCGCCGAATGATCAGCTACGAGCAGATCGACTCCAATATCGCCGGCCTGAAACCCCAAGTCGCCAAACTCATCGATTTCGAAAAATCCGACGCCATCCTGTTGAATAACGCCGATTGGCTGGCCCCGCTCAACTACATCGATTTCCTACGGGATATCGGCCGGCATTTCAGCGTGAACAGGATGCTCACTTTCGAAGCCTACAAACAGCGCCTGGAGAAGGGTCTTTCCTTCATCGAATTCAACTATCAGCTGCTACAATCCTATGATTTTCTTGAACTCTACCGCCGGGAAGACTGCATACTGCAGATCGGCGGAGACGACCAGTGGGGAAACATCGTTGCCGGTATGGAACTCATTCGGCGAATGGAGGGCGGTGAAACCTACGGTCTCACATTTCCTCTCATTGCACGCTCCGACGGCAAGAAGATGGGTAAGACCGAAAAAGGTGCTCTGTTCCTGGACCCCGCTCTCACATCGGTTTACGACTTCTACCAGTATTGGAGGAACGTCCCGGATGCCGATGTGGAACGCTTCTTTCTCACCTTTACCTTCCTCCCGCCTGAGGAATGCCGTGAGCTCGGCGCCGCCAAGGACAGAGCTATCAATGAGTCCAAAGAGCGGCTGGCCTTCGAGGTGACAAAACTCCTCCACGGTGAAGATGAGGCCTTGAAAGCCCGGGATGCAGCCAAGGCGGCGTTTGCCGGTGGGGGAGATACATCTGGTATCCCCTCGGTGGATATTTCGGCCGGGGATTTTGAAGCAGGCATCAACATCCTGGAGCTGTTCTCCCGGACCGGGTTGTGTGCGTCCAAGAGCGAAGCTCGACGGCTGGTACAGCAGGGCGGCGCACGAGTGAACGACGAGAAGATTGATGATATCGATGCGGTGGTCGGTATTGACTCTGTGGTCGACGGAGAGGTGATGCTCAAGGCCGGAAAGAAAAGATACTTCCGGATATCGGTGGCCTGAGGGTCTCCAGAGTCAAATGCATTTCCGGTGGGCCGATTCACGAGAAATGTGAACCGGCCGGCCGTTATCCATCAATCAGTAGCTGTAGGCATATCGGACAATGAACTCGGTCTTGTTGTCATCACTTCCGGGCACATCTGAATCAATGTCCATACCCCAGGAAAAGCGGAATGCCAGATTGGGAACCTTTTCTATGAAAAGGAGAACATCGGCTCCGGCCGAGCGCCGTAAGTCCTTCCAGCCGCTGAAACCCCGGCTTCCTCCCGACGCCAGACCTATATCGAAAAAAGGATGGATCTGGAGATCCCATACTCCTCGCCATTTCCATAGTCCGATACCGATGGTTTGATTCAAATAAAAAGCGAGATTGCCGTCCATTGTCGCATCGGGTATGCCGCGCATGAATTCTCCAAGTTTCTCATAGTTATCGCCGAATACCGCCAGACCCCTCAGCCTCGCGTAATAGCTGATCCGTCCTTCCGGACCGAAGGCAAAATACGGACTGAATTCCGCCGTCAGGTCCGCCGCCGGCATCCATGCGTTGTCCCGCTGAAAGACGCGAAGGGTGTTGATGACTCCGGCGCGGTATCCCACTCGTGAATTGAAGAAGACGTCCACCGAATCATAGAAAAATGACTGCTGGATCTGACCGTCGAATGCCGTCCGTTCAAAACCCCCGATACCGGCGAAATCATTGTATCCGTAGCGGAACTCAACTCCCGGCTCAATGGTGTAGTACAGGCGTCTGCGCGGCCCGAGACGGAACTCCGTGTTCACGAAGAATGCGCTGCGGTCAAATCTGTAGTCGGAGAGCAGTGCCAGGCCGTCATAGGTTTGGGATTCAACACGTTCCTGCTCAAACCGCACACCGTACACCAGATTCCCTAATTTGATATTGCTCACACGCGGTGCGAAGATCCAGGGACCGGTTTCCAATCCTCCCTCGCCGTTCCCCCGGACGGTCAGGGTGGTCAGGCTGAACCAATCGGTCATGGTGCCCAGCATGTTGTCCCAGATCTGGACGTAAAGGAGCTGCACTCCTCCGGTATTGGAATCGTAGAGGGGGAGGGGAACGGGTACGAAGGTATTGGCGTCCACAATGGTGTAGACGACATCCATCTGATTGGCCTCACCATGGACGGAGGGCTTCACCCGTCCTTCGACGGACAGAAAAATCCGGCGATTGACTAATTCCTGAACATCCCTTTGAACGGCGGTATCCAAGCTTTCAAGGTCGTCATAACGATAATCTTCCCGTACACTGAGCCATCGGCGCAGTGCCTCTTCCCGAGTATTGCCGTCAACGATTTCGATTCGGATCTGAGATACAATGATTGATGATTCCTGAGCCGAAATCGGCAGTCCACATACAATTGAGATTATGGCGATCAGGATGGTTTTGTGATTGAGCATGATACCAGTTTCGATTTTTCCCGAGAAAAGTCAAAGAGTCATTTCCGCCAATAAAAAAACCCGCGGGATCTGGACGTCGATTTCCCCGCGGGTTCAATTGGCATTTCTTGCCGATTCCCTCCGATTATCGACAACGGGGTGCATTTCCTTGATGAAAAAACACGGCGGCAGAAGCAATTCATCCCCAGGATTTTGCCAAATATTTGAGATGATAGGCGGCGGACTCTGAAATTCCCCGATAAAGACGGGCAGAAACGTTCAGCGCATCTCCGTTCTCGCTCTCTTGAGATGAGGTGATTTCCAGTATGATGGGTTGGATCAGGAAGGACACGATATCCCTTCCGGATCCATCCAGCAATTTCCGGTCGAGGTTTTCCATCTCAGAGATGTATCGGGCCGGATTCTCGCCGTCCGCCAACGCTTCAGTGGCTCTTTCTGCCGATATGAGACCCTTTTCAGCCAGTCTTTGAAGTTCTTTGAGCGCCGGGTTGATCTGATTCAGGACCTCTAAGATCCTCGACTCGATCTTGGGATCGGCCGGCGAGGAGCGAACTTCGGCCAGGGCACGGTCAATCTCATCCCGCCGGATGGGCCGTTCCAGAAGCGTTTCTACTGTAGTTGTGTCCAACCCTGCGATCCTGCGGCCTTCGCAGCCGACCGCCGCGGGTGTACGGTTTCCAATCCCGGCGACACTTTCGGCGAACCAGGCCGCATAGATGTCCATGCGCAGATCCGTCAATATCGGCGTTCCGGCCGCGTTTTCTGTGACATAGGGTGAGGCATCGTGGAGGGCATGATAGAACGCGTTTTCAGCCGGAGCTGTGCGGATAGCGAACAGATGGGGCCGCTCCCGGGACAGGCTGCCTGCATAGTGGGTTCTGCGGCCCGGAAATCCCAAATCCAAGCCGGCGATAATCATGGGGCTGCAACCGAGGTGACGAGCTAATTCCCAGGCGGCTGTGGCCACCGATCCGCCGGCTTTCAATTCTCCGCGAATTCCTGCCGCGTCTTCAAGGCGGGTCCCAAGGGGGAAACGGGTTCGGGTGAGCCATGGACGTCCGTATAATCGACGGAACACCGCCGGATGTGTGGCGGATTCGGCCAGAATCATTGCATCTCCGGCACCTTCGCCGCATCGGTCCAGGTGCCTGGAGTTCCAATATTGGGGATCCACCGCTGCGATAACATCGGGTTTGACTCCGGCACGCAGAACGGCCGGCAGAGCGGTGTCCACCGCGATAATGAGATATCGTCTGTGTAAGTCTTTGAGTTGTTCCAGGATCCGTTCCAGCGACGGCCCACCGGCCAGTACCATTGCCGGGAAATCTGCAAACCTGCCGCTCCATTGTTCCAGCGAAACCGCCCGGGTCAGAACTGGTATGTTGGCCGCCAGGTTTCTGACCCAGAGTCGTCCGAATCGTTCCAATGTGCGGGCGTTTACGGCTCGGCGTCTGGAGGTTTCCTCGACAATCTCCGCCAATTGACGGTACCAATCCGGATGGGCGGCTGTGGACGGTTTCCATTCCACAAGATGGATGATGGAGCCCGTCGGTCCACCGGTCAGGAATTCCCGTACACTTCCCGGATCGCCGCCGGCAATCAACCGAACCATCGGATCACTCAACAGGCCTCTGAGATCCCGTACGGCCGAGGCACGCACCGGCATATCGGCGTCGGCTTCGGCAATCACCAAGAGACGGTCGGGACGGCGGCGATGTAGTGCTTCAGCAATATAACCCAGGCCCAAGCCCGCCAATATGACAATGGCAGCGTTATCCGGAACCTGATCGGCGGCTTTTTCAGCCTCACGCAGCGGATCAAAACGGGAATGAAGCATCTTGCCGTTCAGCCTGGTTGTCGGCATGCCGGTACGTGTGGTTTCGATTCGCCATTCGGGCGTCATACTATTCCAGCTCCAGATAAACGCTCATGCCGCTTTCCACCGGCGTTCCCGGGGGCGGGAACTGAAAAACCACCCAGCCTTCACCGTCGAATGTCCAGCGAATATCCGTTCTCTGGAGGTAGGGAAGAAGCATTCTCTTGGAATAGCCCTGCATGTCCGGGAGGACGTCTCCCAGGGGCTCGGGAACCGGATTCTCCACTTTCACTTTCCCGGGATGGTCCATGACGAGGTTCCCGGCCAAAGGAATGCCATAAACGGGAGACAGGGTTTCGGCGATTTCCTTCACCATGGGAGCGGCGGTTTGCGCACCATAGATGCTCTCTCCCTGGGGATTCTCCAGTACGACATAAACGATGAGCCGGGGATCTTCCGTGGGAAATAAGGCCAGAACAGAACTCAAAAATCGCTCGTCGCTGTAGTTCCCTGTCTCGGGATCTGTAATCTGGGCGGTACCGGATTTGGCTGAAATACGCAGACCGGGCACGGCGGCTCTCCTGGCCGTACCATCCGGAGAACTCACAGTCATCTCCATAAGGTCCAGCATCGTCCTGGCGGTTCTGGGGGAAATCACTTCCCTGACGGGCGTTCGGGGATAAGCCTTTACCATCGATCCGTCCGCAGCTGTCACTTCGGAAACGATCCGGGGCTGCAGCAGTACTCCCCCGTTGGCCAGAGTGGTGGCCGCCGTGACGACCTGAATCGCGGAAACTCCCACCTCCTGCCCGATGGCGATGGTGGGCTTCGATCTGGCCGACCACTGGGAAAACGCATTCAACAATCCGTGAGACTCTCCGGGAAGCGGCAGACCGGTGGGTGCGCCAAAGCCGAAATTCTTCAGACTCTTATAGAAGTCATTGGCGGAGACACTCTCCGACGCCATGGCGACGGCCACATTGCTGGAGTGTATCAAGGCCCCCGGTACATCCAGAATGCCGTAATTGGCCAAATCCGTGATGGGGGGAATGTCGTATCGTTTGAAGACTTCCGGCTCATACCCGTTTCTTGTATCGAATACATCGCTGAGTACAGTTCCGCCGGCATCCAGAAATGTGGCCCATGTGAAGACCTTGAATACCGAACCGGGTTCATACGCCGCCGTCAGAGGCCGGTTGATTCTCTGGTTTCGGGTGGATGAGGTGAAGGTATTGGGATCGAAAGAGGGGAGGGATACCCATGCCAGGATTTCAGCCGACTTGGCATCCATCACCAATATCATCAGTGAATCCGGTTTGTATTCTTCCAAGGCTTCTACGGCGATACGCTCCACCATGAATTGAGTGTCCATGTCCAGGGTGAGCCGGACGGTATTTCCATAGAGCCTCGCGGCCCCGGTGGTCATTTGTCCCGGAGCTAAGACTCTGTCGAAAGCGTACTCGATCCCGTCCAGCCCGACATTGTCGGTACCCACATGTCCTATCAGGGGAGCTGCCAATTCCTTCATGGGGTAATGGCGGCCCAGTTCCTCCTGCAGACCGATACCTGGTAATTCACCGGCTTCGATCAGGGCGCGGACGGCGTCCGATTCGGTGGGGCTGACTTGTCTCTTGACGAACAAAAACCGTGAATCCGATCCACCGGCAAGCATTCGGGAAATGGCTTGAACATCCTCGCCGAGGGCCTCTCCCAGAATCTTCCCGGTTCGAATCGGATCATCGATTTCCGGTTTCCAAGCGGTGACCGACCACAAGCGGGTTTGAAGCGCCACAAGCCGGCCGTTCCGATCGATGATGGGCCCCCTCTCCGCCACAGCAGGCACCGGAATGGGATTACCGTCCGAGCGATCGGAACTGAGCATGATGAAGGCAAATCTGACGAGTATCAGGAGAGCGGCGACAAGGGAAGAAATGATAAGAATGCGCATACGGAAGCTCGCATTTTGCTCAGCCATGGTTTCTCCGGCCGGAAGGTATCCAGACCCGGCCGATTATATTCTCCCGGGGAACGTATCCGTAGGTCCGGCTGTCCAGGGATCGAAACTGATTGTCTCCCACCATGTAGAATGCATCGTTTTCCAGTTGATCCGCGCTATCAAGGCGATTCCACTGGGGACCGGTCAGGAACCATCGGCCCCAGGGTGTCACCAGCCAGCCGTGTTCCACCAGCGGCTGATTCTCTCCGGTCAGGATGCAGCGCTTCACCGCCAGTCCGTTATCCATCGGATTTACGAAAACCGCGATATCCCCGGGATGGATTTTCGACGCTCCCCGGATGACGACGACCCACTGTCCGTCGGCCAGAGTGGGACTCATGGATTCTTCCTGTACCTTGATGAGCATGAATTTGCTGGAAAGGACCGGCAGCAGAACGGCCGCGCCGGCGAAGAGCGCAATCAAGGGAATATAAGACGGCCATGGACGGCGGAAATTCATGTTGGACAAAGGGTAATACGAGGTCCTTATTTTGTCGATATGAACAAGTGGAGGGGTTCAATGGAGTCTGTTTCCTCATTCGAGCGATCCCGGGGCTTTTCACCGGTTGTCATGGGCGTCAAACCCATGGGAGCTCCCCGTCGTTCGGATCCCAGGCGGCGAGAACCTCGCTATTCATCCATCGGCCAAGCTCATTGCATAACCCCGGATATCGCGGCGTTGAAGATGACTCCAGTATTTCTCTCCGCTTTGATTTTCATCATCGCTATGGCCGCGGGAGTTTTTGATTCGTTCATCGTTTCCGCCGGCGAGGTCGGCAGTATACCATTTCCCGGAGATACGGTGTCACCGGTTCCAGTTCTCAAGGCCTCCATCGAGGCGCATGAGACAGACTTTAATATTGTCGAGCTGGTTTCCACTCGGCACCTTATCGAGCGGGATGAGACTCTTTCTCGAATCGCCTACGCCTATGGACTCAATCCGGCGACACTGATCAGCATCAACGATCTCCAGGGGCCCAAGGACATCAAAACAGGGAGGTTCCTCCTGGTGCCGTACATGGACGGCATTCGCATCACACCGCGGCAAGGTGAAAGTGTCGAGGATGTGGCGCGCAATTATGGAACAACTGCCGACATGGTTCGAAGAATACCAGATTCTCGGGATTTTTTCGTTTCCGGCGGCCGCGTTTTTGAGATCGCGCCTTCGGTTCTTCCCCGGGATGTCTTCCTTTATCCGGTCTCCGGGCGAATATTGACGGCGTTCGGTGAGGGCGTGGACGGCCTGACGCGAATACCCTACCGGAGTGAAGGCATCGATCTCTCGGCGGAAATCGGCACGCCGGTCCGTGCATCCCGGGATGGTACGGTTATTCTCACAGGTCAGCACCCCTCTTATGGACTGTATGCAATTATGTCTCATGCCGGGGGATGGAAGAGTTTCTATGGGCACCTGAATCGTGTCGATGTGGCGCCCGGTGACTCATTGAAAAGCGGAACCGCGCTGGGCACGGTGGGGAGTTCCGGAACGGCGCGAAGCCCAAGACTTCATTTTGCTCTCATCCGGGGTGAAGAATCCGTCGATCCACTGGACTATCTGTATTGACGAAAAGCGGAGAGGGGACGGACTGAAAATTCATGTCGTCCATGTTTCCGCTATCGCCCGCAGCAATTCTTATATTTTTTCCCACTGCCGCAGGGACAGGGATCGTTCCGGCCCACCTTGGGCGTCGTTCGGGTCACCTGAATCTTCTGAGGACTGGCTTCACGCCGTTCGCCGGCTTTTGCCGCCCGGAGATTTGCCAGTGACGACATTGATGTATGGGATGCTCTGGCGGGTTCGGTCTCGCCGGGTCGTCGTTCCTCTCTCCGGCGAACCTTCACCTTGAACACTTTCCGAGCGATGTCGATGCGCAGATCGTCAAGCATGCTGTCGAACATCTCAAAACCTTCGTTTTTATATTCCACCAGCGGATTTTTCTGGGCATAACTGCGCAATCGAACAGATTCTCCCAACGCAGTGAGTTCTTCCAGGTGTTCCTGCCATCTCTGGTCTACCTGGCGAAGATACTCATAGCGAATAAACATCTGAATCTGGTCTTTACCGGCCAACTCGGATTTTTCTTCCAGATCGGATTCCAGGTATTGCTCGATAATGGCTTTGACTTCTTCAGGAGTCGAATCCCTGGTCAGTTCTCCTTCCCCTTCCCCGCGGAAGTTGAAATTCTGCATGAGGCGTTCACCGAGTCTGGATAAAGCGGCCTCCGGGTCCAACTTTCTGTCGTCTTTGTAGTCGTCCACCAAGACATCCAGAATATCGCGTCCGGTATCCAACACCATCTCTCGAAGATCTGCGCCTTCCAGCACTCCATCCCGAACTTTATAGATGGAAGTCCGCTGTTTGCTGACGACATCGTCGTATTCCAGCAGATGTTTGCGAATTTCGTAGTTGCGTTCTTCCACCCTCTTTTGGGCTCTTTCCAGAGATTTATTGATGAGAGGGTGATAGAGGGGTTCGCCGCCGGCCATGCCCAGTCGTCCCATGGTGGCACGGAAATTTTCGCCGCCGAACAGGCGCATCAGATCATCTTCAAGAGAAATATAAAATCGTGAATATCCCGGATCTCCCTGGCGTCCTGAGCGACCCCTAAGCTGATTGTCGATTCGTCTGGATTCGTGTCGTTCCGTACCCAGGACATACAGACCGCCGATTTCCTTCACTTCGGCGTTTTGCACCAGCCATTTTTTGTATTCTTCGTCGTATAGGACTTTATATTCCTCTTCAGAGGTTTCTTCGCCGCACCGCATCCGGGCACGAAATTCCGGATTTCCGCCGAGTTTGATATCGGTACCACGGCCGGCCATGTTTGTGGCGATGGTGACTGAACCCTTGGCGCCGGCCTCCGAAATGATGAGTGCTTCCCGATGATGATTTTTGGCGTTCAGGATTTCGTGTCTGACGCCTCTCTTTGTGAGATATTGGGCGAGTTTTTCGGATTTCTCAACGCTGACCGTACCCACCAGAACCGGCTGGCCTTTGGCATGGACCTCCGCTATCTCGTCACAGATGGCATTGAATTTATAATCCTCGTTCAGAAAGATAATATCGTCATCATCCACTCTGTTGACCGGCCTGTTGGTCGGAATGACCACAACATCCAAATTATAGATTTTTCCGAATTCCCGAGCTTCAGTGTCCGCCGTACCGGTCATTCCCGAAAGCTTGTCGTACATTCGGAAGTAGTTCTGAAAGGTGATGGTGGCGAGAGTTCGATTCTTGCGTGCCGGTCGTATCTTTTCCTTTGCTTCTATGGCCTGATGAAGTCCGTCGGAATACCGTCGTCCATGGAGGATGCGTCCGGTGAACTCATCGACAATCTGAACTTGTCCGTCCTGAACGACATAATCCTTGTCTTTTTTGAACAGCCGGCGGGCTTTGAGAGCCTGGGTGAGATAGTGAACGTATTCAAAATTCTCTTCATCAAAAAGGCTTCCCTGACGGATGATCCCTTCTTTCTGAAGAATCTTTTCAATGTGGTTCATCCCCTCATTGGTGAACATGACCCTCTTGCCCTTTTCCTCAAGTTTGTAGTCGCCGACGGCCTGAGTTCCTGTAATGGGATCATCGTGGGGATAGTCGCCGGTCTCCGGATCTTTTGCACACTCATCGAGTCTCTGCACCAGCCGGTCGCATAGGATGTATTTGCCTACGTCCTCCTCTACCGGTCCGGAGATAATCAGGGGCGTTCTGGCTTCGTCAATCAGGATTGAGTCGATTTCATCGATGATGGCGTAGTGGTGGTGTTTCTGAGCTTTGCGTGAGTTTTCCCATTTCATGTTGTCCCGCAGGTAATCGAAGCCGAACTCATTATTCGTTCCGTAAGTGACGTCCTTTGCATACTCCTCGATGCGCCGCTCAGGATCCATATTCGAAAGAATACTTCCCACGCTCACGCCGAGGTAGTCGTATACCGGGCGCATCCACTGGGCATCCCGTTCGGCCAGGTAGTCGTTCACAGTCACCACATGAACACCCAAACCGGTCAGGGCGTTCAAATAGGCCGCGGCGATGCTTCCCAGAGTTTTCCCTTCACCGGTTTTCATTTCGGTAATCTTTCCCTGGTGGAGGACGATCGCGCCGAGTATCTGAACGTCATACGGACGTTCTCCCAGAGTTCGACGTGCGGCCTCCCGAACCAAGGCGAACGCTTCGGGTAAAATGTCGTCGGTGGTTTCACCATCGGCAAGGCGTTTCTTCAACACGGCGGTTTGTTCACGGAAATCTTCAGGCGTTAATGAAAGTGCCCAGGATTCTCTGGAATTGACGGCGTGGAGTATCGGCATCAACGCTTTGAGATCTCTTTCGTGCTTGGTGCCGAAGACGGCCGAGAGGAGACGATTACTCATGAGTGCCAAGATACCGCCGTGTACGAGAGGCCGTCAAGTTGACAGCCGAGTGAGGTGACCGGTACGATCAAGTCCAAGTACTTGTCTGTAAAGGAAACACATATTGATTCAACGAATGAGTCATATCAGAGTCATCGGCCTTCTTTTCGGAGCTCTGCTTCTGGCATCCTGCGGCATCCGCAGCGGATCGGGACTCAAGCGGCACGATCTATTTACCATACCGCTGGGAACCCTCCCGGGAGACCTCGATTGGTTTTACAGAAACGGGTTTCGCATGGCCGGAACCGCCGATATTCAAACACGCGACGGGCTGGTTTATCTGTCAGGGGGCGGATCCGGCAAAGTCATGGTTTTCAACTCCTATGGCGATCTTCTGACATTTGTTTACAACCCGGAGAAAAATCCGGCCCCGGCGTCGAGTGAGAGCGGTGAGGGCAGCATCTCCATATCCAGCTGGCCTTTCCGCGATCTTGGCTACATCGAAGCTTTCGAGGGGGGATTCCTCGTGGAAGACGGTGTCGAACCTCAGCGGCGCGTCGAGGATTCGGAGCTCGGGGGCCTGTATGACCGGGTTGTTCTCAGGTTCGACCGAGACGGCAGCTATCTGGGTCATCTCGGACGTGAAGGGCTTGGTGGCTCACCATTCCCTTATATTTCATCATTGGATGTTCGTGAGGACGGCGGAATCGTTGTGACATGCCGGATTCCCGGAGCCTGGATGAGTTATTGGTTTGATGCGGACGGACATCCGGTGACAACCATACGCATCCAGGAGGACCAGCTTCCCGGATTGGAGGAAGGCGGCATTGTCGCGGTTTATTCGGTGATACCTGATCCGGTGAAATGGTCGCTCCATATCCGGGTTGACGTTTATCCCGATACTCAGCACGGAGAAGAGCCGGATCCCCGTCTCTACACCCTCGATCTCACCACATTGGAATACGCGGATCCTATTATTCTGACCTACAACAGTCCCAATCCGGATACGGGAATACCGGCGGTTCCCCCGGAATACATCGGCACGACGGTTGACGGCAGTCATATGATGATTTCTCCCGAAGGTGCGGATATCTACCGACTGATTCTCCTGGATGCCCAGGGACGCATCATCCAGAACAGGCGGCTCAGGGTGGATGCCGCATCGGCGGTTTACCGTCGTTTCAGGCTTCAGAACGACGGACTGCTCACCGGTGTGTTCTTCGGTCAGGAAGAGGCCACGGTGTCCTGGTGGAGGATGGATAAAACCATCGGAAATGAGAGTTAATCATCACGACTACAGCAGGGATGAACGTCGACGCACATCCTGGTGGAATTCACGGCATCCCGAAAGATCGGATGTCGGATCCGGGCTGAGACGAGGGAGACGAATCACCCTCATCGATCTTCTGCTCCTGGTGGTGATGTCCGGCATCCTGCTGCCATGGCTATTGAGCCGAGAAGATATCATAACGGCGGGTTCTTATGAACTGAGATTGGATCGCAGACCCCGCAGCGAGAATCTTGTCCTGCTGCTTGATATTTCACTCCCCGGTGATTCGTCGGCGATGGACGGAGATCTTGTCGGCTGGACCATTTATGATGCCGGCGGGAATCTGCTTCACAGTGAGACGGATTTGGCCCCGAAAGCCGGCGAATCGGTTGAATTTGTTAAAATTCTGCCAGAAGGAGAGGCAAAAAGCATAGAAGTCGTGGCCGGAGACCATCGGGTGAGTATAAACTTAGAACAAGGTCGCAGAGTTGACGATGAGTGAACGGTGGGTTAATTTGAATGCGAGAGGAGGAACGCGGTGTTTCAGCTTTATTTGTTGACGGTACTGACAAATGTCTTAGCGGGATTGGCGCTGGCCAGCGGGTTCTTATCGGACAGATTTGAACGATTCGGCGAATATACGGATTTTATGTCGAATTCGGTTTATCGCCTTGTCCTGGCATCCATCAGTGTCCTCATCGGCATCATCAATCTGTTTCCGACTTATCAGGGCGACATCGCCGTGCTGGGAGAGTTGTTCCCCAGTCTGGTGGGCATCGCCACCGGTATTCTTCTCATTGCCGAGTTCTTCAATCAGCGAAAAGGTGAGGAAGAGAACAAGGCGTCTGATATAGCGGAGAAAGTGGAAAAAATTTCCGGTCCTTACCTCACCGCCGTCGGCATCGCTTCCATCATCATCGGCGTGCTTCACGCGATACTGCCCAAGCTTCCGCTTCTTTAATGACTTCCAATATTTCAGTCGCCGGCGTCGCCAGAAAAGGTGACGCCTTTCTGGTTATGCGGCGCATTCCCGGCGGCCATGTCGGCGGTTTATGGGAGTTCCCCGGAGGTAAGTCGGAGCCGGGCGAAACGCCGCAGGAAGCTCTTCGCAGGGAATGGCTCGAAGAAACGGATCTGGACATCATCGTCGGGAATGAAATTGTCAGGGGCGGTTTTCAAAATAACGATAAATCATTCACCTTAGTCGCATTTGAGGTTGAAGTTTTAAAAACCGAATCTGTGCCCGCTTTAGTTGAACATGATGATTGGATGTGGGCGGATATGTCTCAGCTTGAGAAACTTCCTTTTGTGGAGTCGGATCTTATCGTTCTGAAGGAATTACTGCAGAATTCACTCTGAAGAAATGACCGGCATCGGCGGACCGAAATCCGAATCCTTCATCCTCTCCCGGGTCATCAGCTTCACATCATCAGGGGGAGGCGGGAATTTCATCATCGTCTCACGTTCGTTGACGAGAATCTCCCGGTCCTCGTCGTCCCACGCGCCGGTGACCGGGCGGAACCAGTTTTTCAGATCTTCCAGGTAGTCCCGGTAGGGCGTAATGCTGTACCGGAACCAACTTTCCCTTTCACCGATAATGTCCCGAAGACGAGCACCGGCCGGCGCCAAGTCGTCAATGACTTCCCTGAGCGTATTTCTTAAACCGCCGTAGTACGTGACTTCGGTCACCAGCAGGGATAGGCCCCGGCCGTCCAAACCCCATATCTGAAACAGGCCGGCTTCGGAGGGGACAAGCCGATTGATCACCCAGCGGTCCATGGCCCCCCAAGGGGACCATTCCACGGTGTAATTCACCACTTCGTCCCGGTATTCCCGGTTTGTCTCCCATCGGTCCTTCATCACTGCTCTTAGATGGAGGTTCCGTCGGGTATGATGGCCCCCTTGAGGATGATGATAATGCCTTCCCTGATGGCATAACCGTCATAGTCGCCTTCCGGTCTGTCTTTCGGATCGACGCCGATACGGCAGCCTTTCCCGATTCGGGCGTTTTTATCGATGATGGCATTGCTGATCATCGTCCCCTGACCGATGCCGTAGTTTGGTATGCCGTTTTTCTGGTTGTTCTTCTTCTGTTCCTCTGTTTCGTAGACGTCGGCGCCCATGGCATAGACGCTCTCCAACGTCGCACCCGAATCGATGATGGTTCTGATGCCGATCAGACTATTGCTGATGAACGCGTCGGTGAGTATCGATCCTTCCGAAGCGATACTGTTCTTCAGTGTGCTGGAATTGATTTTTGTCGGCGGCAGATCCCGGCGATGAGTGAAGAGTGGATTGGATTGATCATAGAGATTGAACCGCGGATAAGGGGAGCCGAGATTCAGGTTCGCCTCGTAGAACGAACGGATAGTTCCGATGTCTTCCCAGTAACCGCGGTAAGTGTAGGCCCGAACGTCGACGTTGCCGATGGCATCCGGAAGGACTTCCTTTCCGAAATCTTTTTTGTCGCTGTCCAGGGCCTTCTCCATGGCGTCGGCATTGAAAATGTAGATGCCCATGGAGGCCAGGTATTCTTTACCGTCGCGTATGTCTTCATTGGTCAGGTTGTCGGCGGGAATGCGGAACTCATCGATCGTCACGTCCGGACCGGGTTTCTCAAGAAAGGATTCGACTTCCATTTTTTTATTGATCTGCAGAATCCCCAGGTCGTCGGCGGCACTCCGACTGACGGGTGTTGCCGCTATCGTCACGTCGGCGCCGGAATCCATGTGCTGCTGCATATACTCTTCGAGATCCATCCGGTAGAGCTGATCTCCCGAGAGAATGATGTAATGACTGGGTTTCTGAACACGAAAATGATCCAGGTTTTTACGAACCGCATCGGCGGTGCCTCCATACCAGCCTTCGTGATCGAAAGTCTGTTCGGCCGCGAGTATCTCGCAGAAGTCTCTGCTGAACGCATCAAAATTATATGTGCGTCCGATATGGAGATGCAGACTGGCCGAGTTGAATTGAGTCAGGACATAGATTCGCCTGAAACCCGAGTTGATGCTGTTACTGATGGGAATGTCCACCAACCGATATTTACCGCCGAATGGACAAGCCGGTTTAGCTCTATCGGCAGTCAGGGGATACAGCCGTGTTCCCTTGCCGCCACCCAAGATAATCGTTAATACGTCTTTCATTTTTTAGAGCCTCCCATTCCATCTTAAAGCCCACAATGACGATTGCGCCAGTCCTTATATGGAATCCATAATGAGTTATGTCATTGAGAGTACTGCTTGAACAGTGGAAATCGAATTCTGCCTTCCTGGAAAATGTCACCGAATGGTCTGTGATACCGCCGCGGGACGGCCAATATGCGCCCATGCCCGAGGATATCTCCCCGCTGCTTTCGGAGGCCCTGGCCGCCAAGGGGATCGACAGACTCTATTCCCACCAGAGGGAAAGCTGGGACGCTGTGCGATCCGGGAAGGATACGGTTGTCGTGACTCCCACGGCATCCGGAAAAACCCTCTGCTACAATCTGCCGGTTCTGCAGACCCTGCTGGAGAGTCCGGCGTCCCGAGCCTTGTACCTCTTTCCCACCAAAGCTCTCAGTCAGGATCAGCAGGCGGCATTGAACGATATCATCCTGGACGCCGAACTGCCTGTACCGATTTACACATTCGACGGCGATACACCTTCGTCGATCCGAATGGCCGCCCGTCAGGGCGGCCGCATCATTATCACCAATCCGGATATGCTTCATACCGGTGTGCTTCCGAACCACACCAAATGGATCGAGTTCTTTCAGAATCTCAAATATATCGTCCTGGACGAACTACACACCTACACGGGTGTATTCGGATCGCACATGGCGAATTTAATGAGACGGCTTCTGAGAATTTGTCGATTCTATGGTTCACAGCCCGTTGTGATTGCCGCCAGCGCCACAATCGGGAACCCCGATGATTTGGCCGCCGCGCTGTTGGGGCGTCCTTTCGAGCTGGTGAATGGAAACGGCGCACCGTCCGGCGAGAAGAATCTGATCCTCTACAATCCGCCTCTGGTGGACCGGGTTCAGGGAATTCGCCGAGGTGTTGTCCTGGAATCCCGTCGATTGGCGATCGAACTCCTCAAGAGCGGTGTTAAAACTATTGTCTTTACCCGAAGCCGCATCAACGCGGAACTGGTATCCGGATACATCAACGAGAGCCTGGCCAATATCTACAACGACAATCACCGTATACGGGTGGAATCATACCGAGGCGGCTACCTTCCGGGCGAGAGACGAGGGGTGGAAAAGGGCCTCAGGGACGGGACTATTCAGGGTGTTGTGTCCACAAATGCTCTCGAGCTGGGGATCGATATCGGCGGCTTGGACGCCGCTGTACTGGCGGGACTGCCGGCGTCGGTAGCCTCGGCTTGGCAGAGAGCCGGCCGGGCCGGCCGGTCAGGAGACGTCTCAGTCGCGCTGATGGTAGGTTCCTCGAGTCCCACCGATCAATATCTGGTCCGGCATCCGGATTATTTCCTGTCTCAGAGTCCCGAATCGGCTTTTATCGATCCGGAAAATCTCTATATTCTCGCCGATCATCTGAAATGTGCGGCGTTTGAACTGCCTTTCGAGAAAGGCGAGCAATTCGGCGGGGACCCCACCGATATGCTGGCGTATCTGGAAGAAGAAGGCGTGCTGCGCCACACCTCAGGGAGATGGTTCTGGTCGGATCGATCCTATCCCTCGGAGCGGGTTTCGATGAGGGGCGGGGATGAGGAAAACGTGGTCATTATCGACCAGACAAAAGGACGGAACATCGTCATCGGAGAGATGGACGCTCATTCGGCCAGGGAGATGCTCCATGACGAGGCCATATATCTTCACAGGGGCGACCAGTTTCAAGTCAAGAGACTGGATTTGGAAAACCACCATGCTTATGTGGAATCCTCGGAAGTGAACTACTACACGGATGCGCTGGTAAAAAGCGACATCAAAGTCCTGCAGGAAGATCGCCGCCGGATTGACTCCGGTGTGGAAGAGCACCTTGGTGATTTACTGATTCGGAGCGAGGTGGCAAAGTACAAAAAAATCCGGTTCGGTACCCATGAGAATATCGGCTACGGAGACATCCATCTGCCTGAATACGAAATGCATACCCGGGGAGTTTTCATGGCGTTTGTTGACGGCTCTGCGGCGGCGTGGGAGTCGGTCCCCGACGAACTCAAGGCTCCTGTTGTCAGTCGAACCGCCACCCTCTTGCGAGTCGTTGTACCTGTATTCCTTCTCTGCAGACCCGGTGACCTCGGAGTTGCCGGGCGTATCCTCGATCCCCATTACGGGCAGAGCGGAATCTACGCTTACGATAATTTTCCGGGAGGCATCGGTTTGGCCGAATCCCTCGTCGATCGATTGTATGAGCTGTTGTCGGCGGCTCTGGAACTTGTGGCCGCCTGCCCCTGCAAGGAAGGCTGCCCGTCCTGCGTGGGTGCCAAGGATGAGAGAGATCAGCTGGCGGGTAATCCCAAAGAGGCCACCAAGGCGTTCCTGGAGGAATGGATTTCCGAGATATGAGCCATTTATCCCAGCGCCTGGCCCGACTGCGGGAGAGCGGTCTGGCGCCGAAAGTCAGAGACTCTGCAAGCCGCAACCGGAGTATCATCCCTCCGGAGTCCGGATGGAGTCCTCTGGCCGATGATGTCTGGGAGCGCCGGGTGGTGATGCCGGCGATTCTGCCTGACAAATTCGAGGATCCTTTCGTCCTTTCCGGACTGACGCGTTCCGAGGATTTGGTCTTTTATGATCTGGAAACAACCGGTCTCTCAGGCGGTGCGGGTAATATCGCTTTTCTTATCGGTATTGGACGGCAATCCGAAGGTGAGTTTGTCGTGACCCAAATCTTTCTGGCCGACTATCCCGGTGAACCCGCGATGCTGGAACGCTATCGCGATCTGTCGGGTTCCTCGTCCGTTCAGATCTCCTACAACGGCCGGTCGTTTGATTCTCAGGTCCTTAAAACCCGTTTTTTACTGAATCGTATGCCGCCGGTTTATTCTCCCCAGGTCGACTTGCTTTATCCTTCCCGGAGAATGTGGAGTTCCCTGCTGCCCAATGTTGCTCTGGGCACACTGGAAAAAGAAGTGTTGGGGTTTCACCGCACGGACGATCTTCCGGGACGCGAAGCTCCCGATGCCTGGTTTGAGTGGCTCGACGGTGATGACGGGCGGATCGGCGGGGTGTTTCGGCACAATGCCGATGATATCCATTCACTGGCCGCTTTGCTTCTTCGAATCGAGCAATGGGGGGGCGTACCTCCTGAGACGCTGAGTCCCGGCTCGGTTTCCGACGGGGGGCATCCCGAAGGTCTTCCCCCATCTTATTTCGGTATGGCAAGGCAATACGCGCTCCGGAAGCCGGCCAGATCGCGGCGATGGCTGGAAGCCGGATGGTCGGCGGGAGACACCCGTTGCGGCCGTGAACTGGCGGTCAATCTAAAGAGAGAAGGGGACCATGCCGCCTCTCGGCGGATATGGGAGAAACTGAATTCCGAAGGAATGGATTACCTGTCCGCAGTCGAACTGGCCAAGGACGACGAGCATCGCCTGAAGGACTTCACTTCGGCACTGGCTCATATCTCCGTATTCGACCGATGGCCCTTATCCCCAAGGCATCGCAGAGAGATAAATCATCGTCGAGGGCGCCTGGAACGCAGGCTCGAGAAGCAACAAGGCCGCTGAACAACGGCTAACCGCGCCGAGCCAACGCCTTCTTGAACACGGCGGTATATTCTTTCGCCGATCCTTTCCAGTCGAACCGTGCTTTCATGGCACGTTTACACGCCGATTCCATGGCCGTTTTCCTGCCGTAGAAATCTGCAGCCCGGCGCATCGCATCGGCCAGATTATTCGGAAGTGCGGCGTCGAATACGAAGCCGTTGCCCTTCCGGGGATGCTCGTCCAAATCCACGACGGTATCGGCCAGACCACCCGTTCTCCTGACAAGGGGAAGAGTTCCGTATCTCAGGGAATACATCTGATTCAGGCCGCACGGTTCATATCTGCTTGGCATGAGAAAGAAATCCGAACCGCCTTCAATAAGTCGGGAAAAGGGGTTGCTGAACGCGACTCTCACCGCCGCTCGACCCGGCAATGCATCGGCCATGGCGGACATTTCCGCCTCATAACGTGCCTCACCGGTGCCCAGAACCGCCAGCTGTCCTCCGCCGTCGCGAAGGAATTCCCGAACCGGACCGTTAGGATCGGTAATCAGATCGATGCCTTTCTGACCCGTAAGGCGAGTCACAACACCGAAGAGGGGAATTTCCGGATTCACTTCCAATCCAATTTCTCTTTGGAGACGTTCTTTCAGTCGGTTTTTACCGGCCATGTCGGCTATGTCGTAATTGTCCGGGGACAAGGCGGAGTCGTCTAAGGGATTCCATTCGGCGTAATCCATCCCATTGAGTATCCCGGTGATTCTGTTCTTCCTGGGAGCGAGAATCCTGCCGAGTCCTTCCGAGTACTCCGGTTCCAGGATTTCCCGGGCATACGTGGGCGATACTGTAGTAATGGCATCGGCGCAGCGGAGTCCGGCGGATAGAAAATTGACATCGCCATTCAGGAGTATCGAACCCGCATCCCCTGCCAGAAGGGAATTGGGAAAATATTTCAGATCGGATGCGGGAAACACGCCCTGGTAACCGAGATTGTGAACGGTGAGAACCGACGCAGTCTTTGCGAATTCTGTGTTGTTCTCGGTGGTCCTCAGTATCCATGCCGCCGGTGCCGCCTGCCAGTCATGAAGATGGAGGATATCGGGTATCCATCCCAGATAGCGGCAGAGTTGGAACGACGCCCCGGAGAGAAACGCAAATCTCCCGGCGTTGTCAGGCCAGGACGACGATCCATCCGGTCCGTAGAGTCCTTCTCTACCGAAGAGATCTTCTCTATCGAGCATGTAGACGGGAACCTCGGTATCCGGAAGTCGTGTCTCGAATACTCCACTCCACATTTCACCCGTTCCTATCGGTACTCCCAGAGGCGAGGAGTGTGCATTCAAAGCATTCTTGTCGACTCGGTAGTATCGCGGCATCACCAGCCGGACATCGTGTCCGATTTCCGAAAGCGCCGCCGCGAGCGCAGGTACGGCGTCCGCCAAGCCACCTGTCTTGGCATACGGTACGGCTTCGCTTGTCAGCATGAGTATTCTCATTTTTTAAGAATATCCGTAAATGTCGGGAATTGGATATACCCGGAGAGTCAGATCCAGTAGGAGATTCGAAAGGCGCCGCGATCCTGGAATTCCAGGGATTTATAGAGCTGCAGAGCCGCTCTATTGGACTTTTTGACAAATAGGCAAGGGCGACGTCCCTCCGTTCGGATTGCGTCGAGGAGCCGTTCCATAATCACTCGACCTAATCCGTGTCCCCGAAGCGCATGTTCGACAAAAACGCCGCCGATTTGGTCGTAATTCCAGCCTCTTGCATTTGTACCGGCTTTGGCTACCGGTTTCCCATTCAGGGCGGCGTAGTACACCTCCTGGTTTTTCAGAGTGTTCATAAAAAATCGGCGGCCGTGTTTCTCATCAAGATGACTTCCCGGCCGAAGGACCTCTTCCTTTTGATATGAACGTTCCAGAGGCCAAAGAAGATTAATGTCCCCGGGGCCGGCCTTATGCAGTGTGATTCCTGGAGGTACTGGGTTTTCTTTCACGGAAGAATGGTCTCGTGTGAACATCCGATAGGATTCGGAATCCGGCGGTTTTTCCCCGAGATGTGCTTCAACATCCATCACCCGATTCTCCATCCCGATGATGGAAAACAGTCCATCACGCCTGGACCTGTAGAGAGTCGTCAAAAAGTCGGAGTTGCGGCCTTCGATGGTCGATTCGTCATACGCCGGGAGGACAATTCCGAATCTTGAGATGAATAAGCCTCCGTCGATCCGATCCGCCGCTTCGTGAACCCAAAGGCGGCCGTCGGATATCTGACCGAATCGGGCGACGCCGCCCGAGGCCTTCAAACGGGAGGCCAGAGCCGCGTGCATCCACTCATCCACCTTGAGGATGCGGATGAGTCGCCGACACGTATCTCGTCCGGCCGGCCTCCAGCTCATTGAACCGTATCCAATGGAATCGGCAGTCTCCCGCGAGGTGTGTAATCGCCGGCCAAAGCGGCGAATACCGCCCTGAAGCTGTCACGTCCGGTTCCATATGCCGCCAAGGACGTCTGAGCCCATTGAACCGAGTTCAGGTGGGCGGGAGACAGTACGGATATCACCACCACCTTCTCAGCAATAGGCTCCAATTCATCCAGAAGGATAGAGATTTCCTCATCCGGAAGCAGTACGATGACTGTGTCATAGCGTCGCGCTGCTCTGAGCAGCTCGCGGCCTCGTCGCTCTAATCCGGCCCGGGTATCTTCATACTCCAGACGCCATGTCCGGGCGTCCGGATACCGGAGCAGTCCTTCTGTGAAGAATTCATTGTAGGAACCGGCCAGCAGGACATCCCCGGCATTCTGAGGCGAGACGGGAAACCTGGTGTCATTCACCAGTGTGATGCTCCGGGCGGCCTGTTCCAGGAAGAATTCCGGTGCACCGTCCGAGGGTACCACCACGGCGTCCGGGTCCGGATTCAGCGGTACTCCGTCCGGACGCTTAAGCCAGGCGGCTTTCATTTTCAGCACCCGCCTGGCGGCTTCCCGAACTCTTTTATTAAATTCAACATCGTCGGTCATTTCGGTAATCAGGCGACTGTGGATACTCCTGAAGTCATCTTCGCCTTGGGATACCAGGAGAATGTCGGCGCCGGCACGGAGTGATCGATAGCACACCTCATGGAGAGGCGCACCATCGGTTCTGGCGCCTCTCATAAACAAATCGTCGGTGACGGCAACACCTTCGAAACCCAGCTCATCGCGCAATAGATCCGTGAGCAGCGCCTCGGACAGCGTCGCCGGAATCTCATTGCCGGTGATGGAAGGGAACGCAAGATGTCCGGTCATAATTGCCGGGACACCTCCGGCGATCATAATGCGGTAGGGCACCAGATCCCTGGCCATCAGTGTCTCCAAATTGGCCGTCACTCTTGGAAGTGTTCCGTGAGAGTCCTGCTCGGTATCCCCATGTCCGGGGAAATGTTTTGCGGTGCTGATTACGCCGGCCTCTTCGTGGCCCCGGGCAAATGAAAGACCCATGATTCCCGTCATCTGGGGATCCGCCATGAAAGCCCTCGGGCCAATGACGTCGGCTTTGGGATCGACGAACACATCGACAGTGGGGGCAAAGTTCATATTGACTCCCACTGCGGCCAGCTCGCGTCCCAATAATAGGCCCGTCATCCAGGCATCATAGGGCAGGTTATCGGCTCCCAGCGCCATATTTCCCGGGGTCACCGAACTTTCGCCCTTCACATGTCGGACCCAACCGCCTTCCTGATCCGTCGCGATGAGGAGTGGTACACCGAAACGCCCGGTACGGGCCGTGTTCTGATAGCGTCCGACAGTTTCCGCCAGAATCCCAAGATTATTGGCATTCCAACCGAATATCTTGACTCCGCCCAAACCTTCATCTCTTATCCATTCAATGATGTTCGGATCGACGCCTTCGGTCGGATAGCCGAACATCAGAACCTGACCCAAAACTTCCTGATCCGTCATGGCGGATTCAATCTGTTGGGCAAGAATAGTCGGATCTGCCTCATCATCAAAATGAGGTACGGCTCCAACGACAGCTGTGATAATCACCGAGAGGCAAAAGAACAGAACAATACGGATCAAGACGTCGCGATTCCCGCGTAAATGTCGCCTTTGACGGCATCGATGTGGGCGGCGGCCACATGAGCGGCCACCGCTCCCTCTCCGCAAGCCACCACAACCTGTCGAAATGGTGTGGCACGCACGTCTCCCACGGCATACAGGCCCTTCACGTCGGTTTCCATGTTCTGATCGGTCATCAGATAGCCCCCTTCATCGATTTGAAGATCCGGCACGATCTGGGTCTGAGGAACCGATCCGATGAAAATGAATACGGCATCCATGTCCTCTTCGTATATCTCGTTGGTGTCGGTCCGCCTGAACACCACCCTCGTCACCTTACCACTGCCCTCGATTCTTTCCAGGGTGTGATTGAACCGCACATCGATGGAAGGATTCCCCAGTACCCGATCGGCCAGGGCTTTCTGGGCTCTGAATCTGTCTCTGCGATGAATCATCACTAAATCGTCGGTCAGGTGGGCCAGATAGGATGCTTCATCACATGCCGCATCTCCGCCGCCGATTACGAGTATCTTTTTCCCCTTGAAAAACGGACCATCGCATGTGGCGCAGTACGAAACACCCCGACCGGAGAATTCTTCTTCACCCGGGACGCCGATATGCTTGTGCTTGGCACCGGTGGATATGACGGCCGTCCAGGTGCTGATCGGTCCGTCGGTCGTGTCTATGGTGAGAATGTCGCCGTTCTTTGTGATGGAGGTGGCGGCTGCCGATTTAAAGACTGCGCCGAAATTCTCAGTTTGCTGACGCAGCTTCTCGCTGAATTCATAGCCGTTCACCGGTTCGGGAAATCCGGGATAGTTTTCCATTTCGTTAATAAGCAGGACGGCCCCCCCCGGTGCCATTTCCTCGATAACCAGGGTACGCAAGTTAGATCTTGACGCATACTGCGCCGCGGTCATGCCTGCCGGACCGCCTCCGACAACGACGAAGTCCCAATCTGGAGTCATAGTGTCATCTCCGGTGATGAAGTGTCCGCCGGGTCTTTCACCGGCTCCCCAAGAGAGTAATACTTATGCTGTGGTGAATCAATTGACAATGTCTTCACAGACTATGACGAAACTATTTGTTGTTCTGGCGGCGCTCTGCTCCGCACCGGTCGGCATGAGCGGGGAGGTGCGGATGACTTCCGAAAACGGAATCGTTGAAATCGGTATGATGAATGAACCCCTCGATATCGAGGATTTAATGCGGGTTTCATTTATTGCCTCCGGAACGGAACCGGAAAAGATCGATGAATATATTCAGGAGATGGAGAACATTCTTTCTTTGGTACCATCTGCGACCGGTGATGCGGCTGCCGACGGTGAGACACTCCTGGAGTGGATGCACGACGGGTATCTCAGGCGCTATGTCGAAGCACAAACACGTTTGGATGTGCTCCTGGAGAACGGTACCTATAATTGTGTCTCCTCCGCCGTGTTCTATCTTATTCTGGCCAGGTCCATGGGGCTTCCCGTTCTGGGGGTGCTCACCACCGACCATGCCTTCTGCCGTATTCCGACGGCCGATGGGGGCATCGATGTCGAGACCACGACCCCTTATGGCTTCGATCCCGGCACCCGGCGTGAAGCTGTGGATTCGTTCACCGGCCGCACTGGTTTTACGTATGTCCCGCCGGGCAATTATTCCCGGAGAAAGGATATCGGTGAGAAGGAATTAATCTCGTTGATTTACCAGAATCGTATATCGGCACTCCAGAAGTCGGGTCGCTGGGGGGATACGGTCGGATTGGCCAGAGACCGATGGGAACTTGCCGGAACAGATTCGGCGGAAACCGATTTTCGGACTTCCATTACCAATTATGCGGCTGAGATGGACAGGCTGCGCCGTCAGGAGGACGGGCTTGTGTTCCTGAATCGGGCCGCCAGATCTCTGGGAGAAGCCCATGGTTTGGAATCGACCGCTGCGGCCCTCCTGGGCAATGCGGTCACCTACCATCTTCGGGCCGGACGGATCGATGAGGCTATCACTCTGCTCAACGACGAGGAGCTGACGACTTTGGTGCCACGCGTATTCGTTGAAGAACGCCGGAGGGAAGCGGCGGTGCGGGAACTGGAGAATAAGGTCAAGAGGGAACCGTTCGAAGGCGCCGTCGAGGCTGTCGATGAGGCCTTGAGAAACGGAAACATCGACAACCGACGATGGGAGGAACTCACCCTATACCTATGGTCGACTGAGGCTCGTCGTCTTTCTCAAGGCGGAAAATGGCTCGACGGGTGGCGGTTCCTGGGTGAATCCCCCGAAAGGACACAGAGAATTGTCCGGTGGAATGAACTACGGGAAACCTATCGTCATAACGCCGTTGTATCGTTCCATAATGACTTCATTTCGGCCATGAGGCGAAACCAGTATGATCAGGCTCGTCGTATTCTCGACGATGTCGCCGAGATATTCCCGGATAATCCAACCCTTGAGCAGGATCGCCGTGCCCTGGAAAGTCGGACCGGCGGCTGAATCGACGTCGTTTCCGCACCCGTTCAGTTATTCTCTCCGTTCCGGAAATCCTTTAGTTTTCCTAAGTCCACCGCCGTTTTACGTCGACAAAGAACTGAGGTGGACTGCGCCTCGCGCAAAGGAGCTGATATGAGTGACAAACATCGCTGGGACAAACTCATCAACGTGATGGAGCATCAGAAAGAGCATCTCGACGAATTCGCTGATGAATCATCCGAACTGCGCAATGCTCTCCAAAGCCGTGATTGGACCTCCTTGGAAAAAACGATGAATCGATTGAACGACGTCACCGCTCGAATCGAAGGACTGGAGAGAAAGCGCCTTATTCTCCTCGATCGTCTGGTGGGGGAGGGCAGCCTGGATAAAAAGATTGCCGAGCTCCCGCCTAAACACCGACACCGATATTTTGAAGTCCGGAGCGAATTGAAGGCCAGGTTGGTGACTGTTCGCAGCAAAACCCGGGGATTGGCCGGATATGCCTCCTCCCGGGCCAAACTGGGGAAAGAACTCATGGAAGAGCTGGTTCCGTCCACACGGGGCCGGATGTATGACAATCGGGGGCGATCCGCCTCCACCGCTCGGGATCCCCTCGTGGTTTCCCGGCATCTTTAGGTAGGAGTCCCCTATGGCCAGCACATTCAGCGGCATTGAAATAGGAAAACGCAGTCTCAACGCCCATCAGCAGGGGCTCACCACCATCGGGCACAACCTCTCCAACGCTTCGGTTGAGGGCTACAGCCGTCAGCGGATCAACATGCGGTCCGTCGACCCCCTTTATCGCCCACAACTCAATAGAGAGGAAGTTCCCGGACAGATCGGGCAGGGCGTTCAAGTTGCGAGTATTGAGAGAATACGGGATGAGCTCCTGGAAAACCGGATTCTGGCTCAGGGTGATGTGGCCGGATACTGGCGAACCCGTAATTCTTATCTGCTCCAGGTAGAGCAGATTCACATGGAACCCTATGATACGTCGGTTCGGGTGATGATGGACAAATTCTGGGAAGGGTGGCAGGAGTTGTCGGTTCATCCTGACGGAATGCCGGAGCGCCAGGCCGTTCTCCGCCGAGGAGAAGCCCTGATAGATGGAATCAACAGGCGCTACGACCGCCTGAAACAGGTTCGTTCGATGATCGACGACGACGTTGTGGTTTCGGTCGGTGAAGTCAACGGCATGCTCTCGGAGATAAAGAATCTCAATGAAGAAATTGTCAAGTCCGAGGCTCTTGGGGATAACCCCAAC
>JARGFR010000159.1 GCA_029210985.1 Spirochaetaceae bacterium | reverse complement strand
TTCAATCCTTCGGCTTTCAGGGCATTGCGGATCTGATCCAGGAGTCCGGATTTCCGGGCGGACTCGCCGCCATAGTGAAGCAGGACCGTCGACCCTCCCTCATCCCGTATCAACTCACCGACGCGTTGTTGGGTATCCCGTCCAAAAACGACCTTTGTCGGCACCAGGTATTCGAAGTTATTCATAGCTTAGGATAACATCAGATGCGGTCGTCTTGTCTTGATTATTCAGTCGGTTTCAAGCATGGGCTCTGAACCAGACACCAGTTTCGACACTTCGGCTCCTCATCCGGTGCAGGTTAGCTCACGCTTAATACGGACGATTTCAATGGTGAGAATGTTATCCAGAAGTTCGTAAATGACCCGATAATTTCCCACACGTAATCTATGAGAGTTGTCAGATCCGACAAGTTTCTTGACTCCCTGTTTTTCCCTGCGTTTTTCCAGACAAGTTTATATGAGGCCATCCGATTTCAGCTCAGCAAGGAAGTCTTCATGAGTGGTAACAGGTTCGTCCCTGCGTTCAGCGATCACAGCCAGATCTTCGAGGTCTTCAATCAGCTGGTTAAACATATCCATAGAGAGAATAACTTCTGTCTTTGCTCCTGTTTCATCAGTGATATATTTGGGGTGTAATGCCTCAATATTCATACGATTCTTCTTTCTCCCTTGGGGATTGTTCCTTATGACCGACTCTATCATATCCAGAATAATCTGTTGCTGTTTCGGCGGTAAAGCTTTTACTTTTGCCAGTTCCGAATCTACTTTGGATACCGGTCCTCGCTTCCTTCTTTCAAGATAGGGAAAAACAGAGTCTGAATCTACAATTAAAGGGTCGGAAATTCCAAGTAATATGGTAATGGGAATTCCCATTCTTCCTATCTCATCATACACAGGGGAGATGTTTTTTTACGCTTATTGCGCGTCGTTGTGGGCTTTCCAATGCTGCCAAAAATCGATACCCGCCATGAGCATCGTGTGTTCTTCTCCTTCACCCGAGGGCCAAGGGAAACAGTCCATCTTCAGTCATTTTTTTGCCTTTTTCTTGACACACGGATAATCCGTTTCGGTCACACATACAGCCGTGTACCGCAGTGCAGCGATGAACTATTATCGGGCACCCGAACTGTAGCGGGCAGTCGGCGCTGTGTTCTGTCAAGCAAGAATCCGGCTTGGGGTGTTTTATGGTATAAAAGATTTCTCCTGCCTTGACTGCAGACATCGCACGTCCAGCCGGAAAGTCTGGTTTCCGGTCTGTTTCCGGGAAAATTTCAAGCAGGCGGCGGCCTGTGATATATTTGAGGTATGTCCGGACCGCCCGATCCTGTAGGGAATAGCGACAGGCTGACCTACGATTTGAAAGATGCTCAGGAAGTCCGTTTACCCATTTCTCCCGAATTGGGAGAGGGTTACGCGGATATCTGTGAACTTCGGAATGGTCTGGGCTTCGGGTCACTAAAAATAAAAAAGGCCGCGGAACCCCGCATTCTTCATGTCCGGGCGGACCCCGGTCGCCTGAAACTCACCCTGCACATCTCCAGACATGTTACCCGTTTTGGTATCGACGGATTGCCCGAGGTTCTCGATGTGCGCCAGGGTGACGGATACTTTCTTTCTGTTCCGGCCAACGGCATTGTGCACATAAGGCAGGACGAGGAACTCCACGAGTTTAGTCTGATGATATCTGAAAAAATGCTCTGCAGTATTATGGATGAACTGCCGCTTTCACATTTGTCGCGAATCAGTAATCTGGTATTCCATCCAGCCTTCGGTCCAGGATATGTCGAGGTTCCGTCGGGTAGGCTAACGCGGTGTGCCGCTTCTCAGCTTTTGAATTCTCCTATACAGGGTCCACTCCGCGGGTTGTACTTGGAAACAAAACTCCGGGAGCTCCTGGTTCTCCGTCTCTGTGATATGGATCGTAACGCCGGAGGTGAACCCGGAAGAATCGTATTGACTCCCTGTGACTTCCGCAGGGTGGAGGAAGCGAGGGAGATTCTGTTCAGCGAGATGACCCGGCCGCCGGGTATCGGCGAACTGGCTCGGCGGGTCGGGTTGAACAGCACTAAACTCAAAACGGGATTTCGTAGGCGATACGGTCAGGCACCCTTCGGATACCTTCGGGAAATCCGCATGTCCCGAGCTTTTGATCTGCTCATGGAGGGTGAGCAGAACGTCAGTCAGGTGGCATTGGACGTCGGTTACAGCAGCTTCAGCGCCTTTTCTAAAGCGTTCAAACACCATCATGGATGCCTGCCCGGAGCTGTCAGGCGGGGCGGTTTTGAAATTCCTTATGAGCCGTAAAGAATTCCTCCGGCGTTAGTGACACCTGTATCCCGGGAATAAAATGACTGCATGAAACAACCTCAAAAAGTTTTTCGGAAACAGGGCCGGTTTTTCCCGCAACACCTGATTGTCATTTTGCTGCCGGTATTTTTCGTGTTTTCCGGTTGCCCCGATGTGAACGGCGGCGGCAGTGTTCCTTCCGTACCGGTAATTACCACGGTACCGGATATCCCTGCAGGACTCAGTGCCAGCGACGGCACACATGTTTCCTTTATCCGGCTTACATGGAACCCCTCGTACGGGGCTGAGGGCTATAAAATTTTCTGGGCCGGAAGCCTGGACGGTAACTACACCCAATTCGACACCACAAGCGCCACAAGTTTCGACGACTACGACGGCGGTGACGGATCTACCTACTACTTCAGGATCAAGGCCTACAACACGTTAGGCGAAAGCGGTTTCAGCGGTGCCGACAGCGGCTGGGCGATCGACTATACCGGCGGTTCCTGGACTCCGCCTGAGGGTACTACCTCGGTTACCGCAGGCGGGGCGGGCACCTGGCTGAACAATCAGTATATTGGATACAGCACATCATACAAGTCGTACAAAGGCTGGATGTACCGGGGACACACTTATACCGTCAACACCTACGGCTATTACTTTCCCGATGATGCCGACCTGCTGATTTATAATTCTTACGGCGATGTTCTGGCCCAGAGCACCGGCGGAACCGGCGGCGAGGATGAGTCAATCACCTATCTCTGCGAGGATACCGGAGACTATTACTTCAGAGTGGATAACTCGCTGGGTGACGGGTTCAATTTCTCCTTCAGCTTCTACGAGAACTGATTCTCTCTGAGGATTGCCGACAAGCCCGGCGAGATGGTTAAATCTCGGCACATAGTAAACCAACTGATGAAGGTTTAAAACGAGAATAATTCGGCCGGTTTTGATCTGCTCGTTTGCCCACCGACGGGCGGCGATTTCCTTGGCTTTACCCGTGGGATCGCCGCTGCCCCAAGAATCGTCCGGCCGTTTGTACTTTGCGTAATACCAACACTCTCCATCAGCCAACCGACGCGTAACTAAAGAAAAACTGGTGTCACTCATGACAACCTCCATTTGGGAAAACCGTTCTACGAGTTTTCTACCGTTTGGTGTTGCATAGTGCGCCGGTTTTCCGGTAGCCCCATAAGTCGCTACAAAATAGTTATTTGTAAATGCGGCAGAGAGGACTTGAACCCTCCACGGCTCGGCCTCGTGCCTCGCCGCTTCGGGACCGCCTGCGGGTGCTTCCGCAGACATCCTGTCTGCTCATCCTCGCTAATCGCTCGGCGCACCCTCCGGAGGTTCAATTCCTCTCTTTTCATGGTGGTGACCTTCAAGGGAATGTACTTATAAAAAGAACAGGGCAACCAATCGGTTGCCCTAAGTCGATGCGGCAGAGAGGACTTGAACCTCCACCCGGTTGCCCGGACTAGCCCCTCAAGCTAGCGTGTCTACCGATTCCACCACTGCCGCGGAACTGAGGGGTACTATATCGACGGGTAATTCTTTCGTCAACCTTTGGTTGTGAGATTTCAGGACAACCGGACGTGGTACAGGCCGGGGAGGAGCACGACTGTTTCGAGGTGCCGAATAGCCGCTACGACCGGCCATTCCGGGGGGCCGGCCATTCCGGGGGGAGGCCGACCGCGGCGGGCAGGGCCGGATGCTGCGCGAGGAAGTCCGGCCGCTTAGGGGGAATCAGCCGCTTCGGGGGAACCGGCTGCTTAGGGGGTAGAGGCTGCTCCGGTAAGGGCGGATGTCTTCCCGCCCCTGTCCAGCGGACCGACAGGCGGGGTAGGGTGAGGCATGAGTCATTTCAACGAATGGGTCGATGCAAAAGTGACCCTGCCCGAGACGATGGATAGAAGGGACGATATCCTGAGCTCCGTTTCCCATGCCGCGGGCTTTCTCCTGGCCGCCGCAGCCGCGACAATGCTGGTGCTCAGGGCGCAGGGGTCACCCCGAGCTTTAACAGCCGCACTGATATACGGACTGTCGATGTGCACCGTGTTCGGCGCCTCGGCGGTGTACCACGGATTGCCGATTTCCACCGGGAAAAGGTTTATGCGGCTCATCGACCATTCCTCCATCTACATCCTGATCGCCGGAACCTACACACCCTACGCTCTGGCTATGAATTCCGGTGCCGGGCTTGTTCTCCTGGTTGCGAATTGGATGCTCTGTATCATCGGGCTTTTGCTGAATTTTTTCCTCTGGGACCGGTACAAGGCTCTCCACATTGCCGTTTATCTGCTGATGGGCTGGATGGTGGTGTTCTTCTGGCGTCCCCTCGTTCTCTCGGCTCCCCCCACCCAAATCCGATGGATGATGATTGGCGGCGGATTCTACACCCTGGGGATAATATTCTATGCGGTGAAGAAGATTCCCTGGAATCATGTCATCTGGCATTTCTTCGTCATTGGAGGGGCGTTGGGTCTGCATGTGGGCATTCTCCGTTATGCGGTTCCTAAAATCATCTCTCTCCATATTTAATTGATGACCTCCGGGGAGACTCCTGTTATGCTCATCCCATCATGAGCGGTATATCCAGAAGCTTGAAATCCTCCATCACCAAAACTGACGAAATCAAAGCTTTTCGCAATGACGCTCGGGCCAAAGTGACCGGGCGCGCCCAATACAGTGACGACTACGTGTTCCCGCGGATGGTGCATGCGGTACCGGTCTACTCGGACCGTGTCCGGGCCCGTATCCTGGGCATTAATCCGGCTGCGGCCCTCTCCATGCCGGGAGTTCTCAAGGTGCTCACCGCCGACGACATTCCCGGCAAGGTACGCTTCGGTCAAATCGATCACGATCTTCCATTACTGGCTCAGGAAGAGATCCGTTATGCCGGCGAACCTTATGCCCTGGTGGTAGCCGAAACCCGGGATCAAGCCCTGAAGGCGGCGGAACTGGTGGAACTGTCGGCCGAAGACCTGGAGCCGATCTTCCATCCGGATGACGCGTTGGAATCCGATGCACCTCTTCTTCGGGCTGTGGGTGAGGACAATCTGGTCTGTCACCACAAAGTTCGCCGCGGTGATGCCGAAGCGGCTCTTGAGCATGCCCATCTCATAATCGAGAAGGAATTTCATACCGGCTGGTTCGAACATGCCTATATGGAGCCGGAAGGATCGGTGTGTTTTCCTCGGCAAGACGGCACGCTGGAGATTTACGGCAGCCTGCAGCACCCGGTGAGCACACGCCGTTTCATCGCCGCCTGGCTGGCGATGCCCTATTCCCTTCTGGAGGTGTTCAACCATCCGGTAGGCGGTAGTTTCGGCGGCAAGGATGATACAGCCAGCGCCGTCGCCGGACGTGCGGCCCTGGCCGCTCTGGGTGTGGGACGGCCGGTAAAAATTATCTATGAGCGGGAATGGAGTTTTCGCGAGAGCTACAAACGCCCTCCGTACCGGATGCGTTACCGTGTGGGTTTCGGATCCGCCGGCGAAATGGAGGCCGCGGTTATCGATATTCTGGCCGATTCGGGCGCTTACACGTCGACGGTTCCATGGTCCACTTGGCGGTCGGCGGCACAATGCTGCGGACCCTACCGTGTTCCGGCCGTCCGGGCCGATGTCCGGGCTGCGGCCACCAACAATGTCTTCACCGGTGCTTTTAGGGGATTCGGATCGCCGCAGGTGAATTTTGCCGTTGAGAGTCTGATGGATGAGGCCGCGGAGCGTCTGGGGCTGACGGCTCTTGAGATTCGTCGGAAGAACATGCTTCACCAGGGGGATGCCACCATCACCGGACAGGTTCTGGATGACCACACCGTGAGTCTGGATCAGGTGATGAGGGCGGTCACTGAAGAAATCGGCTTCGAGGAAAAGGTCGGTCAATGCAGTATGGGGCATCCCCGTGAGGACGGGACTCTCTACGGTATCGGCTTCGCCATTTCTTATCGGGGAGCCAGTGTCGGTGCCGAGGCGAAGGATTTCTGCTCGTGTGTGGTGAATTGCCAGTTTGACGGTTCCATCCTGATGGAAACCGGCATCCATGAAAACGGCCAGGGTGCTCAATCGGCGATGATTCTGGCGATGGCCGATGTACTGGGTGTGTCGATGGAACGGATCCATTATGCCGAGTCCACAACGAGCCAGGTTCCCGAAGGCGGAACCACAGTGGCTTCTCGGGGAACACTGATGGGCACGGGAGCCGTGGTTGACGCCGCCGACAAAGTGAAGGCCATCATTGCCGATACGCTGACGGAGAAACTCGGTGGCAAGGGCGAGGACGTAATGTTCGCCGATGACCGTGTGTTCGTTGGTACCGGCGACCATTCCTGGGATATGAGCTGGGATGAAGCCATGGCCGTCATGTATGAGCAGCGGGTCTATCCCTTTGCTTTCGGGAGTTTCAAGGCGCCGGAGGTGAGTTGGGATGATGAAACCGGTCGCGGCAGTCCCTATTTCACTTACGTGTACAGCGCTCAGGCCGCCGAATTGGTCGTTGACGCCGAACGCGGTTCCGTCTCTGTAACGCAGGTTGTGGCCGCTCATGATTCGGGTCGGGTGGTGAACCCTCCGCTCTTCGAGGGTCAAATAGCCGGTGGAATCGTTCAAGGTATGGGTATGGCTCTCAGCGAAGATCTCAAGGTGGAAAGCGGACGTATCCTGGCCGGCAATTACAACGCATATAAGATCCCCAAAAGCATCGATGCTCCGAATATCACCGTTCTGCGCGTCGAAAATTCCGATCCTTTAAGCCCGTACGGAAGCAAGGGAATCGGAGAACCGGCGTTGGAGCTCATCGCTCCGGCTATTGCCAACGCGCTCTATCGTGCGACTGGACGCAGATCCGGCACACTGCCGCTCACACCGAAAGGATCTGTCGGCCCCTGGGGTTCGGTGGAAAAGGACAAATCATGACCATCACCGTTAATGGAATCCGCCATGAGGTATCCGAAGATCGTCGTGAGGAGAAGCTCATCAACTTTATCAGAGATGATTTGGGTCTTCATGGCACAAAGAACGGCTGCGGCATCGGTGCCTGCGGCGCCTGTACAGTCCTTATTGACGGTAAAACCCGGCGATCCTGCATCACCACCCTCGATAAAGCGGACGGAGCCTCGGTTCTCACCGTGGAAGGTTTGGAGAACCCTGACGGGACTCTTCATCCTCTGCAGCAGGCGTTCATGGATGTCGGCGCCGTTCAGTGCGGATTCTGTACTCCGGGGATGCTCCTGACGGGCCTGGCCCTCCTGGAAGCCAACCCTCATCCGTCAGACGAGGAAATCGCTCGAGCATTCAGGGGCAATCTCTGCCGCTGCACGGGTTATCAGCAAATTTTTCAGGCCGTCAAGATGGCGGCCGGTATTCCGGCATAGTCTGATTTTCGCTGAGAATCACCCGTTTACTCTTTGCAGTATAGAAAAACAGCGATTCTCAATCCGTGGAAATTCTTCGATATCGGCAATGGTACGGCCGATTATTGGTTTACTAAGCCGGGAGAGGATCCGGAAAAGGCCTTTCTCAAACGCGGATATATCCGTACCTATGAGCCACGGAACTGGTTGGTGGCGTTTTCGTCTTATGACGTTGAACTCCGAGCTGTCGTCGGCAAATTCCGAAATTCCATCCTGATTATCGGCTTGGTTTCTAGAATGCCCAAAAGCTTAGTTCTTTGTTGGACCTCTAAAAACCGGATTCGCCTCTTAGGCTTTTTGGTAGAGCCAA
>JARGFR010000158.1 GCA_029210985.1 Spirochaetaceae bacterium | reverse complement strand
GATTTGAGTTTTGCCGATCAGGCGTTGTGCGTCAAATTCATTTCAGAACACAAGCTGGATGACGGTGTCCATCCTGTTCCCCTGGAACTTGATATGTCTGTGGCCCAGTTGAAGCTGGAGACCATGGGTATTAAGTTGGACACGCTGACGGCCGAACAGACCGAGTATATGAACAGCTGGTCCAGCGGAACCTGAATGGCACGTTTCAAACGGGCAAGCGGTGTTCTTCTTCATCCAACGGCGTTGAGCGGGCCTTATGGAATAGGAACGCTGGGAGCACACGCCGTCGCGTTCTTGGATTGGCTGAACTCTGCCGGACAAAGTTACTGGCAGATATGCCCGCTGGTGCCCACAGGCTATGGCGATTCACCATATCAAGGTTTCAGTGCGTTTGCCGGCAATCCGAATTTAATCGATCTTGAGGAGCTGCTGGCAATCGGCCTGCTCAATAAAGAGGATGTCGCTGATCTTTCCCGCCTCCCGGACGATCATGTCGATTTCGAAAAACTTATACCTTTGAAACGCCGAGCATTGGCCGCCGCATGGCGGAGATTCGAAGATGGCACAAAACCCGGCGACATGGTTGCGCAGCTTGACGCATTTCGGCGGTCGGCCAATGCATGGATCGAGGATTACTCTCTTTTTATGGTACTCAAAGACCGCCACGATGGCGCTCCTTGGGATCTTTGGAGTGAAGAATTCCGACTCCGAGACAAAAAAGCGCTGGAGAGAGTAAGAAGAGAGTCTTCCGGGGAACTGGGATATCATATCTTCGTTCAGTATCTTTTTCACCACCAATGGAATGCTGTGAAACGCGCGGCATCGGAAAGGGGAATCCGCATCATCGGGGATTTGCCTATTTTTATAGCCTACGACTCGTCGGATTGCTGGGCAACACCCGAACTGTTCCAACTCGACGCCCAGGGACGACCGACCCGGGTCGCCGGTGTGCCGCCGGACTACTTCAGCGAAACCGGTCAGCTATGGGGCAATCCCCTCTACGATTGGGACGCCATGGCCCGCAACGACTACAGCTGGTGGCTCTCTGTCCTGAAAAATAAACTGGAGCATTATGACGTCTTGAGAATCGACCATTTCCGTGGATTCTCAGCTTACTGGTCCGTATCCAGGGAAGAGAAAACAGCGATAAACGGACAATGGGTTCCGGCTCCCGGCAGTGAGTTATTCTCCCGCGTCAGACAAGTCATGGGCGACCTCCCCATCATTGCCGAAGATCTTGGAGTCATCACCAATGAAGTGGTGGAATTGATCGAAGAATGCGGATTCCCCGGTATGAAAGTCCTGCAGTTCGCCTTCGATTCCTCGGAAGACAACGACTATCTGCCGCACAACTATACCAACCACTGCCTTGTATACACAGGGACTCATGACAACGACACTGCCGCCGGCTGGTTTGAAAAGGCACCGAAATCAGATCGGGAATTCGCCACTAAATATCTCAACCTCCCTGAATCGGCGGACGGTAAAGATGCCGCCGCCGCCATGCTCCATGCGGCCATGGCCTCTGTATCGGATCTCGCCGTCACACCCATCCAGGATATCCTCGGATTGGGAAGCGAGGCACGATTCAATACGCCGGGAACTCTCGGTGGAAATTGGACTTGGCGGACATCCAGAACCAGTCTGAGTACCGATGCGGCCGAGAAACTCAAGGAACTCACCTTGATTTTCGGGCGCCTATCCGAGACCGGAACCCAGTCCTAAGCACAGAAAATCTTCCCTTATCATCATCAGTCAAAGATGAAGAAATTCATTTAGTCCGCCGATATAATGAACAAGAAAGCCTGAAGGAGGGACTTATGAGAGACCTGCTTAAAGAATTCGACAACAATGTGAAGGTCATACGGGAATGGTACAGCGATGATTCGGGCAAACCGAATGAGAAGTTCGTCATCACACATCATGATAAAGACTTCAAATCTTACAAATCGATGCAGAAAGCAATGGTAAGAGCCATATCATTGGCCTCCCGGGCAAAACGAGGCTACAAGGTCTAATAAGGGAGGAAATACGGGCGGTTTTCCTTACAATTGAAAAGATAAGGAGACAACCATGGCCCGCGCCACCGACCCATCCCTCAGAAACCAGACCATTTACTCCGTCTTTACCCGTAATCATACCGTCGAAGGCACCTTCAACGGATTAATCAACGATATTGACCGAATCGCGTCTCTGGGCGTCGACATTATATGGCTGATGCCCATCCATCCTATCGGCAGCGAATTACGTAAAGGTGTTTGCGGCAGTCCCTATGCCGTCAGCGACTATAGGGGAATCAATCCGGACTACGGCACAATGGATGATTTTTCCGCATTGCTGGATGCCGCGCATTCGCACAAATTGAAAGTCATCATCGACGTCGTATTCAGCCATACTTCCCCGGACTCACTTCTCAGCAAGGTTCACCCGGAGTGGTTCTGGAAAAATCCGGAAGGCGGAAAAGGGAATAGGATCGGCGAATGGAGTGACGTCGTCGACTTGGACTATTCCGCACCGGACCTGTGGGATTATCAGATTGAAACTCTCAAAGGCTGGCTGATGGAAGGAGTGGACGGTTTCCGCTGTGATGTGGCCCCGCTGCTCCCTCTGTCGTTTTGGATCGAGGCTCGAGATGCCTGTGCGGCAGTCAATCCTGAAACGATTTGGCTCGCGGAGACCGTAGAAGGAGACTTCATCAACACCGTGCGTCGAGCCGGTTTCGGCTGCTTGACCGATACCGAAACCCTCCGGGCCTTCGACATATCCTACGAATATGATATCTACCCTGAGTGGAAGAGGCTGCTGGATGGCGGAATCAGCCTTCCGGCATATATCGACCGGCTCAGAACCCAGGAATCCATTTTATGCGATTCGGATTTAAAGCTTCGTTTTCTGGAGAATCACGACCAGCCTCGTGCCGCAGAATTGGTTGAGGATGAGGTGAGACTTCGAAACTGGACGGCATACTCGCTTTACGCCAAAGGAACGGCCTTGCTGTACGCCGGCCAGGAATATGCGATAAAACACAGACCTGACCTCTTTAATCCCGACCCCATCGATTGGTCGGTCTCCGAATCTGAAGTCGGCCGAAATCATGCGAAATATATCACCAGACTGAATGCCTTTAAGAGAAGCGGTATTATGCAGGATGGGTTTTATTGGCTGCCTGAAGCACCGGAAGGAGTCATTGCCGCCGCCTATGAACGCCGAAGCCCGGATGGGAGGCTTATAGGGTTGAGACTCGGTCTCTTCAATGTGGCCGGCGACAGCGATGTGATTTTCAATCTGACCGCCATTTGGCCTGAAATGGCTGCCGATGCGAAAATTGCAAGCCTATTTGCTGACAATATGCGCCGCCTGAGGGACGGAAGTCTGGAATTCGGTTTGGAAGCCGAGATTCTGGATTGGGGTTTGACCGGCTGATCATGACAAATATTTCATGGTATTGAACTCATAATTAAGTTATTACTATATTAATAAAGAGGTAACCATGAAACGTATATTTATCGCCATAGCACTCGCGGCTCTCTCGGTCATACCGCTTTTCGCAGATTATCCGCCCACCGGATGGACGGACAGCATCACCGAAGCCATCCAACAGGCCGAAGCCGAAAACAAAATGATCCTTCTCGATTTTACCGGGTCGGATTGGTGTGAATGGTGCCACAGACTGGAAAATGAAGTCTGGAGCACCAGTACATTTGAAAATTGGTCTGAAGATAATGTGGTGAAGGTGTTTCTGGACTTTCCCAGGGCAATTGACCAAGAAGAGGATACCAAGCTCCAGAACCAGCTTCTGCAGCAGATGCTCGGCGTCCAGGGATATCCAACAGTCTGGCTGCTCGACAGCGACTTGACTCCGCTGCTGAGGACAGGCTACCGGGAAGGCGGTGCGGATGAGTATATACGCCACCTGACCGAAGATCAGATCGCCATAGCTCCTGAAAATTCGGAGAGTTTCCGCCAGGGATTCCGATCCGGTATAGAAGAGTATCTCGGACCCATCGGTTAGTCCTCGAGGATCAGCAGCTCCACCCGCCGGTTCTGCCGCCTACCCTTCTCAGTGATATTCGGAGCGGTAGGCTCGTCGGCCCCCACCCCTTCGTAAATAAGACGCCGAGGGTCGATGCCCCGGGAAGAGAGTTCCTCAGCGACGGATTTCGCCCGCTCTTCCGACAGCCTATACTGTTCATCAGGACGCCCCACATCCGCGGTGTGTCCCCGGACCAGAATCGTTCTGTCGGGAATGTTTCCGATGACACGCGCAAGCTCATCCAGAAGATCTTGATCTTCCGGAAGGATTTCCGCCAAGTCCGGGAGGAAATGAAGATTTCGCAGAGTCACCGATAATCCGCCGGGGAAATCCGATATGATGATTACTTGGTTATCGGCGTCACCCCCCAGCCGTGCCGCCGCACCGGGAAAACGGTTGTCGAATTTTTGCCTGATTTCTTCATGATCCATCGGAGTTACGCCGTCCCAGAATATCAGTGCAAAACCGTCGCGCTGTTCTACATCCCCATCGGCCCATACCCAGCGTTCGCTCAATGCATCACGGGCCATAATAGGCACTCCGGTTTCCGCATCCACCACCAGGCTCATTTTGTGAGAGCCTTCCACGGAATTCAGGAACTCAGAAGCAGCCGGATCGGCTCCGCGGTAACGAACGGCCCAGGCTACGTCAAAGTAATGGGCATCACGTCCCATATAAGTATTCTTTCCAACATATCGATAGGATGCGAATTGCGGCAGGACATAGTTCTCTCCTTTCGGGCCCCTCACCAACACCCCGAGGGGAGCCTCCCAAACCTCGTCGGGTTGGATATCACCGTCCGGGAATGTGGGAAATCCACGAAACTGAGGATAGGAATCACCGGCCTCCATCACCGATCCGTCCTCGGATAGGAAATACTCCACATGTTCTGAACTCTCCAACCGCGCGGCGACAGGAACACCGTCCTTCTTTGTGGCGCCAAGCAGACGGGCATCGCCGCTGACCAGCCATCCCCCGGAAACGGCATCACCCCGGCGGTAGACTTCCCTGAGCTCCTTGTTGGTGTGACCAAGATATTGTCCGTTGATTCTGACCCGGTAATCCCACCGTGTGGTGATGCTCCAGAGGTTCCCCGCCGGGGTGACTTGAAAACCCGAAATCTCCTGGCATCCAGCTGAGTATGCCATGAGGATGGAGAATGTGAGAACAAATGTGAGTCCGGCAGCGAGTCTGCGGGTCATATCATCTCATTATATGCGCGAAAAAACAAAAAAACGGGAACCCTGTCATCCGGCGTTTCTACTGACCCACCTCGGCAGGTGAACTGTACCACCCCGTCTCTGGACACAATAGTACTACATCGGCTGGCTCTCCCCGGTCAATGACTCGATGCTCATCATGAAGCTGTTGAGCCTATAGCTCTTGCCCTCAATAACCAGTTTCACCGCCCGATGAACCAGCCGATCCATGACAGCGCTGCCCATCAACGGGTTGTCGAAAAACATCGGCCACTCGGCAAAATCTCGGTTACTGGTCATGATGATGGGACACCGTTCGTAACGAGCCAGAATGATCTGGAAAAGATCGTCCTGAGCCTCTGCGGAAAGGGCCTGAAGGCCGAAGTCATCGAGGGGGCATTGAAGTCCTCTTCGGACTCGGTGCCCATGGTGCTCTGCTCAATATGATTCATCACCGCCTGCAGATCCTCGATGATGTAGTTGCTCTCCTCTTCGGTGTCCGCGTTCCCCCGACGGGCCAGTTCGGAGAAGAGTTCCTCGGGCTTCAGGAAGTAGCCTAGAGTCTGCACCGACTCATCGCGAATCGCGTCCAGAGTCTCCGGATCGGTGACTTTGCTGTAGACGGTCACCGCTTCGCCCTCCAATAGCAGATTGGCGTAGAGGTTCTGCTTCTCGCTCAGGTATTTGTAGAAGATGAATCCGAGAATGTAGTCCCGGTAATCATCGGCACGGATCTTGCCTATCAGAAGGTTGGCGATTCCCCAAAGCTGGGCTTCCAGCAGTTTTTTTGTTCTTCAGACACGTTATGGATTCCTTTTTTATGCGATTCCCAGTCTACCACAAAGTTATTCTTTGGCCGTGGGAGTTTTAATGAAAATGAATGGTCGAACCCGTTTATATAGACAGTGATCATCACAGCCGATAATCTGGATATCAGGGCAATCCAGATTACCGGTTTGATTCCATTTCGGTTAGGATAGGGGTATGGCGACAGCTCTTGTGAATCACAATGTTATTGCCTGGGCCAGGGAACGGGCCCAGATACCTCCGGAAGTCCTGTCTGACAGTCTTAACCGGAAATATCCCGAATGGGAAAGCGGTCAGTCCGCTCCCACCTTCAAACAGGCGACCGACCTCGCGAAAAAGCTTCATATCCCACTGGGATACCTCTTTCTCAGTGATGTTCCGGAAGAACACAAGCTCACCGCCGACCTCAGAACCCGCCGGCCTCTGGGAGCCGATCGATACAGCACGGAGCTCCAGGATGTTATTGCCGACGCCACACGGAAACAGGACTGGTATCGGGACTACCTAACAGAGAATGGTTCCGATCCTTTGCCCTTTGTCGGTCGGTTTACCCCTCGGAGCCCCGCCCGTGATATCGCCGATGACATCACCTCTGTTCTCGATCTGAATCTCAAGAACAGAAAGGATCTCACCCGTGATTCCATCATCACCCATATTGCAGCCCAAGCCGAGAAAACCGGCATCTGCGTTCTTAGGAACGGGAAAGTCGGTTTCAATACCCATCGCAAACTGAACCCTGACGAGTTTGGCGGATTTGCATTGCCTGACGCCATTGCTCCCTTTGTATTCGTCAATACGGCCGATTTTCCTGCAGCTCAGCTCTTTACTCTCGTTCACGAGCTCACCCATATTTGGTTGAATATTGAAGGAGTCTCTGATGCCGGTCTGAGTCATGTTTCCGGTAGGAGTGAGATAGAAGATCTCTGCGATCAGGTGGCTGTTGAGGTTCTCGTACCGGAAGCGATTTTCCGGGATCACTGGGGAGAACACGGGCAGTCTCTCGACCAAAAAGCCATGTATCTCCAGAAAATCTTCAAGGTCAGTTCCGTCGTCATCGCTCGCCGGGCCTTCGGACTCAGCCTTATCACCGCGGACGAGTTCTTCGCCTACTATACCTATCTGAAAAGAATGTGGGACGAGTCTAAAAAGAAAAACAAAGAGCGCAAACCCGATGGCGGTGCAGACTTCAACAACACCTTTCCGGCGACCAATAGCCGTAATCTTACAGAAGCCGTCCTGAGCTCCGTTGGTTCTGGGGAAACCCTCTATCGGGAGGGTTCCCGCTTGCTCGGTGTGAAACCCGGCACCCTCGCCATACAGGCGAAACAACGGGGTTATGCTTGAGTTTTTCTTACCTTCTTGATGCCAACATCTTCATTCAGGCCCATCGCGAACGGTATCCATTTGATGTCTTCCCCATTTTCTGGGAGTGGCTGGAATCCGAAAACGAAAAAGGAACTATAACCAGCATCGATCCTGTCTACAAGGAATTGAATCCGCCATCCGGTACCGACGAACTCTCTGCCTGGACCAAAACTCTGAACAAAAGCCAATGGTTCCTTCCCGTCGACGATGAGGCATGTCAAATCAGCTTTGCTGAAATCGCTAATTGGACCTACCGTCATCCCACCTACAAGCAGACAGCCAAGGATGAGTTTCTCGACATCGCCGATTCCCTCATCATCGCCAAAGCAAAGTCCATGGGAATCACTGTTGTCACCCAGGAGAAATCCTCACCCAATTCAAGAAACCGAATTCAGATACCCGACGTCTGCCGCGAATTTGATGTTCCCTGTATCAATCTTCTTCAGCTTATACGAACTCTCGAAGCCCGTTTTCAGTAATTCCATCGACTAATCACTTCAGATAAGAATCGTTCTCTCGACAAGCGACTATATTGGTAAAGTTATAGTAACGGTCGTTCCTTGTGATCCATCATAGCGTACGTTCCCCCGTATCTGCTTCGAGAGGGCATCCATCATTTTCCGTCCCATAT
>JARGFR010000157.1 GCA_029210985.1 Spirochaetaceae bacterium | reverse complement strand
GATTCGGACGTCGACATGGATCTGCTGCTCGCCTCCGACCCGTTCAAAGGTCATTTCCTGGACGGCCCGAAGCACCTTGGCCTGGGCCTCTAAAGACATGTCCGCCACTTCGTCCAGGAACAGAGTTCCGCCGTCTGCGGCTTCGAACTTGCCTCTTCGGCGTGCCACGGCGCCGGTGAAGGCACCCTTCTCATGACCGAATAATTCACTTTCGATCAGGTTGTCCGGTATGGCCGCACAGTTCACCTCGATAAAAGGCCGTGAACTTCGATCGCTTCGAGCGTGAATCAGCCGGGCCACCAATTCTTTTCCGGTGCCGTTTTCCCCAAGAATCATCACTCGGGAGTTCGAGGGTGCGGACTGGTCGATCACCTCGCGAATCCGCTTCATTCCCTCGGTATCTCCCACCATTTCATCTTCTATAAAGTGACCTTGCCGCAAAGCGGCATTTTCTCTCCGCAGCGCCTCCATGCGCACCGCATTCCGTGCAATGGTGAGGACACGGCCCATATCCAGGGGTTTTTCCAGGTAATCGTAGGCACCGAGCTTGATGGCGCGAACCGCGGTTTCCACCGTCGCATGGCCGGAAATAATCACCACTTCCACATCCGGCCAATCGGCTTTGATTTCTTCCAGGACGTCAATTCCGCCCTTTCCGGGCAGCCAAACATCCAGAAAGACGACATCCACCGGCTCGGTTTTCAGCAAACGGAGGCCTTCGAGTCCGTCATCGGCGAGGTTAACGTCATAACCTTCATCCTGCAGGATATCCCTCAGCACATCCTGGATTGCCGGTTCGTCGTCAATCACTAGAATTCGACTCATGTTCCCTCCCCGATGGGTAAATCGACATAGAATACCGTGCCGGAACCGGGTTCGGATTCGAACCAGATCCTGCCTCGATGATCATAGAGAATACGCTGCACGACGGCCAGTCCAAGACCGGAGCCCCTGTCACGACTGGAATCATAGGGCTGGAAGACGGTTGCAACCCGATCCGGCTCTATCCCTTCGCCGTCATCACGTATCTGCAGCCTGACATAGGGCGTCGTTCCCCGACGAACGGGATCGACACGCACAGTGACTCGGGTGGAGCCGGCCTCCATCGCATTCTTCAGAATATTGACCAGAACCTGACGGATCTGCAGTGCGTCGGCAGGTACGGTGATATCGTCGCTGCCGTCCACCAGTATCCACTCAACAGAGGGATTGACGGTTCGAAACCGATCCAGCGTTTCTTCCAGTATGGGCCTCAGTGAGAGGGTGGAAATCTTCGGCGGACCTCCTCCGGCAAACTCACGGAAATCCTGCAGCAGCTTGTCCAGTCCGTCTACTTCTCTCAGGATGAGCTCCACGGCCTTGCTCACCATGTCATTATCAAGATGACCTCGGAGAGCCTTGCGCTGTATCCTCTGGGCCGACAGTTTTATCGGTGTGAGGGGGTTCCGGAGCTCATGGGCCAGTCTCTGGGCAATCACCTGCCAGGCCGCCACATGCTCGGTCTGCACCAGCTTGGAACGGCTCGCTTCCAGCTCACGTATCATCCTGTTGAACGACTGGGTGAGGAAAACCAACTCGTCCTCCCTGGGCGCAAGGACGCGGAAGCTGAAATCCCCTTCGGCTATCTTCCTTGTCGCTTCACCCAGCGTGATGAGGGGACGGATGACCCGCTCGCTCAAGGCCATGCCGATAAGGAGTGCCATCATCACCAGCGGTCCGGAGAGGTAGAGACCAAACAGCGCCAGAGATCCGCCGACGGTTCCCTGAAGCCGGTCGTAGCGACGCCATTCGTCCAGCGCCAGGGATATTCGCCTGGCGTCCGACTCGAATTGGGGCGAGAGTCGTGATGAGAGGATAACGATTCGATCCCCCAGGAGTCGCTGCCATGAAATAACTGTGCCGCCTTTGCGGATCTTTCTCGGCAGCGGCCCTTCCATAGGGAACTCGGCCAATTCGGATGCGGAAAGGAAAAGATCCGGATCGCCCATCCGCATATTCCCCTCCAAGCCAAGCACCTGGATGGCACCCAGATCCGGCGACACATCGCGCAGAGCGGCCCAGATATCATCGATTTCCGCCGTATCGTCGGCCAGGACATCAGATAAATATTCGCTGTCCGCCAGAACCCCGATACGATCCAGAGACTGCCGATGATAGTCCTGTGCCAGCCGTTCACCGGCTTCCAATGCAATTCCATTCCCCGGCGCCAGCCAGGTACCGATAGCCGTCTTGAGGAACAGGCCGGAAAGTATACCCAAGGGAAGAGCCGTAACCGCCACCGTCAGGGCAAATGTGCCGATCAGCCGCAAGCGAAGCCGACTCCCCGGAACCCCTGCTCTCCTCTGAGCGATGACTCTGGCGAAATTGAATACGGAGATTACCAGGAGAGCGGCGGGAAACACCAAAGAAAGAATCAGAAGCGCGGGAGTCTGACCCGGGTTGTCTCCGGTGACGGTTCCCAGAAGCTGCGCGGCCCATAAAATCACCAGGACAATCACCACCGCGTATACGGCAACGACATAACCGATGGAACGCTGTACGGGGAACCGAAGGACAGGTTTCACCTTTCTTTTCCTGATTCAATATCGACAGGAGTCCAGGGGCTGCTGTCCCTGCTTTCTCCCGAAAGGGAACGGAGGGTAACCGGCGGCACACCGAGATCGTAATCCAGGAACAACCTTCCCTCAAGACGAGCTCCTTCCCTCCACGGACCGAATACGCTCAATTCCCGGGCGTGCAGCATTGATAGTTCCTGAATCAGATCATTTGCGGACAGCGGGCCCACAGTGGTACCCTGCCCCTCTTCAAAAACGACATAACCCTCTCCCAGGGCATCCCTGCGTGCAAAGCGAACAACCGAATCGTCCGATCCGGCCATTCTGAACAGCCATGTCAGCCTGGCGGTTCCCCCCTCATCGAGTCGACTGACCAGATCCCGGACCTCAAGATCATTGACGATACCGTCTGCAATGATCGTGCCGTCCTGAACTTCCGCGCTGATGAGGATGTTCAGTGCCGGCAGACCCGGGGCCAGTACAAATAAAATCAGGCCCCCAAGCCACATCCTGGGGGATTTCAATCAGTCTTCCTTGAATTTATTGTCGAATATGGAGGCGAGTTCTGAAACCGCATGCTCCTCGTCCGGTCCTTCGGCAGATAAAACCAGCTCCGTCTTATATGTCGCGCCCAGCGTCAGTATGTTCATGATGGACTTCGCATTAATCTTCACGTCGTCCATCTCCAACCAGATGGAACTGTCGAATTGCTGGGCCGTCTGTACTATCATTGAGGCCGGACGGGCGTGTATTCCCGCCCTGTTGAGTATCGTCACGCTGCGCGTCGTCATTTCGAACCCCGCCTGTTCACGAACCTGTCAAACCAGAGATTTCGAGCGTTCTCGCTCTCGATCCACTGGATCAGATTCTTGTTGAATTCTTTAGCGGCGTGCACACCCTGGGATTTTAATCGCTCATTGAGTACGGCCGCTTCGATGATAATGGGGATGTTCCGCCCCGGTTTCACCGGTAAAGTGATTAACGGTATACTAACACCCAAAAGTGTCGCCGTCTCTCCGGAAGTGCCCAATCGGTCGTAATTTTTTGAGCTGTCCCATTCCTCCAATTGAAAAATCATTTCAACCGGTTTTCTCTCTCGTAATGCATTCAACCCGTAGACCTGGGCGATATCAATAATCCCCAAACCGCGGATTTCCATATGATGGCCCATCACCTTACTGGTTCCGTGCCCCCACAGCTGGTTTCCATTCAGGCATTTAATCATCACCGCATCATCGGCAATCAGCCGATGACCGCGATCCAGAAGCTCCAGGGCCGTTTCGCTCTTACCAACGCCGCTCTCACCCTGGATGAGCACACCCATGCCTTCAACTTCGACAAAAACCCCATGTATGGTCTGTTTTGGTGCAAATACATCATCCAGTGCACGAAGAAGGCGGATGGAGAGGGCCGAGGTTTCCAACGGAGTCGCCAATATGGGTATCCCCGCCTCATCCGCGGCGGCTTGAAAATAAGTAGGCGGTTCAAGGTCGTAGCAGATGATGAAGCAGGGGATATCGTACTCCAACAGCTTGACCACCTTCGGCATCAGCTCTTCCTGAGGAGTGGTTTCAATATAGGCAAATTCCCCCCGTCCGATAATCTGGATTCTTTCGCCGACGAATTTTTCAAAGAACCCCGTCAAAGCCATACCCGGCCGGTTAATCTCGGTGGAATAGATTTCCTTGGAGAGACCCTTTCGACCGCACAAACAGCGCAAATCCAGCGCGTTCGGCTTCTCCGGCTCGAGATTAATCAGATCTAAAATGGTGAATTTGCTCATATTCTTCTTATCACTGTCCACCGGCGGGAAGCCCCCCGATGAAGGGTCAGTGATTCTGCATTTTTTCTTTTTCTTTGGTCGTCTTGGTCATAATTTTGTCAAAGAGGAGATCGATAGCCTTAAATAAGTCCCGATCGGTCACCTTGATGTGACCCATCGCACCCCAACGGAAGTGAATATTCGTTTCGGCTTTAAACTCACCATCGGCTTGCTTATCCATGGTAAGGTGCAAATCCGCCACGTGGTCTTTCACATGGTCCAAGCGTTTCAGTTTCTTGTCGATGTACTCTCTGGTGCTTTCGCCCGGGTTATAACCGTGGGCTCCTTTGACTTCGACCGTCATTGCATCCTCCTGTGATGTTGATGGTTCAATTATCGATTGTAGGAAGAGGGCAAATCAAGCTCCTTGCGATACTTGGCCACAGTTCTTCGGGCCAGGTTGATACCGCGCCGCGCCAGGAGGTCACTGAGTTTCTGATCGGAAATCTTCTGATTCGGATCCGTTTCCGCCAGTATCTCCTTAATCACCTCTTTCGCCGCCACTTTCGACACCCGGGAACCCGAAGAACCGGCACCGGAAATGGAGTTGGTAAAGAAATATTTGAGCTCGAACAATCCCCAATCCGTTTGGACGTATTTATTTGTCGTGATTCGGGAAACTGTCGCCTCGTGAACACCGATCTCTCCGGCGACATCCTTGAGCGTGAGGGGCTTGAGGAAGCGAGGTCCGCCAATGAAGAAATCCCGCTGGAACTCGACTATGGACCGGGCCGCTTTGAGAAGAGTGTTTTCTCTCTGAACCAGGCTGTTGATGAAATAACGGGCTTCTCTGGAGTGATCTGAGACAAATCTCCGGGCATCTTTGTCGTCTCCCGCCTCGTCCCGGATTCGTTCGAATTCCGGATCGACTCTGAGAACGGGGAGAACTTCATCATTCAGAATCAGAACATATTCGCCCTCGTCTTTACGAACGACGAGATCCGGGATGATGTATTGAGCCGCTTCGGTGGCATAGAGCCGCCCGGGGAATGGATTGAGTGTTCGGATATACTCCTCAAAGTCTTCCCAGTCGTCCTTGGATATACCCAGTCGGGATCGGACATCCTCGGGACGTTTCGTTTCCAGAAGAGGCAGAGCATCATTGACGAAGAGGGCAAACTCCTCCGGTCCATCACCGCGAATCGTCGCTTGAACCAGCAGCGATTCTTTCCAATCGGCGCACCCGCAGCCCAGGGGATCCATCCCGCGAACGAGATTCAGAGCGTCCTTCAGAATACCCGAATCCGAATCGGTTCCCGCCAATAAGGCCGGATCTTCCTGATGAAAACCGTCGCCGTCCAGATTCCAAATGATCTTTTCCGCCAGATTCGCGACGTCCGACCCGCCTTTCATAAGTCGAAGCTGGTCGATCAAATGGTCGTGGAGGGATTTTTCTCTGGACACGGCTCCTTCCAGAAAACGCTGTTTACTGTCCGGATCTCCTTTGGGAGCCGGTTGATAACCGGGGTCCGACGAGTTGTCGAAGGGATCGGTTTCGGTGACACGATCCTCGCGGGTCCGGTTCTCATCCAACGAAGGAGCATCCACCTCGCCCGCTTCCCTCACCACTTCCAGAGCAGGGTTCTTTTCCACTTCCAACTGGATGGTTTCCCGGAGCTCAGTCAGAGGCATCGCCATTAATTTAATGGACTGAATGAGCTTCTGAGTTATGACCTGTTTCTGGGCGAGACTCTGGGTAGTCGTCAGCCGCTGACCTTGAGCAGGCACGGGATACCTCCACTCCCATGCTCACCTAATCCGACACGGTAGTCAAGTTAATAAGCAAGAATCGGGCCAATGGTGAACGGCGGAACTCGGGTGTCACATGGAAAAGTTGCGTCCCAGATAGATTTCCCGTGCCCTGTCGTCCTGCATCAGCTCCTGGGCCGACCCGCCGGTGAGAATCTCGCCATGATTGATAATGTAGGCGTGGCTGGTGATGGCCAAGGTGTCCCGGACGTTGTGGTCGGTGATGAGGATTCCGATATCGCGCTCGGCCAGAGAGATAATGATGTCCCTCAAATCGCCCACGGCTATGGGATCGATGCCGCTGAAGGGCTCGTCGAGAAGGAGAAATCGCGGATCGGTGGCCAATGCTCTGCAGACCTCGGTCCGCCGCCTCTCGCCTCCCGACAAGGTATCCGCCCTCTGGTCGGCCAATTCGGCAATACCGAGGTCTTTCAGGAGATGCTCCAGGAAAGATTCCCTCCCTTTCCGATCCAGATCATTTCGTGCCTCAAGAACGGCCAGGACATTTTGTGCAACGGTCAGTTTTCGGAATACCGAAGGCTCCTGGGGCAGATAGTTGATTCCCAGCCTGGCCCGGCGATACATCGGTTCTCCGGTAATTTCCCGCTCATCCAGCCACACTGTTCCCTCGGTGGCTTTCAGAAATCCTGCAATCATATAAAACGTCGTGGTTTTTCCGGCACCGTTGGGTCCCAGGAGTCCCACCACCTCACCTTGCTTCATACTGAAGGACACATCGGCAACAGCCAGTTTTGTTCGATATCGTTTCCGCAGACCTTCGGCCCGGAGCACGGCAAGATTTTTCGGCTGGTCTGCATCCCGTACGTTATCCATCTTCGGTATCCTGTGTGGTGAGCGCCCCTTCCACGGCACCTTCCATTACGATTTCGTCTGTGTCCAGATTCACGGTAATCCGTTGGGCCCGATATTCGTCGTCCTCTCTCCAAACCACCGGCCTGCCGGAAATCTCCAGTATGTTCACATCCCGGCGAAAGGTAGCGAATTCACCGCGGCAGACCGTCTTTTCTTTAATCAGTCTCACCGACACCTGCATTACCGCAAGATCTTCTTCTTCAAAGAGATCCAGAGACTCGCATCTGATGACGATACCCTCGCTCTCATCCACCAGAGTGACCTGTTCACGAAACCGGATGATTTTGGCCTTCCGATCGTACTCAAAACGGCGGGCCTCCACCGTGAGGCCCTTGTCCTTATCGTTGAGCAGAATACCGCCGGTCCCGCTGATGAGCGAGAAGTCCTCACCCCCCAATTCGATGTGAAGGGCTTCTATCTCCATGGAATCGGACTCGACCCGGGCATTCCCATCCAGTATGGTTCGATTCCGCTGATCGCCTTGAGTACTCGACACCTGATCGGCGGCAAAACGCCAAGTCTCGGCCCGCAGCTTTACCGGCCAGGAAAAAAACAGGAGGAAAGACAATAGGAAAACCAACGAGGCTGAGGTCCTAATCATCTTCAATCTCCAGCGTCCCTTCCACACCGTCGATATATCGGTAGGTTTCTCTGGCCATATCGGCGATGAAGCCCCGGCCTTCCACCGCCAGACCGTCTCCGGTTTCGACTCGAACCACGCCCTGCCCTGTCAGAATTCGCTCACCCTCGTCCCACTCAAGCCTTTCAGCCTCCAGACGTGAATCCTCGGAAACGTCATGGATGCGGATAGTCCCCTCAGCCGAGCCGTCGCGGTTTCCCTCTATTTCGATGCGTTCGGCGCTCCCTTCCAGGAGAAGTTCACCGTCCGAATCAAATTCCCGAAATCCGGCATCAAAAAAGATCGAAAAATCCTTATCGGAATACACCTCAACCCGTTCGGATTCAATCACCACCCGGCCGGTGAGTGAAACGCTCACCTGCCGAAAGTTTTCCGAAACGGTGTCCGGAACTTCGCCCAACGCGGCAGAAACTCTTGCACCATCCGTGCAGGAAGACAGCAAAGCAAGGAGCATCGGAATAACTTGGGTGAGACGGCTGGGCATTGAATCATTATCATTTCCG
>JARGFR010000156.1 GCA_029210985.1 Spirochaetaceae bacterium | reverse complement strand
GTTGAGAAGATGATTGATGACCTTTCTTTTGGCCATCAGAGACTCGGCTGCCAGGTCCATCATCCGGCCCAGACGGCCGTAAAAATCCGCTTCGAAAGAGGCCAGATACCCGATTCTGGGCAGATTGATGGTGACCACTCCCAGGGAACCGGTGAATTCGTCCGATCCGAAAAGGCCTCCACCGCGTTTCCTCAATTCTCTTTTGTCCAGCTGCAGCCGGCAGCACATGGATCTGACGTCTTCTGGATTCAAGTCGGAGTTGATGAAGTTCTGAAAATATGGAGTTCCGAATTTCGAGGTCATCTCGAACAGAAGCTTGGCATTAGGTGAATCCCAATCGAAATCCGATGTGATGTTGTATGTGGGGATGGGGTAGGCAAATCCGCGACCGTTGGCATCTCCTTCGAGCATCAATTCGATGAAGGCTTTATTGATTATGTCCATCTCGGCCCGACATTCGCCGTAGTTGAAGTCCCGTTCGACACCGCCGACAACGGCCGGTCGATCCCGAAGGTCGGCCGGGCAGACCCAGTCCATGGTGATGTTGGTGAACGGAGCCTGACTTCCCCATCGGGATGGTGTATTCACACCGAAAACAAAGCTCTGCAGGGCCTGTTTCACAGATTTAAAATCCAAGTCGTCCACTTTCACAAAGGGAGCCAGATACGTGTCAAAGCTGGAGAGTGCTTGGGCGCCGGCCCATTCATTCTGCATAATTCCCAGGAAATTGACGATCTGGAACATGAGCGTGGACAGATGAGCGGCGGGTTTTGAGGAAATCTTTTCCCTGACGCCGCCCAAACCTTCGGTGATGAGCTGTCGAAGCGACCAACCGGCACAGTAACCGGAGAACATGGACAAATCATGGATATGAATGGCCCCGGAGCGATGGGCTTCGGCAACTTCGGGTGAATAGACGTTTTTCAGCCAGTAGTTGGCGGTGACGGTCCCGGAATTGTGAAGAATGAGACCTCCGAGAGAAAAATTGACATTGGCGTTTTCATTGACTCGCCAGTCCGACTGGGAGAGATAGCCGTCCATCGTCTGATCCACATCGAGCATCAGAGCCTTCGTGTCCCGTATCGACTCGTGTCGGGAGCGATAGATAATATAAGCCTTCACCAGCTCGGCATCACCGTAACCGATCAGGGCGGTTTCCACGAGATCTTGTATCTCTTCCACCGCCGGAACGGAGTTGGGATGGCGATCTTTCATGAAATCCCGGAGTACGTCTTCCACCTGATTGGTGACTTCCACGGAGATGTGGGCGCTGTGTTCCGGCGGGGACTCCGGCCTGACCGCCTCAACGGCCTTGGTAATGGCCGATTCAATCCGATACCGGTCGTACCGAACCACCCTTCCGTCCCGCTTGACGATTCTTTTGACGGGAAAATCTTCTCGATTGGAACCGGATGTTTCTGAAACGCCGACCAGCGCCTTCCAATCTGTGGTGTGGTGCTCTCCACCCATTCTCAGTGCTCCTAAAACAGCTCGCCGTCGGGCCGGCTTTCATCGTGTATTGGTTCGGCGTCGGGTCCAAGGTCGTCGATGACCCGAATAAACTCTTTGACGTCCTCGAATTGGCGATATACAGAGGCGAATCTCACATAGGCCACTTTGTCCAGGGAGAATAATTTCTCCAGAACCAGATCGCCGATGGTTTCACTTCGAATTTCGTGGGTCGAACGGCTCATCATGGCCGCTTCATCTTCAATCCCATGGAGCAGATCTTCGATTGCGGCGTGGGTGACCGGCCGCTTTTCCAGAGCCCGCATCACTCCGTATTCGATTTTTTTCAAATCGAAATTTTCCCTTCGACCGGAACGTTTGATCACCATAATCGGAACTTCTTCGATATGCTCGTACGAGGTGAAGCGATATCCGCAGCCAATACATTCTCTGCGGCGACGTATGGTCGTTCCGCTTTGATTCTGCCTGGATTCGATGACTTTATCGTCGGTTTTACCGCACAGCGGACACTTCACGTTGAGACGAACTCCTTCCGAATAAACTCCATATGTAGATGTTTATCGGCCGTTCATAAATCTATCACGCCATATATGGGATCATCAAGGTTGCGTGGTTCATTTCCGGAAAAATTAACAGGCTTTGTGTTAAATACGGGCTTCCAGCGTCGCGATTCGTGTGGCCCGTGGGGTCATGTCGGATCGTTCGACCCGGGGTGGGACGGCGGGGCTCACCCAGGTCGCCGTTGTGTTGATGGAAAGATCGGCGTCTTCATTGACGGTGAACACGGCAGTGAAAGGAAATGGCGGATTATCTCCGATGTATATGGCGGCCGATGTGCCCGTGGGTGACATGCTGAAGGGCATAGAGGCTTCATGAAGGGTAAATGATTTTGAGGACTTGAGTTCGACATTCAATCGAATCGGCGTTTCCTCACCGCTGATGGTGACGGATACCGTACGCCGGCCGAGGAAACTTCTTGAACTGTGGCGAATCTCAAGGGGCGTTCGATTCAAGGGCGTTTTCACCTCGGCGTTCCGCCCCAGACCCTCCAGGGAATAGTCAACACCGTCCAGGGTCAGTTCAACGTCCCCGATAGGCGCAGGACTGGACATTTCGATGCGGCGCTGACCGGTATTCAAGTCGATTCGGTCCACCAGTTCGACGGGCTGGGGATTATCGGTGTCATAAGGTGTGATGTTGAGTATCCAGAAAAGGGTCACCACTGCAGAAAGACTCAATGCCAATGTCGCTGCGGGTGTCAACACGCTGTGTCGCGTTCTGTGGTAGTGCATGCGCCAGTAACTCATGCTGGTGATGGAGAGTATGACAGGCAGCAGTAGGAGCCCGAGTATGAGATTTCCCGTCAGGCGAGTCAGGATCATGGACTCAATCACCAGGGAATAGGGCTCTCGGACGATGACGATCAGACCCGCGACATAGGGAATGATGGACAGCAGCAGCAGGATTGCCTTGCGTCCCTCGCGTCGCGTCGCCGTGAAGAGCATCAGGGTGAAATTGGTCCAGAGAGAATATGCGGCCAAGGTGATGTCGACCGCCATGAAAACCAAAGTGGCGACAGCGGATGAGACGACCGCGGCGTAGGCATAATAGTGGGGAGAGCGGGGCAGCGGCAGGCCGCGGGTAATCAGGATGAAGTTCAGGGAGAGGGCGGCCGCGATGGCCAGTTTAAAGAAAATAAAAATTCCCGGCGCCGATTTCCAAAGATCGGGGAAATCGGCGACTAAAACGGTTTCCTCAATATACAGAGTGGCCAGGAACAGAAAGAGGAACACCAGCACCGCGATCAGCGGCCACGCCCACCAGTGCTCGGTGAACCGTTTAATATTGAGTGTGATGTTCCTGTACTGAGATAGAACAGCGGTTAACAGGATCGCGGTGACGATAAGGAGAACCGACACCAAGGGCAGTTCTGGAATGATTCGGGGAATCATGCCCGACAGAGGACGCAGGAAGACGTAGCTGGTTCCTCGGATCTCCGGGATTCCATCAATCAGCCGATCTATGGTTGTGAGGGCATTCACCAAACGGCTCACACGTCGGGTGTACTCTTCTCTCGGAGCAGCACCGGTACCTTTTGCCAGAATTATGGGAAAATCCGCGTCCAGCCAGGGTCTGAGCGGTCCCATGGGTCCCTGGCTGCCCATTCGTGCAACCTGTATGTCCGTGCCCCGAAGACCGAAGGGAATAAACCCGGATGAGAATACTTCCGTGACGGCGGAAACCAGCCAGGAGGGTGCCACTTGACCGTCTCCGCCGGTCCGGAAGTACCAGAAATTGGGAACGACTTCGCCGTCCAGGTAGAAAACGAATCCGTCTCCATTCTGTTGAAGTCTCGCTGCGGCCGCCCTGCTGCCGTAGGGATGAAAACGGGTGTCCCCCCGCTCGGCACCCAGAAAAGCCAGAACGACGGTATGCTTGGGCGGATTCACCAGGAGTTCCCTTGCCACATCCAGCAGGATGGCCGATGCAAAGGCGCCGCCGTCGATCGGTGCGGCCAGAATGTATGTGCCCGTACCGCTGCCCGGTATTTCCGCGATTAGATTCATGGAAAATGAATGCCCTCTGACACCTTCGCCGAGGGAATGCCTCTCGAAACTTATCTGCATTTCATCAAGTACTTCGGTGATATACTCGATGGCCGCTTTCTCACCGTCGGTGCCGTCGGATCTGTTGCCGATTCCCTGGAACATGGATTGGTCGCGCTGAACATCCGCCGGTGACGCGGCGGTGGAGAAAATGAGAACAGCCATGAATAGCGCGGTGAACAACAGCCTCATGATCAACAAATTAGGTCGGCATGTCCCACGACGTCAAGAAGCTTCCTGTCCTGGATGCCTCATGCTATTCTATGTGCATGGATATTCTCGAGGTTATCCGGAATCGATCGACGGCCAAATCATTCGACGGCCGTCCGGTGGATACCAAAGTGATGGATCGTATATTGGAAGCCGCAAGACTGGCCCCGTCGGCGAAGAACCGGCAGGCCTGGAGATTTGTTGCGGTCGGTAAGGAGGACTCAAAGAAAGTCTTGAGAGAAGCCTGCTATGGCGATGAGCGGATGATGAACGCCGGTTATGTCGTCGCGGCATGCACCACGAACATCCGATACACTATGCCGAACGGTCAGCCCAGTCACCCGCTGGATCTGGCGTTCGCCGTTTCATTCATGTGTCTCCAGGCCGAGCATGAAGGATTGGGAACGGCGATTCTCGGAACCTATGATGAGCGCACGGTAAAAGACCTTCTCACGGTGCCCCATGCCATGCAGGTCGTACTCCTTCTTGCTGTTGGTCATCGTACGGACGAACCGGGTTTTCAGGAGCGGCTCCCTTCGGATCGAGTCATCAGTTACGATCATTGGTAACGGAAGGCTGCTTCATTTATGGCATCTGTGAAGAATCCCGTTATCAATCTGGCACCTCATGTCATTCTCACCAACAGCGGTGCGGGTTTTTTTATGGACCGGGGGCACAAGCTCAGCCGGATCACCATGGCGGACGGAACCGAGCAATTCGGTGTGAAAATGGCAAAGGTTTCACCCGCTTCGTTCCAGCACATGCTCCGTATCGGTTACCTTTCCAGACTGGAAATCTCCCGCCACGAGTTCTCCACAGTTCGTTCCGATCTGATGGATTTTTCCAAACTCATCGTTTTTGGATTCCTCTACCGACAATTCGATCAGACTGTTTTTGACTTGCTGATCGGCTCATCGATGATTAAAGACTGGAATCGGGCGAATCCCGGAAACATCATCGACGCCCAGACAAAGATCAACGACACCTACCTCAATGAAGTGCTGTCCCAGAACAGTGCTCAGATGAAATCTATCCGAAAGGCCATCACGGCGCCGCTGCTGGAACAAGTTGCCGGAGATAGGACACTTCAGGCCGACGAAAAGAACGTCATGATTTTTCTGGCGGATAAATATCTTGATTTTGTCCGACCGTTCGTATGGTTCATTCTCACTCGATTCAGTTCCGACCAGGACCATAAACTCTTGATTCTGGAGATTCGAAAGCGTCTGGATTTGTATATACGCCGGTCCAGAATCGCCGACTACCTCACATTGCTTCTGATGGAATTGGCCATCAGCTCCGAGACGCTCAATATGTTTTCTTATGCCGAGAAAGCCTATGGTGAAGGGTTTGATATCCAGGCCATGATATATGATCCGGCGAAGCGCGAGACTCTGTTGAAGGCTCTGGAGAAATCCGGGAAGAATCTCACCATCTCCTGGCGCATAGGTAACTCCAACTCATCGTCCATCGGTACGGAAAAGAAGCTTGAACTGATCATTTATAACAGTGAGGCTGATTACCTGGAGCTCAAGGAAAAAGTGGAAGAGAAGATGAAAGCAGGTTCCGGCATATCCCTTGGGCAATTCTACAAAAGCACTTCGGCCGGGAATGCCGAAATGGGCCTTCTTTATCTGGGATATCTCCAGGAAGAGTGCGATAAGGTGGGACTGCGGTTCACATCCCGTGTGAGTGAAGCCCGAAGCGGTGTTCCGTCCGTTATAGTCACCATTCAGTTTTAGGAGATTGTCGGACTTGTTTCTCCCGGCTCGGTTTTTGCCCTTTTCTCCTGCTTCGGTGTTGCCGAAATGCGTCGGGATCGTTCCTCGCTTCGCTTGCGGTACGACCCTGGGTCTCATTTGGCCCAGCCAAACTCCGCTTTCGGCACCTTGCAGCAGGGAGAATGTCATCAAAAACCGCCTCGCAATCCCAAGTCCGACAATCTCCTAGTCTGCGACGAAACGGCCGGCTTTTTTATCCTTCCGGGCCGATTTCCAATCCAGTATGCGCCCGTTCATGGCCACCCATGTACCCCTCTCCAGAAGTCCGGATGCCGCGACAGCGCTTCCCAAATTGAAAAGTGCGTCGGATCGGGCAATGGAATAGGGCACCATGGCGCCGGTGAGGACGATGCACTTGTCTAATCCGGCCTGACCGATCAGCCGGGCCGTTTCTCTCATCGTGTCGGTTCCGTGAACGATGACGATCTTTTCTTCGGGACATCGTCGACACGCTTCCAGGATGGCTTCCCGTTGATCCGGACCCATTTCAAGACTGTCGATGAGAGTCACAATCTCCAAGACAACTTTGTCGGCCAGGCGAGCGGTCTGAAGTATCTCCGGGAGGTGGGAATCCTCGAAAGTCAGTTTGCCGTCGATCGGGTCGTACTGTTTATCAAATGTCCCGCCGGTGGCGATGATTCGGAGTCCCATAATCCGTTGAATATATCATCCGCCGCAATTCGGGAGAAGCACTGTCTATCCTTTTGGAGTGTGCCGCCAGCAGCCGATAAGATGGTCGTCAATAAAGCCGGTCGCCTGGAGGTGGGAATAGACGATAACCGGACCAAAAAACCGAAATCCCCGGGTTTTCATTTCATCCGAGATCTTTTCCGAAAGAGCGGTCCGTGCCGGGATTTCATCCATTTGACGCCAATGATTCACCAGGGGCCTTCCGCCCATGAGGTCCAGTATCCAGTCGGCAAATCGGCCGTATTCGGCGGAAACCTTCAGGAAGGCTTTCGCATTGCCGATTGAGGCTTCAATCTTCTTTCTGTTACGAACGATGAGAGGATTGTCCAGAAGTCTGCTGACATCCGAATCTGTCCAATCGGCGACGATGTGGGGATTGAATCCGGCATAAGCGGATCGATAGACCTCACGTTTTCTGAGAATTGTAATCCAGGAAAGCCCTGCCTGAGCGGACTCCAGGACCATAAACTCGAATTGGATCCCATCGTCCCAGGCGGGCCGACCCCATTCCTTATCATGATAGGCTTTGTAAAGCTCATCATCGCCGCACCAGGCACAGCGGACCAAACCGTCATGGCCTTCGATCAAAGATTTCATCGTCGATCCTTAAAGTTTGCGAGCTTCTCTCAGTGTTCGCGTCAGCCAGCTGCGGCTGACCGCTCCGGTTTTACGGGCCACCAAACGACCTTGGGCATCCAGGACGACGGTGGTCGGAAGAGCCGAGACGCCGTAAGCATGGCTTGCCTGGCTGGATGAGTCCAGGAGCATCGGTACGTCCAGGTCGTTTTCGGTCAGCCAGTCCCGGCCGGCCCCGGCGCTCTTTTCCGTATTGACGGCGTTCACCGCCCAAAAAGTGGCTTCGCCCAATTTCCCGTCCCGGGCAAAACTCTCCAGCATAGGCATTTCCGCACGGCAGGGCGGACACCAGCTGGCCCAGAAATTCAAAATCAGCGGATGGCCGTAGGCTTCCGTACTTTCCCAGCGCTCTCCGCTCTCCATCATCAGGGTGACGGTGGGCATTTCAGGCCGATCCCGGGCGGGGGCGGGGCGGAAAAGAAAGACGAGTCCGACGGCGAGCACGATGAAGAGTCCCCAGGACCGCACCATGGCCGCCATCAATTCTTTTCTGGGGTGGTGACGGATCATCTTGTAGGCAAGCCAGCCGAAACCGATCAGAAGACCGATGAGAAGATTGGCGGTTTCACCGGTTGAGTAGAGGAGCATGGAAGGCCGGGCCAGAACGTCTTTGCCGTCTGTTATGAGCAAGCTGAATTTCCAACCCAGAAGGAAGGGCAGGAGGGGGGCGGTGAATAAATCGCTGAAGACGCGCCCGCCGTCCCTATCCCGTCTGAGAGGCAGTCGTCCGGCGAGCCAGGAGAGAGCCAGACAGCCGATCACAGCCATCGGAACCGTCGGGAGTGACAGGGAACCCAGGGAGATTGTATCAGGCATCAGAATT
>JARGFR010000155.1 GCA_029210985.1 Spirochaetaceae bacterium | reverse complement strand
CTCGAACTGCCAGAAACCATGAAAACCACGCGATCAAGATAATCACGATTCCGATCAGGATTCTTGATAAAGCTTCAGACCAAAGAGCTCTAATCTCCAAATTCGAGAGCAGGGATGCGGTCCTCTGTAATATGGCGTCGCTCATCACACCATGATAGGACGGCAGGGCCTCTTCCTGCTACCATATGCCATGCTCGGATTTCTCTATGCTCTCCTGGGACTCGCCATTACGGCCATTCTGGATTTTACTCTCGGTGATCCACCGACAAAGTTCCATCCTGTCGGATGGCAGGGACGATATATCGACTATCTGTGGAGCCGGCGATTTCGGGTTCGGGGAAATCCGGTGCGTCTTTTTATTTGGGGCCTCGTCATTGTCGTTTCGGGTCTTATTCTGACCATGATGGGGGCCGGATTTCTCCAGTGGACAGCCGCTGTTCTGCGCAGAACCGATGGCGGTCGGTTTGGTTGGGCTCGACTGATATTCGCTTCGATGCTGGCTGGTTTTGTGCTGAAAGGGACCTTTTCGTTCAGCGGCCTCATAAAGGCCGGGAAATTGGTGGAGACGTCTTTGGATGTCGGGGATCTGAAATCGGCCCGGGATTCAACCGCTTATCATCTGGTCAGCCGCCCGACCGCGGATTTGTCCGAATCGGAAGTTTGTTCGGCGACTCTGGAATCTCTCTCGGAAAATTTCACCGACAGTGTCGCCGCACCGCTGCTATGGTACGCTTTAGGCGGAGTCACGGCGGCATGGTGTTACCGATTTGTGAACACTGCCGACGCCATGCTGGGTTACCGCGGCGGAGATAAGGAATGGGGAGGTAAGGCTGCCGCAAGGCTTGATGACGTCCTTTCTTGGGTGCCGGCTCGACTTTCCGGTTTTCTGATTGTCTTGGCATGTTTCCCTTCGGGTGCCGACGCCCGGGGAGCGATCCGGGTCGTCAAGGATGATGCCAAAAGCGTTCCGAGTCCGAACTCCGGCCGGACTATGGCCGCGGCGGCAGGGGCTCTGGGTGTGCGACTGGAAAAACCGGACGCCTACGTGCTTAATCCCCGGGGTCGGCCGCCAACGTCCGGAGACATCAGACATCTTTCATCGCTGCTTCGCTGGAGCTTATTGTTACTCTATTTTTCAATCCTTGGCATTATCGCCGTCGTGAGATTGCTGATGGATAAACTGTTCTAGTCATCCAGGGGTGTGAAATATTCCTTAGGCGCACCACATACCGGACATACCCAATCCTCAGGCAGATTTTCCCAGGACGTGCCCGGTGAAACTTGAAACTCCGGATCACCTTCGGCTGGATCGTAGATGTAACCACAGACATCACAAACATAGCTCGTCATCTTATATCATCCCTTACGGCCATTGGACGTCGGTCAGCAACTCCAAGGCACTTTTCGCATGACTGTCCGAAGGATTCAGTTCCGGGGCATTCTTGTAGTACTTGATGGCTTCGAAATCCTTGTGTTTCGCCAGCAGTGTTTTGCCCATCTGGAACTGCACTTCGGCAAATTGAGGAGCCACGTCCAGAAGTTCTGAGAGAAGCTCAACCGCCTCGTCGAAATTATGCTGTTTATACAGTAATTGAGCCATATAAAAGTTGGCAATCTTTGACTCAGGAGACGTTTGCCTCAGTTCGGCAAATGCCTCTACAGCCTCATTATCTCGACCCAGAAAATTGTTGATGAGACCGATGAAATAACTGGCCATGGCATGACTCTGGTTCGGGAATGTGAGGATCTTTTTGAATGTCTCCAAAGAGTGCTCCAGAAGCCCCATCCGGTAGAGACAGACACCCTTTTTATAGTAAGCGGTGCTGAAATCCGGCTTAAGTTCGATGGCTGAGTCGTAGTACTCTGCCGAGACATCGAGTTTTCCTCGACTGTAGGCGATGTTTCCCAGGGCCAGTTGTATAAAGGCACTTTCGCGGTAAGTTTCGGCTGATTTCAGGAACGCCTCTTCCGCTTTATCCCAATCCCCGAGAATCAGCAGTCTCATCGCCGAAATATACTCAGGATCATCATGCTTGAGCTTCATATCTGCATTGCCTCCGCAGTGAAAGTTTTTTAAACGTTCTTTCGAATCATAGATCGGGGATCAAGTAGTGCGTCGACTTCTTCCTCGGGCAATATCGCCGCATCCTTAACGGTTTCGCGGATCGTCTTACCGGAGAGGTAAGCCTGATGAGCCAGCTCAGCCGCCTTATCGTAGCCGATTTTGACGGCCAGCGGAGTTACCAAGGCCAGACTTTGCTCTATCCAGCCGGATGCACGTTCTACATTGGCTTCGATTCCTTCCACGCACCGCAGTCCCAGAGCTTCCGCCGCCGCTCCAAGAACGTCCATTGCCGTCAGGCTGCACCAGGCGATCAGGGGATGCATCATATTCAGCTGAAGCGGACTGTTGGTACCGCCGATGCTCACCGACAGAGCCTGACCTCGAGCGAAGGCCGCGGCCTGTATCATCATTTCCGGCATCACCGGGTTCACTTTTCCGGGCATGATGGAGCTTCCCGGCTGAAGAGCCGGGAGGTTGATTTCACCCAATCCGGCCCGGGGTCCTGATGCAAGGAGTCTCAAATCATCGGCGATTTTGCCTAATGTGACTGCAACAGTATTCACCGCACCCATGAGTTCCACCTGGGCGTCCCGACATGAGATAGCTTCAAATCGGCTGTTGGCGCCCCGGAAGGGGATGCCGGCTTCCTCCGCGATAAAGGCGATGGCCTCCCGGGCAAAACCCTCGGGACAGTTCAGTCCCGATCCCACCGCCGTTCCACCCAGAGCCAGTTCGTCCAGATGGGCCCGGGTGGATTCCATGCGCCGAATACTCTTGGATATCTGTTCGCGAAAGGCGCCGAATTCCTGACCCAGCGTCATGGGCACGGCATCCTGGAGGTGTGTGCGGCCCAATTTCACAATGTCCGAGAACTCGTCTTCTTTTGCCGCGAACGACCGTTCAAGCACGGCCAGGCGGCGATTAAAAATGTCCACCGCTTGGCGATTGGCGATGTGAAGCGCTGTAGGAATCACATCGTTCGATGACTGGCCCATGTTGACATGATCGTTGGGATGAACTGGAGACCGGGTCCCTTTTTCTCCGCCCAAAGCGACATTCGCTCGGTTGGCAATCACTTCATTCATGTTCATGTTGGTGCTGGTGCCGCTACCGGTCTGAAATACATCAACAGGAAACTGGCCGTCCAAAGTGCCTTTCATCACCTCATCCGCCGCATCGATAATCGCGGCGGCGAGCCGGGAATCCAAACCACCGATGCGTTCATTGGCCCTTGCGGCGGATTTTTTCACCAGGGCCAGTGCCGCGAGAAACTCCCTGGGCATGATGAAGGGCGATACGCCGAAATTCTCCACGGCACGCTGGGTCTGAGCACCGTACCATGAGTCTTCCGACAGAACCACCTCGCCCATGGAATCTTTTTCGATCCGAGTTTTCATACAAACCTCTCCCAGTCAGATTCTATCCTCAATTTCCGGCCACTCCCTGTCGAGGTCTCCCACGTACAATGCCTTGGGACGGAAGAGCCGGTTATCCTGGCGCTGTTCCAGGATATGGGCCAGCCAACCCGATGCGCGGGCCATGGCAAAAATCGGTGTGAAGAGGTTGGAGGGGATGCCCAGGAGGCTGTAGACCGATCCTGAAAAGAAATCGACATTCGGATAAATCGGTTTGCCTTTTTCTTCCATCTTTTCCCGGAAGACTTTTTCCACTTCTTTCAGGACATCCAGTTTCCTGGTATCTCCGTATTTTATAGAAAGAGTACGCAGGAAATCCTCCATGATGACCGATCGGGGATCCTTCGCCTTGTAGACCCGATGACCCATGCCCATGACTTTCTTCTTCTCCGCCAGGGCATTTTCCAGCCAAGGCCGTACGTTCTCGACACTGTCGATTTCTTCCACCATCGCCATCACTTTTTCATTGGCGCCGCCGTGAAGACTGCCGAAGAGGCTGCCGATGGCCGCGGAGATGGAGCAGTAGCAGGTGGAAAGCGTGGAGGCGACAACCCGGGCGGTAAAAGTGGAGGCATTGAAGGAATGCTCGGCATGGAGGATGAGGCATTTATCCATGATTTCACCGTCTTCGTTGTCCGGTACTTCACCTTTGAGCTGCCAGAGGAAGTTGGCGCCGTGAGAGAGGTCGTCACGGGGAGGAATGTAATCCAATCCATTCTTGAATCGATAGAATGCGGCGATGACACCTGGAATCTGCGCCACCTGATGCAGTGTCTGACGGCAATTGCAGGTTGGTGAATGTTCGATTTTGTGGTCAACATAGCCGGAAAGAAAATTCACGGTGGACTGAAGCAGTTCCATCGGATGGGAATCCCTGGGAAAGTCCTTAATCATCTGCAGAATAGGCGGCTTGAGTTCTCTGCTCTTTCTCATACGGCGGCTGAAATCTGTCAGCTGTTTGGTTGTCGGAAGTTCGCCGTAGAGCAGAAGGTAGGTGACCTCCTCGAAGGTGGCGCGGGTCGCCAGGTCTGTGATCCGATAACCGTAGTAGTACAGCCGGCCGTTCTCGCCGTCGACTTTGCATATGCTGCTTTCACCGGCAATCACGCCTTCGAGGCCCTTAGCGTAGGTAATATCTGCCATTTTCTCACTCCTTGTCCAATACTGGTATTTCCGCCGGCGGGACCTACAGTCCGCCGTTATGGTTTCCTAACTTCTATGCAGGGGCCGGCCGATCAGGCCGAGTGCCGCCTCCTTGATGCTTTCCGACAGAGTGGGGTGGCCGTGGACCGTCAGCGCGATATCCTCGGCGCATCCGCCCATGGCCATGATGCCCACCGGCTCGGCTATGAGTTCCGATGCACTCCGCCCGACGATCACCGCTCCCAGCAGTTTCCCGTCACCCGGACTGCTGAGCAGTTTGACGAAACCCTCTGGGGCTTCGGCGGCCAAGGCCCTGCCATTGGCCGCATATGGGAATTGACCTTTGATGTACGGGACTCCGGCAGCCTTCAGAGAGTCCTCTGTTTCACCGGCCCAGGCGACTTCAGGCTCTGTGTAGACGATGCCGGGAATCGGACCCGGCCAGGGGGGATGAGACTCCCCAGCCAGCAGGGCCGCCAACGCGAACGCGTCGTCTTCGGCTTTATGAGCCAGCATGGGATTGCCGATGACATCACCGATGGCATACAGGCCGTCGATACTGGTGGCATAACCCTCATCCACCTCAATAAACCGACCGCCGTCGGTGGTCTTCAATTCCATGCCCGGACCCAGCCCCGATTTGACGGAGGCTTTACGGCCGACGGAGACAAGCACCTTTTCGGCGGAAAACATCTCGGATGTCCCTGAATCATCGCCTCGTTTTTTCAGTGCAAGTTTCACGCCCCTTGTACCCACTTCCGCACCGGCGACTAACGTACCCGTACGGATGTCCATACCCTGTTTCTTTAGCGCCGATGACAGAGTCCGGGAAGCGAGGGTGTCTGTTCCCGGAACGATTCGATCCAATGCTTCGATCACCGTCACTGTCGAACCGAGACGGTTCCAGATACTGCCGATTTCCAGCCCGACGGCCCCGGCTCCGATGACGGCCAGGCTCTTGGGAACTTTATCCAGAGCCAGTGCATCAGTGGAGTCTATGACTCTCTTGTGATCAAAAGGCAAATCGGGGAGGGCGACTGGATAACTTCCCGAGGCCAGTACGATTCGCGGTGCGGAAATTTCCTGCGACGATACCATGACCCGGCCGGGGGCGGACAGAATTCCCCGGCCTTTGAGGATGTCCACTTTTCGAGCCTTCATCAACGCGGAGATGCCGTCGGTGAGTTTCTTTACCACAGTGTTTTTCCTGGACATCATGGTGTTCAGGTCAATTCCCCATGAGTCTTCAGGAGTCGTAATTCCATGTTTCTGAGCTTCATGGAGCAGCCTGTTATAGAGTTCACTGGATTCAAGGAGTGCTTTGGACGGAATGCATCCGACATTCAGGCAGGTTCCGCCCAATGTCTCCCGCTCTTCAATCAAGGCGGTCCGCATTCCCCGACGGCCGCATTCCAGTGCCAGAGTGTACCCCCCGGGTCCGGCCCCGATGATGATGAGGTCATATGAATAATCCGCCATCTAGAGCTCCAGCATAAGACGTTCGGGATTCTCGACGGAGTCCTTAATAGCCTTGAGGCATCCCACCGCCTCACGGCCGTCCACCAACCTATGATCGTAACTGAGGGCAAGGTACATCATCGGCCGTATCCGGACTTCTCCGGCAATCGCAACGGGCCGGTCGATGATGGCATGCATACCCAGTATCGCCGACTGCTTCGGCGCCGGGAGAGGTGTGGACATCATGCTTCCGAAAACCCCGCCGTTCGTGACGGTGAAGGTGCCGCCCATCAGATCCTCCGGCATCAGGGTTTTATCTTTTGCCTTGGCTCCGAATTCCAGGATCTGCTTTTCGATGTCGGCGAATCCCAGGTTCCCAACATTTCGGACAACCGGGGTCACCAGGCCTTTCGGGGTGGAAACCGCCACACTGATATGTATGCCGCTGCGATACACCACTTCGTCGCCGTCGATGAAGGCATTGATTTCCGGATAGGTTTCCAATGCTGCCGCAGAAGCTTTCAGAAAGAAGCTCATAAAGCCCAACTTGACTCCGTGTTTTTCCAGAAAGGTTTCACCGTATCGGCTTCGCATAGATTTCAGACTGCTCATGTCCGTTTCGTTGAATGTGGTCAGAAGAACCAGTTCGTCTCTGGTTTTCGAGAGATTGGCGGCAATCACCTTGCGGATACGGCTCAAGGGTTTGCGAGTTTCTTCCGCTTCCGATACCGTTCCTGATTTACGGCTTTGGGGTGACGGTACAGGACTTGTCGGTTCCGGCGCTTTCGGCGGAGCCTTAGCGGCCATCGCGTCTTCCTTGGTCACCATACCATCCCGACCGCTTCCGATGAGAGCGGATGGATCTATACCTGAGGATTTCGCGGCGGCTTTGGCCGCCGGTGTGATTCGATCGATGGAGGGGGTGACGGCTTTGTCGGATTTGGTCGGTTTGTCCGATTTTTCCTCCTTCTTTGGTGCGGCTTCGGTGTCGATGACACCGACAACTTGCTGGATCACCACATCGGTGCCCTCGGGCACTGTTATTTTCAGAGTACCGGTGGCCGGCGCCGTGACGTCGATGGTTGTTTTATCCGTTTCAAGCTCGAAGATGGCCTGTCCCTCGATAACCGTGCTTTCGTCGGCAACCGACCAAGCAGCCAATAAACCTTCGGTGATGGATTCTCCGACTCCGGGTACTGTGACATCAACTTTCATATGTTCCTTCCGTCGGGAGTTATGCCCAGAGCCGCGGATAAAAGGGCTTCCCGTTCATCTTCATGCTTCTGATGAGAGCCGGTTGCCGGACTGGCCGATGGCTTTCGTCCGACATATTCCCAGCGGCTGTCTGTCAATTCTTCCAGTCTGGGTCCGATGAACGACCAGGCGCCTCGATTAGCCGACTCTTCCTGGACCCATATCCTCTGTTTGATGCCGGGATATTTCTTCATCATCTCGTTCAGACGTTCTTCCGGGAACGGATAGTACTGTTCCAGCCGAAGAATGCAAGTTCGAGCCGCAGGGGACTGTGGATTGTCACGGACGGCGGCTTTACGGGCGGTATTCAGGTCGTACCAGACATGGCCGCTGCAGACCAGCAGCCGATCGGCGGAATCCGACGCATCCTGATCATCCAAAACGGTCTGAAATCCGCCGGAGGTGAACTCGTTGAACTCCGAACGGGCATCAGGGTGACGGAGAAGACTCTTCGGGGTCATCAGAATCAACGGCTTTCGAAAATCCTGATGAAGCTGTTTTCTCAGGATATGAAAATATTGAGCCGGTGTGCTCAAGTTGGCCACCTGCATATTTTCTTCCGCGCAAAGGGAAAGGTAACGTTCCAGATAAGCATTGGAATGCTCCGGTCCCTGACCCTCATAAGAATGGGGCAGCAATAACACCAGTCCGCTGTGACGGGCCCATTTGGATTCTCCGGCGGAAATGAACTGGTCAATAATGACTTGAGCGCCGTTGGCGAAATCCCCGAACTGAGCTTCCCAGAGTACGAGAATATCCGGCAGGGCGATGGAATAGCCGTATTCAAAGCCGAGAATGGAGAATTCGGAGAGCGGACTGTCATAGACACTGAAACGCGCTTTTCCCGTCGCCATGGACGATAGGGGAGTATACTGCTTCGGCGTCGTT
>JARGFR010000154.1 GCA_029210985.1 Spirochaetaceae bacterium | reverse complement strand
CACTCGCTCCAGACGGCATGAAAATGCCGGTTTGTCGCTATCAATTCATCAGAGCTTTCAAAATACGGAGAAGGACCACGTCTGCGCCATGAAATGCCTAGACAGCGCATTATTCTCAGCGTTGCCAAATCCTATGAAGATATTGGAAATGCACCCAACAAGAGAGAATCTTGAGAGAATCTTGCGGGTAAGTCCGACAGACTCCTAAATCGTCACGGTCATCAGAGCCGTTGTTTCATTCCGGCTTTCATCGATGGAAAAATTCGATTCCAGAGACACTTTTTCTTCTCGGCATGCTTCTTCGAGATAGGAATAGTAAACCATGCCCATCGGGTTCCCCAACGATTCCAGATCGGACTGAAGATGATCGGCCAGGGACATCTCTTTTCTTCGTCTTCCATGTCCTTTTCCAGAGGCTCCGCCGGAAACGTCCATCCGGCCTTTGTTGGTGATACTGACACGTATTCTCGTCTTTTTTGAGTTGCTTGTGTCCTGGAGATTGTCAAAATGGTACACCAGGTGAAGGAGCGATTTATTGGTTTTGGCACGCTCCTTCATTCTTTGACGGAATTCTTCATCCCGGAGCAGTTCATAAATACCGTCTCCCTTCACCCGCGCCATGTTGTCCTTTGAGGCGATGTACTTAAAATGCTCCGTCTCTGCGTTCTGTACGAGTTCCATCAGCATGAATGCGATGGCATCGGCGATATTGGTTTTATTCATAAAAGACGAGACCGTCTTATCCAGCCTCTGAACAATTTCGACTTTATCCGATGATCGACGGACGTAGTTGAAGAGGAACCAAGTGTCGTTCTCGATGGTATCGATGAATTTCCGTGTGATCTGCTTCTTTCGTTCCTTCTGTTCATCGTCCAGCTTGGAATTCTCGTCAATGGCTTTGTGTGGGTTGAACAGCAGCGATGCCTTCATGGACCGGATGGCCTTTCCGTTTTCCTCGACGAATTTTGCGACGGTCTTCGGATCAAATCGGAGTCGATTGCCCTCCAGTGGCACGGTGCCTTTAGATTGAAGATATCTGACGACTTCGGAGTCCAGAAGGATGGCGTTCAACGTCGGCCGAAATCGACGGTAGAGGATGCCATATACAATCAGTTTTGTTGTGTCGATGACAGCTTTGCGTTTTGAAATGAACTCGATATCTTCAGATTCTATGCGCGTAATCAGATTGTTGGCAGTCAGCTGCTGAACAAGCGGCGCCATCACGCTGGAGCGATTGAAACCAAATCCTTTCGCTCCATCCAGGCTGACAAGATTCTCCAAGGGTATACCGCGTCCCACGCAATATGTGTTTCCTTCCTGACTGAGAAATATTTTACAGGGCAGGTTGATGTTGGCGTCAGGCTTCAGCACGTCTTAATTCCTCCAGAACCTCGTCCAGGGAATCCCTGATGTCGAAAAACGAAATCAATTTAACAGAACCAAACGCTTTGGATATGCCGGTGGACATTTCGCAGAACAGAAATTGTATTTTCTCATGATGCTGCACATGGAGATGAACAAACATACCGATGCCCATGCTGTCGATATACGTCGCATCTCCGAGGTGAAAAACGGCGGTATCTGATTTTTCCTCTTTGAGAATCTGGATAATCTGCCGCCGCAGCATCGATGTGATGTCCGACTCAATGCTCCCATGAAATCGAAAGACCACAGCCTTATCTTTTTTCTCCCATGTCAGGTTTTCGTTCATATGAACTCCATTTAAAGCTTGTTGATGAGCTTTTAGTGAGTTGACCGATGAATTTTCTTCGCCGCAAACAGAATCAAAGCGACCAACCCTTCGGCCGATCGCTTTGATCGTTATTTGTGGAATAAATCAGGAGTACAGAGCCTTGATGTCCTTGGCATATATCTCATTGATGACATGCCGTTTGATTTCCTGCTTTGCGGAAAGCTCCTGTCCAATTTCGAAGGAATTCGGAAGTACGGTGAATCGAACAATCCTCTCGAAAATCTTGAAACCGTTTTTTGACGAAATGAGACCGGATATTTCCCCGGCCAGCAATTCGTGGACTTCCACTCCGGTCAACAAACTCTCCTCGTCGGCGTATGGAACCGCATTGTCCTTGGCCCATGTCAGGACATTGTCGATATCCGGCAGAATGAGGGCGGTGAGAAATTTGCGATCCTGACCTAAAACCACAGCGGTGGAAATATAGGGACTGAGTTTCAGCTTTTCTTCTATGGGAGACGGCTCGATATTCTCCCCGCCGAGAAGGACGATGGTGTCCTTAGCACGACCGACGATGGCATATTCTCCGTCATGAGTCTTGACAGCCAGGTCCCCGGTATTCAGAAAACCGTCGGCGTCGATGGCCTGGGCGGTCAGCTCGTCCTTGCGGTAATAACCCTTCATGATTTGCGGTCCCCGGGCCAGCAGGACGCCCCGTTTGTTAGGACCCAGCTCCGAACCGTCTTCGCCGATGATTTTGATTTCCGTCCCCGGAAAGGCGGGTCCGATTGTACCGGGTATCGGGCGTTTTTGGGGCCGCAGAGACAACACCGGTGCGGACTCAGTGAGTCCGTAGCCTTCCAGAAGCAGGATGCCGGCAGCTTGGAAGAATGCGTCGACATGAGCGGGAAGACCGCCTCCTCCTGATATGCCTGCCACAAAACGTCCGCCCAGTTTTTCCTTGATGGTTTTGAATACCAGGACCGATCCCAGGGCTTTCAGAGGGTAGAGGAGAAGGAAGGGCAGGATTCCCAACAGGAAATCCAACGCTCGAATCCGTTTCCTGTAGCGAGGAACGAGGCCCATCACCAGGTTGGCACTGGTTTTCCAGGTACTTCCCACAGCGACGAAAAACAAGAACAGGGCCTTTTTCACGCCCCCGGCTTTGTTGACATTGCGGTAAACACCGTCCCGGACCGACTCCCAGATTCGGGGAACTGAGGCCATCCAGGTCGGACGAACTTTCTGCATGTCGGCCAGCAGTATCGATCCCACCGGTTTTGAGTAGCAGAGCGTACTGGCGGTTCCCAGGGCGACATACTGCATGATGCGTTCAAATGAGTGCCAGACGGGCAGGACGCTCAGCCATCGGTCGCCGGGTCCCACCATAATCAGATCGGGAACATGTTCCACCTGGTGGAGGAAATTCTTATGGCTGAGCATCACCCCTTTCGGTTCTCCGGTGGTTCCGGACGTGTAAATAAGGGTGGCGATATCATCGGATTCACCCAGATCGATTTCAGCATCGATGGGTTCGGTTTTACCTTCACCGGCTTTGAGTACCGTATCGAATCCCACCACCTTGAACGGACCGGTATCGGTCGAAGAGGTATCAAAGTCGGAATCCATAATAATAATCTGCTTCAAATCCTTGAGGTCTTTCTTCTTTTCGATAACTTTTTCCAGTTGTCGGGCGTTTTCCAGCACAGCCAGACGGCATTGGGAGAAGGACAGAATGTAGGAAATCTCGTCGGCGTTGGAGTCGCAGCCTCTGGGAACATCCGCCGCACCCAGGCAGTGCAGAGCCAGATCGGTGACGAACCATTCCTTCCGATTATCGGCGATCAGGCCCACGCGATCGCCCCGAACCACTCCATGATTCTTCAAGCCGGCGGCAAACTGCTTTACGTCCCGGTAGAGTTGGGAAAATGTGGTGACTTGAAACTCTTCATCGGCATCCTTGTGCATCTGGGCGGGTAAATCGGGATATTCAGCCGCAATTTTCTTGAGTAACTTCGGTATCGTTGACTCCATAGGTCTTGTTCCTCCAGGATATTGATTCCAGTGATCCCATAATCATATATCGTTCTCGATCAACTTAGGAATATTTCTGCCCGACCCTCAGGTTTTGGGAGAAAGAGCACCGTTATCTCGATGCGTCTTCTCCTTCCCCGCCGGTATGGCTTCGATATATGATGTTGGTCATGAGTCCGGCCAGCCTGACCAGGGTGATGGGTATCCTGAATTGCACCCCCGATTCGTTCTACGCAAAAAGCCGTAGGGGAAACTTCGAGTCTGCGTGGAATGCCGCACGAAGCATGATCCGCCAAGGTGTCGACATCATCGACGTGGGCGGTGAGTCTTCCAGACCGGGTTCCCGGGGAATTGAACCGGAAGAGCAGATATTACGTACGGTTCCCGTCATTCGGGCTATTCGGGAGCATACGGACATCCCTGTTTCCATCGATACGACGAACTCGAAGGTGGCCGAAGCGGCGTTGGATGCCGGGGCCGATATCATCAACGACATATCGGCCCTTCAGGGAGATGCCGATATGTGCCCTTTGGCCGCCGAACGACAGGTACCAATTATTCTGATGCATATGAAGGGTACTCCGGCGACAATGCAGATGAACCCCCGGTATCTGGATGCCGTGACGGAGATACGGGAAGAACTCATGCGGTCTGTAAACAGTGCTTTGGACCAAGGCATCCGTCAGGAGAACATTATTCTCGATCCGGGCATTGGGTTCGGCAAACGGCTTCAGGACAATCTCGATATATTGGCCCGATTGGATGAGTGGAGACCCGAAGGATATCCCATTCTGGTGGGATTGAGCAGAAAGTCATTTCTCGGGAAGCTCATGAACGCAGAAAACGAACGAGCGGTAGATTCCTACAGCCGGGCGGTCCGAGAACTCGCAGGTGACCCCCCCCACGAAATTCCCTCGGAGGATTCACCGGACAACCGGCTTGTCGCAACGATTGCCGCCAATGCCTGGTGCCTGACCAAAGGTGTTGATATTCTCAGAGTCCATGATGTGCTTGAAACCCGGCAGCTGCTGGCGGTTTGGGAGGCCCTGCTGTGACATTCCTCAAGGATTTCCCCATATTCGGAGATTTTATTCTTCCGGCGGTGGACATCATTCTCCTGGCCTATCTTCTCTACAAATTGTACCAGATCCTTGAGGAAACACGGGCGGTTCAACTTCTTCGGGGAGCGGTCATCCTGGCTCTTGTCTATGCGGTAGCCTGGCTGCTGCAGCTCTCCACTCTGCTTTGGATTCTGGAAATACTCGCACCGGGACTGTTTATCGGAGTCGCCATCGTCTTTCAGCCGGAGCTGCGGAATATCATTGCCAGGATCGGACAGAGGGAACTGTTCCGCGGTAAGTCCCGTCAGAAACCGTTTCAAATAGAAGCGGTGCTGAACGCCGCGGAGGTGCTCGCCGGCCGGAAGAGGGGAGCCTTGGTCGTTTTCGGCCGCAAAACAGGTATGAAGAATATCATCGACACCGGAACCGGCATCAACGCGGACCTGTCCTCGTCGCTGATACTCACGATATTCGGGCATGACGGTCCGCTTCACGACGGTGCCGCGGTGGTGCAGGGCGGCAAGCTTGTGGCGGCGGGCTGTTTCCTACCCTTGTCCAATCAACCGGATATCCGTCGGAGCTTCGGAACCAGGCATCGCGCCGCCCTGGGATTGGCGGAGGAAACCGATGCGGTGGTGCTGGCCATATCCGAGGAGACCGGAGCCCTCACTCTGGCTTATGACGGAAACATTTTCTACGATCTGGATGAGGAAGAGATACGCCGGCGTCTTCACGAGCTTCTGGGATTAGGTTCGGCGGAAAGTACCGAGGGAAGCGTCGTATGACCTTAACCGCATGGATTTCCAGGGCTCTGGAACGATGGCCTATCAAGATTCTCTGCATCGCCCTGGCGGTGATCCTCTACATTCTGTTCCGGGTGAACACCCTCACCGAACGTCAGATGACCCTCCCGCTTCAGGTTCTCACTCCGGAAGGTTTTGTCGTCAGCTCCGATTATCCCCGGAGCGTCAATGTCACTGTTCGCGGGGAACAGGACGATGTCGAAGGGATTCTGCCCGACGATATCGAAGCCTTTGTGGATCTTGTGCCTTATCCGGAAGAGGGTGAGTATCAGGTTGGTGTGGAAATGCGAAAACAGGGAACGGCTCTCCAACCCGAGGCTTTGGAGCTTAGGTCACGGCCAAAGGATATTGTTCTATCCCTTGAACGGCGCACGGTGAGGAGTCTCATCGTCCGTCCGGAGCTGTCGGGCTTTCCGGCTTTGGGATACGACCTGACACAGTTTTTCGTCTCGCCTTCGTCAGTGACCGCCGTCGGTCCGGCGAGCCAGATGTCGGGTATGACCGAACTGACGACCGAGATTATCGACTTGTCCGGCCGGCGCAACGATTTCACCGTTACCACCCGCATCGTTCGCCCGTCGCCCCAGATTCGAATTCCCGGCGGTGAGGTTGTGGAGTTTCGCGGGGTAATCGACGAAGCCGTTATCATCCGGACCATCGCTGACCGAGAAGTGGTGGTGTTCGACCTTCCCGAGGGCCTGCGCATTGACGGCGAACTGCCTCGTGTGAGCCTGAAAGTCCAGGGCAGTCAGCTCACCGTCGAAGGCGCCCGTCCCCAGGATATGACGTTCTATGTCGACGGCTCACAGATCCGGCGGCCGGGAACCTACGTTCTGCCTTTGGAGATGGACATCCCGACAGGATTGGCTGTACTGCAGATTGTTCCCCGGGATATCAGCATCCGTGTCGTGGCCGATAACATCGCCGGGGAGTCGACAGAATGATCGCCGGGATTGGTTTGGATTTTATCGCGGTGTCGAGAATTGCCCACTGGCTGGAAGACGAGTCTCTCTGCCTGAGATTTTTTCATCCCGCCGAAATCGCCGAAGTTCGGTCCCGGGGCGCCGAAGCTCCCAGATCCCTGGCCGCTCGCTTCGCCGCAAAAGAAGCGTTCGCCAAGGCCGTCGGTACCGGTTTTACCGGTCTTGTACTCAAGGATATCCGGGTGGAGAACGATGGGAACGGGAAACCGGTTCTGCTGCTGGAGGGCAGCGCCGCAGCCGCCATGAAGCGTACCGGCGCCACCAAGGCCCACCTTTCCCTCACCCACGATGGGGATCTGGCCGCAGCCCAAGTGATTTTGGAGGATTAGGATTAGATTATGGCGGAAGGAAAAATCACATACAGGGCGAAAAATGAAACCGTATGTCCGGTCTGCGACAATCGATTCCACCGTGAGGAACTCCTCACAGGCGGTGGACGAATGAATGCCGGAGAACTCACAGATGAACTACATCGGGTCTATCTTCCCACCCAGAAATACGGCGAGGTGTACCCGCTCATCTATCCTGTATCGACCTGCCCTCAGTGCTGGTATTCGGCATACCCGACGCATTTCACGACTCTTGATGACTCCGAGCTGTCTGTTATGGAGGAGACCATCGGAGAGCGCAAAAATATGTTCCGGCCTATTTTCCCAAACCTTGATTTTGATTCTGACCGCGGACTGGTGGAAGGAACCGCCTCGTATGTCCTGGCGGCGATGTGCTACGAGCATCGTCGGCCCAACTGTAATCCGACTTTTCTGAGAGGGCTTTCATTCCTGAGGGCCGGATGGCTTGCCAACGATCTCCATGAGCATCGGCCCCAGGAAAATTATGACTATATGGCCGGAATATTCCTGCGCAAGGCGTCATTCTTTTACGGGGAAGTTCTCGAATGTGAACGCAGCGGCAGCGAGAGCATTGAAGACGTTCCCCATCACGGTCCCGATCTGGACAACAATTTCGGATTCGACGGTGTGCTCTACCTCCTGGGCGTTCTCCTGCTGAAATACGGGCAAAACGACGATGCGGCCCGGCGGATCAAGGCTCTTAAAGACGCCCGATCCGCCGTATCCCGTATCGTCGGTATGGGTCAATCATCAAAATCCAAGCCCTCCGCTCTTCTGGATCTGGGCCGGGAGCTTCATAAGAAAATTAAAACTGAGCTGGAGGCGCTCTCGAGTGAGGCGTAACATCAAGCTCGTCATTTCTTATGACGGCACCGAGTTCGCGGGATGGCAGATTCAAAGTTCGGACAGGAGCGTTCAGGGAGTTCTCACGGAGGCTCTGTCCGATCTGCATCAGGAATCAGTATCGATAACCGGCGCCGGCCGAACAGACTCTGGAGTTCATGCCATCGGACAAGTCGGCAATTTCCACACGGAGAAAGATACCATTCCCGATTGGAAGTTCCGGGATGCCTTGAACGCACGGCTTCCCCGTGACATCCGTATCCTCTCCAGCATCGAAGTTGCCCGGGATTTCCACTCCCGTCGGGATGCCCGCTACCGGCAGTACGAGTACCGGATGATTGAAGGGCCTGCGGGACCGGCTCACATGGACCGATTCACCTGGCTGATCAGGCGAATGCCGCCCCTAGGTGCTCTCAACGACATGGCCTCGGTAATCTGCGGCACTCATGATTTTTCGA
>JARGFR010000153.1 GCA_029210985.1 Spirochaetaceae bacterium | reverse complement strand
GTACTACAGCGGACGAGACATACTGGACGGGCCGGAAATCCAAGCAGCTCTGGAAGGCCGCTACGGTGCGGCGACAAGAATATCCCGTGGCCAGATATCCGTGACGCTTTATTCAGCCATCCCGATTTTTCGAGAAGAAGAACTCGTCGGTGCCGTCCTGGTGTCCCGGTCCACATTGGCCATACTCTCGGATCTTTACCGCCTCAGGGCTGATATCGCGTCCATCTTCCTCTTCAGTATCGGAGCCGCCGTCATCCTTTCTATTCTTTTGGCCAGGACGGTCACCGTTCCCGTCGGACGATTAAGGGATCAGGCCGAAGGACTTCTGGATGAACGGGGCAAACTGCTGGACCGTTTCGAGCCCTTATCCGGCAGAGATGAAGTGGCGGATCTGTCCCGAGCCCTTCATCGGCTCTCTTCCCGACTTCAGGAGCGGACCGATCATATGGAAGATTTCATGGCCGACCTCGTCCACGAGATGAAAAACCCTGTTGCCGGCATCCTGAGCGCCGTGGAGTTGGCGGAACGGTCCGCACAGGCGGAAACCAAGAGATTTTTGGATGTGATCAATCGTGAGGGACGGCGGATCAGACACCTTTTGGAAGATTTGAGGGAACTGATCAGCGTCGATGTCAGGCTGGACCGTAAAGAACGGGAACCCGTGGATGTCGGATTGCTGCTGAAAAACCTTGTGGCCGGTTACTACCGGAGCGAGAAAGCGGGGGTCAAGATCGTTCTTCAGGACCAGTCGGACAGCTGCTCTATGGTAAGTGCTGATCCCGATCGATTAGGACAGGCTGTTCTGAATCTCCTGGATAACGCCGTTTCCTTCTCGCCAAAAGACGGCAGAGTAGATATTCGACTGGAAGAGACCCCGGATGGAACGGTACGGATCAGCGTTCTGGACCGAGGACCGGGGATCGGTGTGGAAGACCCGGAAAAGATATTTGTCCGGTGGTACACAGATCGATCGGAAGCGGAAGCTTCGGACCATACAGGACTCGGTCTGGCCATTGTCAAAGGCATCGCCGAGGGTTACAACGGGCGGATAGCCGCTGATATCAGAGAAGGCGGGGGATCGGAATTTGTCCTGGAGTTCCCCAAAACCGTGGAGAAGTAAAGTGAATGAGGAACGAACCGTAAGACTCCATCCGAGCTGGCTGGATCGTCTCACTCCCGAATTTGAGAAACCCTATATGGAAGACCTCCGGACCTTTCTGCTGCAGGAAAAACAGGCCGGAAAAGAAATCTATCCACCAGGGGACGAGATCTTCGCCGCACTCAACCACACTCCTTTCCACAACGTGAAAGTGGTGATCCTGGGGCAGGATCCATACCACGGTCCGGGACAGGCACATGGATTGTGTTTTTCCGTGCGTCCCGATGTCCCCGTCCCGCCGTCCCTGTTGAATATCTATAAGGAGATGGCCTCAGATCTGGGAATCTCTCCGGTATCCCACGGCTGTCTCATATCCTGGGCCGACCAGGGTGTACTGCTTCTCAATTCCGTGTTGACGGTGGAACGCAATCGAGCGGCATCCCACCGTAATCGGGGATGGGAATCCTTTACCGACAAAGTGGTCCGAATCATTGACGCCGAGCTCGACGGAGTGGCCTTCATACTTTGGGGATCCTATGCCCAGAAGAAAGGGGCATTCATCAATACGAACAAACATCTGGTGCTCACCGCTCCTCATCCCTCGCCGCTCTCCGCTTCTCGGGGATTCTTTGGAACCCGGCCCTTTTCCAAAGTGAATGAGTGGCTGGAAAGCCGGGGCAAGGGACCTGTGGACTGGCGCCTGCCTCCAAATCCGTCCGAAGTGAATCAGTCATCAATGAGGTAGGTGACGCGACCTTCGGAATCGATATCCGCAATAACAAGCCCGCCATTCATCGGACAGAAGAAACAGTGGATTCCTTCAACAAGTTCCCCCCGCCATCCGTCTGATCCGACAGAAAGTGCTGTGCCCGGAACATATTCTCCGTACCAGAACCCGGATGGAATAGGCAAATCCACGAAATGCGGGGCCAGAAGCCTGAAGCTGTAAATCCATAATTCGCCGGCCAGCAGGTCTTCCCAGAGACGCCGCTGGTCCAAATCCCAGGGTGCATCCTCACTCCGCACTCCGACGGCGTCCGCGAACCTTTCCAGGTTGATGACCCGGGGTGATATTCCCGCATCCGCCATCTCCAGAATCTTCTGAGCGGCAAAACCATTCTCCCAGGTTAAAGAGATATCGGACTGTGGCGCTCTCACCGCCGGCAGGAGACACCCGGCCGGTTTGATTCGGTAGCCGTCGGGGAGGGAGGGATCCTGGGGATATGCGGCTAGAATAATCGGATATTCCCGATGAAAGGGCAGAACCGGAGAGCTCTTTCCGTCCACAATCAACACGGACAGATCGCCTTCGTCCGTGAGCCACCGGAGCTCCCAGAACGCGGGAGCCTCTCCTGAAAGGGCGGAAATGTCCGCCTCCGGCCACTTGACGGCAATTGAATCGGTCGGACCGAAAGGACCGCAGGCGGACAGCATCAACAGGGACGTCACAACAGAAAGGTATGGTGTTATACCGTATTTCATGCTATTCATGACTAGGCGATTTTGTGATTTACTTTAAATCCATCCTCAGATTTGCGGGATATGAAATCAGCGTATTATGATTAGGATTAAATGAATAACGTCAATGAGTTCTGCGACGGCCTTGTCGATGCTTTAGCCGCCAAGGCCGACAATCTGGAACGCACTGCCATCAGAAAGCTTCGGGAACACCTCCAATCATTCGAAGCGAGTGCGTCGGCCATATATGACTTCCTCATTGATAAAGGTCTGATGCAGAACGATCCATACAAACATGAAAGGACCGTCACGAAAATCCAGCTGCCCTCCTCAGACCCCTTCACCGAGACCGAAACTCTCCATGAAATCAGCCTCAGGTTTTCTCAATATGTCAGTCAGTGGGAATTTCTGGTCAATATTTTCCATGTCAGCCTACCGAATTTGAGTCTGAACAAAGTCCGACGAATCATCGAACTCTTGGATTGGATTCGGTGGTCTGATTTCTCCGCGAACTCGTCTTTCCAGGTAACCAGGGCTGTGGCTCAGATTGTGGGAAGAACCTCTGCAATGAATGACCCGATGGCCGGAAAGATCATGACCAGCTCCGCCGCTCATCTGAGGGAGCTCACGTCTTCGATCAAGACGGAGCTTAAAACCATCACGGTCTTCCTGCGGGAACGGTATAAATGGCGGGTCCGGGATGAGTTGACAAAGAATATGAACATCGATCCTGAACTCTACCGGCGCAATCCTCATACGGTGATGAATAACGTCAAATTTGAGTTCTCCCACAATTTGAAGCAGCTTGGCTGGTACAAGGATCTGATCCGTGAACTTCTGGAAGAAGACTATGGGGAGAACAGCCAAAAATCCCGGGAAGCGGTTCTTGAACGGCTGCAAGTGTCCAGAATCGAAACCAAGAAGAGAAAGCGTCATGGACCGGATGATAAAACGAGTTTACTGGCTGTGGTGGACCGCTTGGCACGCACCGGTGAACCGATACGTTCAACGCTGGTGAAACTGAACGGAAATTCCAGAATCCTCCAGGAAAGAAAGAAAAGTTTCGGAGAACGGCTCTCGGAAATTTTTTCCAATCTCTTCAGCAAGGGGAATGGCGGTATCCGATACGAGGTGCCCATCAAGGATTCAGTCACCGGATCGGTGAAGATTGAATCCATTGATTTTTCCAGTTTTTCATCAGCAGCAATGAAGAAGGCCCGAATTCTGCAGGAATTGCGGGATTCTCATTCAATCGCTTACAAGAACGCCAGGAACGCGGATGCCGCACAGCTGCTGAGCTTTATCCAGAAGAATGTTCAGGAAACCAGAAACCTTCATAAAAAACTGACCGGGCTCGACGATTTCTTCCGCTCCGACGCCATTCCCGATGACATCAGGGATTCTATGAAACCGAGCACTCTGAGCCTGAAGAACCTCAAAGCATCCATCGGTGAAACCATGAAGGCCATGAACGAATTCAAGGTGAGAAAAGAAGAAGAGGCTCAGCTCCGAAAACTGGGCATCGAAGATGAGTAACCCCCGGGTTTGAGACCGGTCAATCAGACTGAGCGATAGCGCCCTAAATTCCGATACTCCTGGGCAACATTCTGAAATTCCGTTTCAGCCGCTTCGAATCGCGCCGCATCTTCCGGAATCATCACATCCACATAGAACATATAACTCCATGGTTTACCGGCAATAGGACGCGATTCCAGTTTGGTCATGTCAATATCATGAGCCTTCAGTACGGCAAGGCATTCCGCCAATGCACCGGGGTGGCTTTTCAATGCAAAGGTGAACGAGGACTTGTCCGCATTCTCCGGACCGGGAGCGTCGACGTGAGCGATAACGGCAAAGCGTGTGTAATTCCTCGGATTGGTTTCCACATCTTCAGCCAGGATATCCAATCGATGGAATAATGCAGCTTCGGCACTGGCGATGGCGGCCACATCCCTATCTTTGCTCCGGGCCACCATGGCCGCAGCTCCGGCCGTATCAAAAAAGGGGATGGCTTCCCATCCTTTGGCGGCAATATATTCAGCACATTGGGACAAGGCTTGGGGATGGGAAAACACTCGGCGAATATCAGATTCGGCGACACCGGGTTTCACCATGAGATTGTGCCGGATTCGAACCTTGATTTCACCGACAATCTTGATGTCCGGATAGCGGGTGAGGAGGTCGTAGTTCTCCAGAACACTCCCGGCGAGTGAGTTCTCGATGGGGACCATACCCCATGATGCGTCACCGGCCAGAACAGAATTAAAAATGTCCCGGAATGCCGGAACGGGCGTGGGATCCACCTCCCCTTCCGGAAAGTAATTTAGGATGGCACGTTCACTGTAAGCCCCGCGCTCACCTTGGAATACGACCTTCGGCTTACCCACTTTCCCTTCAAGATGGGATTGCAGGACGTCTTCCTGATGGCGTTCGGGAAGCCTGGCCATTTCCCTGCCCACCGTCGGACACAGCGCCTCGATGTCACGCAGGAGCTTATCAAACTGTTGGGGCCAGAGAGATTGAGGCCCATCACTGAAGGATTTGTCCGGATTGGTGTGCACTTCCACAATAAGTCCGTGAGCACCGGCGGCAACGCTGGCCAGGGCCATGGGCGGCACTTTGTCACGGATTCCGGTGGCGTGAGACGGATCAACAATAATGGGTAGGTGACTCAGCTCACGAACGACGGGTATGGCGGAAATATCCAACGTATTGCGAGTGGCGCGACCGAATGTTCGAATACCCCTTTCGCAGAGAATCACGTCCTCTGTTCCGGATGCCAGTAGATATTCGGCGGCCATCAGCCATTCTTCAATTGTGGCGGACAGACCCCTCTTGAGTATCACCGGCATGCCGATTGAACCGACGGACTTGAGCAGTTCAAAATTCTGCATGTTCCGTGTACCGATTTGAAAGGCGTCGACGTACCGCCCCATTTCCTCGGCATCCGAAGGAGAGACAACTTCGGAGACAACCGGCAGTCCGGTCGCTTCACCGGCCTCTTTAAGGTATTTCAGCCCTTCGAACCCCATTCCCTGAAATGAATAAGGTGACGTTCTCGGTTTGAAAGCTCCGCCCCGGAGCATCACGCCGCCGGCTTCCCGGACCGCCCAGGCAACATCAAGAATCTGCTGCCGGGATTCGACGGCGCAGGGGCCGGCAATCGTGACGATCCGGGAACCGCCGATCTTCACCCGGCCAATACTGACAACCGAATCCTGGGGGTGGAGCTCCCGAGAGGCCATTTTATAGGGCTTGCTGATGGGAATGACACGATCGACGCCGGGAAGAATCTCGACTTCCCTGTAATCGATACTCACACTGCCGACGGCGCCGACGACCGTTTCGTTTTCACCCACGACTTCCCGGATCCTAAAACCTTTCTCGGAGAGGAATGATGTGAGGCGGTCTTTATCGGGATCGGATATCCCATTCTTGAGCACGATGATCATGGGCTCATCCTAGCCCATTGCTGTTTCTTCGGACAGAGCCGGATACGCCGGCATCTCGATGCGCCTAGAGAAGATCCGGGTTCTTCACCGGTTTGATATCCCGGGTCATGAGAACGCCGTCCGAGGAGTAGCTTTCCTCATATCCGCGAATCAGATTGTCCTTGAACTCAAGGACGCGGGAAATGTAGTCCAATGTCACCCTCGGTGCTCCGGTATTTCCAACTCGGCCGGGACCGGCGTTATACATCGCCAGGGCGGCAACCATATTACCGGAGGATTTGAGGACTTCGCTCAGATACGAGACTCCATACTCCGCATTGGTATGAGGGTTGAAGAAATCGTCCGAATCCAGGAATGCGAATGTGGCCGAATTGAGCTGCATCAGTCCCCGGTCCACGGTCTTGTTGGTGTTGATTCCGTAGGCGGTTGAACGAAAGCCGCTTTCCTGCCAGGAGAGGGCCACGACGAGGGCGGGATCGATACCGTGACGATCCGCTGCGTCGATGAGGGCATCCGTCACAACGGGATCACCGATGACGCCCTGAAAGTAGCTGACCAGGGAAGCCCGAGTGGACGGGTTCCTCAAGGTGTTCAGAAGACCGTCTTCAGACTGATCTGAAGCGAAATCCAAATAGACATATCCGGGTTTTTCCACTCCTTCATTTGGAGAGGATGAGGAATCGGCGGAATCATTATGGGTGACAAAAATCCCGAGTGTGACGGCGATGAGAATGGAAAGAGTGCGGTTGATAAAAGTCTCCTAGACAGTACTTGATTGACCAATAATTCAGGTCCTCGTACAAACGCTGGCCAGTCAAACCTAATTCAGTGACTTGGTAAAGTAGACGGAATGCAAGATATGTGGAGTTTTTGTGAAGAAAACTCAAGAACTTCGTGTGGACGCATCCCGATACCGGGGTTATCTTGAAGTGATGTTCCTCCTTAGCGAGGTAGCCGATAAGATTCTCAATGAGATTCAATCATGGCCCTCGGGACTCAATACAAAGGTAACGATCCGGTGTGCTCACACGGTGAACGATGCGCGAGCGGGGAGCGAACGCACTCTGGTCGAACTTATCATGATACCGTTCGCGTATCCCATCGACCAATACGGTAAATTCGACGTGAGCATCCAAGGTTCTGAGGATGAGGTTCAAATCGTTATCGGCAATGCCCATGCGGAAGGTCTGGAAGCGGCTCTGAGAAAGAAAGCCGGAGATTGGAATCCTCGAGTCTTGAAGAGAGCCTCCTCCATAACGATGATCTTGGATATACCTTCAGCTATGCCGGATCCTCCGGCTGACCTGAATGCCATGGCTCGGGAAACCGGCATCGGCTTACCCGAGGCCAGATTGATAATGGATGGATTTATCCGAAACGCCAAGGTGAATATGGACGTCATCCGAAGGGGTTCATCCACCGACGAGATGAGAGAGGCACAATATCGGGCGGCCCACTCCCTTAAAGGAGCCGGTAAAACTCTCAGAGCGCCGGAATTGGCTGCCGCAGCCAGGGCTGTGGAGAACAGAATTCGATATTCTCATTCGGCGGGTTGTTCGGAGATTCAACGATTGGAAGACGCTTGGCTTCGAATTGAACGTTGGTTCGAAGAAGGAACAAGATGATGGGCAAAACCATACTCTATGCAGAGGACGAATTCACGAATCGAAAGTTGATGGAGATTCAATGCCGAAAATACGGAGTTGAATGCATTCTGGCGGAAGATGGTAAAGAAGCCCTGTCCCGCTGTCTGAACGGTGTATTCGATCTGGTGATACTGGATCAGTACATGCCGGGGCTCAACGGGGACGAAGTGGCCAAGGAATTGATGGATGCGCGGCCGGATCTTTCCCTGGTGGCCATCACAAGCGACGACAGCTGTGTACCCCGACTGAAATCCAGCGGATTCAAGGCGGTGTATGTCAAACCTTTGAAAACAGACGACTATAAAGAACTCCTGGAGATATATTTAGCATGAAACGTTTTATTCTGACCGGACTATTAGCCTTCCTTGCCGTCGCCTTGCCGATTGGCGCCTCGGAAAACAGGTTCACGGTCCAATTCAGCCCGTCCAGGATCAATTGGAATCCCCACTACGCCTACACGACAAACGAAGCGCAGATTTTCACCGCCCTGTATGAAGGTCTTTTGACATATCATCCCGCAACACTCAGACCTATTCCCGGATCGGCTGAAAGCTGGGAGTTCTCCGAAGATAACACCACCATCACGTTCACCATCAGAAAGGACGCCTTGTGGAGCAACGGAGAAAGAATCACCTCCGAGGATTTCCTGGAATCCTGGCTC
>JARGFR010000152.1 GCA_029210985.1 Spirochaetaceae bacterium | reverse complement strand
GGCCGAGCCTGCATCAAAATTGTCGTGACTTCACCATAGGCTCTCGTATAATGGGGCTCATGCATGTCCTCACCGTGATCGCCGCGTTGGGTGCGGCACAGGGATTTCTTGTACTCCTGTTGATGGCCACGCGTCTGAGGCAGAAGAAGTACACCCCCCCTTGCCGCCCTTCTTCTGGTGTTCTCGATTCGACTTGCCACCATACCGACTTGGAATCCTTCCGCACTCATGGCCTATCCCCTCGTTTATCCTCTCACCGGGCCCCTTCTGTGGTGGTATGCCCGGGAATTGGGCAGCGACTCTTCCGCCCGGCCTCGCTTCCTGCCGGCGCACTTCATCCCGTATCTGGCCGAAGTGATTGCCGTGACTCTCACCCTCATCCGCATGAGCCCGACTGAATACGGACGATTCGTCGATAATGTTTTCGCCGGTACTCCGCCGAACTGGCTGCCGATCCGAAACGCCCTGAAGGTTCTGGTGAATCTGGTCTATGTCGTTATGGCCGGAAGAATCGCCTTCGGCAGTGCCGCGGCGCGTCTGTCGATTGTTCGCAGAACATGGCTCAGATCCATCGTCTCCGGCGCCACGGCACGGCTGGCAGGCGGGTCGACACTGCCTTTTCTTCTCCTGGCCGTACTCATGACGGGACTGCTCTACATCGTTTCTCTGCTGAGAATGGTGCTCTGGAACGGAAAACCATACTCGAATTGGCATTCGAAGCTCTTAGAACCGTGGGACGCTCATGCCCCCGTCGACATAGATGGCCCCTCCGGTGGAATACGGCCAATCCCCACCGGCAAGTGAGGCCACAGCTTTGCCGACATCCCGGGGAGTTCCCCATCTGGGCTGCAGCGTCAATCCGTCGGCGATCAGCCGGTCGTATTTTTCCTTCACGCCGCTGGTCATGTCGGTGGCGATAACCCCCGGACGAATCTCGTATACGTTGATTCCGAATTCCGCCAGGCGAACGGCCCAGAGTGAGGCGGCCATGGCCAGTCCGGCTTTGGAGATGCAGTACTCTCCGCGGTTCGGGGAGGCCGCCGTTACCGACACTGATGTGATGAAGATGATGGTGGGCGCCTGTTCGTCGGGGTCCGCCCCGTTCCGCCGGCTCTCCGCCATCCGGCGGGCCACGGCCTGGGTGAGGAAATACGGGCCCTTGAGATTCACGTTCATCACTTCATCATAAATTTCTTCCGACGCATCCAATATGTCGGCCCGTTTCCGGGGAGCCATGCCGGCGTTGTTCACCAGCACGTCGAGTCGGCCGAAACGACCATACACACCGTCGATCAGATTCGACCGATCCTCGGACGAGGAAATATCCGCGGCGGCATATCCCACTTCGGCTCCCAGGTCTTTCAGGTGAACCAAGATGTCGACAACCTGATCGGCCGATCGGCGTCCGCAGAGGAATAAGTCATAGCCCTCACTCGCCAAGGATTCGCACACACCCAGTCCGATTCCGCGACTGCCGCCCGTGACAAGGGCAACCGGCTTGCTGTTCATGATTTGGTTCTCTCCTTTGCGACTTCTATTCTCAGAATCTTCGAGACTTCTTAATGTGAAGGATGATCAGCCGGCAATCTTCGATGATGTGGTAGGCGTGCTCCAGGACGGCATCGAACTGAATGGATTCTCCGGGACCCAGATGGTGGGTCTCCCCGGGTAGTGAGATTTCCACGATTCCATCGAGTACCCAGCATATTTCAAAGTCATCGCCGTGAACTTCCGGACGCGACAGAAGATCCCCGGACCTGCCCTCTCCGTAAAGGCATTTAACGTTGTCGTAAAGGACTTCATCGAAGGTGAAACCGCTTTGGACTCGATGGCCGGCCTGTTTCCGGTGAGCGGTCCGGGATTCGGCCAAGGCCACCAGATCCGCCGCGCTCATATCGAAGACTCGGGCGATGCGAAAGAGCGTTTCCAATTCCGCGACGGTCTGGTTGCGTTCCAGCTTGGAAATGACGGCCTGAGAAACGCCGGACTGCTCGGAGACCTCCGCAATCGTCAGTGAAGAGTTCTTTCGCAGCGATCTCAGGATGGAAAAATCGTACATCATACCGCGGCCCTTCTCCCCCTCTTCAGCTCCGGTCCGTACACTTCACGATCCCGGATGACGCAGCCGGTGCGGCCGACACCGTCCTTCATGATTTGTGTGCACATCGAACATGTGGTGCAGCATTTTGACCGGGATACACCGCCGGTCGTCAGAAGGTCCTTTGGAAGATCAGGATAGGCAAAAGCGGATCGACCCAGGCCGATGAGGGAGCACCATCCCTCCTCAACCAGACCGGCGGCCACTTGGGGCATCAGATGCCGCAGCCATGTCAGACCGGCCGTCGGCAGCGGGCAGTTCTGGTCTACACTCTGCATCTCCCGCACCGCTTCCTGATAACGGATGACTCCCAGTAGAGGGTACTCGGGAGGATCGTCCTGACCGACCAGGGTATTATCGTGAGGTCTGTTGAGGTATGGCTGGAATCGGGGGAATCCCATGGAGACATTGAAAATAGGCATTCCCGCTTCAAGGCATTCGGACATCAGACGCTTGGGTTCGGTGAGATCGAGCTCCCAACTGTCGCCGGGCACCGGCTTCACACCCCAGCCGTAAGGATAGGGGCAGGGTTCGAGTACCGTCATTCGGGTGGTGATGATGACGCCGGTGGAAAGACTCTCCATCATGCCTTTGGTTGTCTCCCGGAGGAACCGGGTGCGGTTTTCATATGATCCGCCGTATTTCCCCTCTCGCCGATGGGCTCCCAGCAATTCCGCCGCCAGATATCCGTGGACGGCTTTCATATCCACACCGTCGAAACCGGCCTGGAGGGCCAACTCGGCGGTTCGGACAAAATCGTCCTGGAGTGAATCGAGATAATCGTCGCTGACCGGTTCCAGATCACCCATGCCCAAGAAGTCGTCCAGCCAGGGGTTGTTCTGGGCTTTCAGCGGCGCAGCAGCGCCGCCCGGACGGCTGAACCGACCCGAGTGGGTCAATTGAACAATCATCGTGATGTCGTGACCCAGGGCGTCCCGGGCAGCCTGCCGCGTCTCGTCGATGAGGCATTTGAATACATCAAGGTTGTCCGGCCTCAGGCGAAGCTGTTTGGAATTGGAACACCCCTCGGGCACGACGGAAACGGCTTCTGCCCAGATCAGACCGCTGCCGCCTTCGGCATATCGGCGGTATCGTCGAAAAGTCAGGTCCGACGGGCTGCCGTCGACCGGATCCGCATCGACGCCTTCCATGGGCTGAATCACAAAACGGTTCGGGAGGGTTCGATTTCCGAGAGAAACCGTTTCACCCAGTATCCCCAGATTGTCGGATATTGGAAGACGACGATTCAGGGCATCCATCTCCCGGATGAGGTGGTCTGTATCTTCGAGAGCGAACCGGCGGAATCGGGCCATATTGGGGTGAAATATAGGAGAGGAAAGAGGTTGCTGTCAAGAATTTGTTTCTTTTGAATTACATTTTGATTCTATTCATGTTGTCTGCGAACCTTACCGGCGTTTTTGTCAACTTATTGTCAACATGTATCCCAACCGATTTGTCAACAAAACAGCTGCCGGACTATGTTGGCTTACTCCGATTACGGTCAAAATCGATGCACGAACGGACACACCTGTCTTTAAATCAAAACGAACGCAGAGCCTCCACCAAACCCTGAGCGGCTTTTCGGAAAGCCGAAGCTCCTCCGCCCTGATTCGCGGTTTCCCCGATAACCCGGACAATCGCCGATCCGACGATGGCCGCATCACACATCTTCACCAGAGCCTGGACCTGGTCCGCCTGCTGTATGCCGAAGCCCGCCATAATTTTCGGTGCGGTCTTCCCGCCGCGCTCCTTCAACTTGGCCAGGAAAGCTTCCTGGTCCGGGCCCAGATCCGTATACGTCCCGGTTATGCCGCTGCGAAGGGCGACATAGACCCATTCGACAGGTTCGGAGAGAACCTCGTCCAGTCTCTCGTCGGTTATCCAAGGCACGATAACCGGGACCGCCGGACAGTTCGCCGCGGCCGCCGCCGCAAACAGCCCTTCATCGGCGCCGGGGACCAAATCCGGAATGATGAGGCCCGATGCTCCGGCTGCTTTGGCTCGAGCCACGAACTTGTCCACGCCGGGTGTAACGACCAGACTGGCGTAGCTCATCACGAAAATCGGGATATCGGTTTCTTCCCGGAGTGTTTTCAGCAGCCGAAAGGCGTCGGCCACCTTGAAGCCGGATTCGAGAGCCTTGTTGCAGGCGCCCTCGATGACGGGACCGTCGGCATTGGGATCGGAGAACGGAATTTGCATCTCCAGAGCGAACGCCCCGCCGGCAATCAGACCGCGTGCGGCTTCAAGAGACGCTTCATAGGAGGGGAAGCCCGCGATGAAATGGGTCACGATTTTTGCTGCTTCAACACTCATAACGCATCCCCTCGCTCGCTCTCTTCTTTCAGGAAACTTCTCCAGGCCGGACCGTCCAAGGCCGCTGCGGAAATAAAGATATCTTTGTCGCCCCGGCCGGACATATTCACCACCACGGTCTTCCCGGGACCCAGATCCCGGGCAATGACGATGGCCGCGGCGCCGGCATGAGCCGATTCCATGGCGAAAATCAGCCCCTCTTCCCGGGCAAAAAACCCCAGGGCATCCAGAGCTTCGTCATCCCGGACGCCGACGAAGCGGATTCGTCCTTTTTCGCCAAGGTAGGCCAGCTGAGGACCGATACCGGCATAGTCCAAACCCGCGGAAATCGAATGGGTGAGCGACACCTGCCCGTCTTCATCGGTGAGAAACCGGCTCTTGTACCCTTGGACAACGCCCACCTTGCCCTCCCCTGTCATGCGAGCGGCGTTATTGCCCACCCCCGGACCTCTGCCGCCGGCCTCGGCGCCGAGAAGGATGGGCTTCGGAGCATCAATGTAGGGTTCGAAAAATCCGATGGCATTGGAACCGCCGCCGACGCAGGCCACCATGACGTCGGGTTCTTCAATCCCCAGCCGCGCCAGCTGATTTTTGGTTTCCCGACCGATGATTGATTGAAACTCCCTCACCATGTCCGGAAAGGGCGCGGGGCCCAGGGCCGATCCCAGCAGATAGTGGGTGTCCTCCCAGCTCGAAGCCCAGTCCCGCAGAGCCGCGTTCACCGCGTCTTTAAGAGTCCGGCTGCCGGATTTGACCGGACGGACTTCGGCGCCGAAGAGCTCCATCCAATACACGTTGGGGTGCTGCCGGCGTATGTCCTCTTCCCCCATATACACCACACAGTCCAGACCCAGCCGGGCGCATGCGGCGGCGGTGGCCACGCCATGCTGACCGGCCCCGGTCTCGGCGATGATGCGTTTTTTCCCCATCCGCTTGGCCAGCAGTGCCTGACCCGCGGCGTTATTGATTTTATGAGCACCGGTGTTGGCCAGCCCCTCAATCTTGATGAAGATATCCGCGCCGCCAATGGCCGCCGACGCATTCCTGGCCGGCAGCAGCGGGGTGGGGCGCCCGGTATAGTCCCGGTGAAACTCCTCGATTTCGGATCGAAAGGCCGGATCGGCCATGGCCTTCCGGAATTCCATTTCCAGACGCTCCAAGGGCTGCCGAAGAACTTCCGCAACGAATCTGCCGCCGTAGTCTCCAAAAAATCCGTTCTCACTCATGCGTTTCTTCCTTTCGCCGCCGAGACGAAGCGCCTGACCGCGTCCCGGTCTTTGATGCCCTTAGAAGATTCCACGCCGCTGGAGACGTCAACCAGTCCGGGTTTCCATTCTTCGACAATTCCCCGGACGTTCTCGGGGTTCAGGCCGCCGGCAATCCAGAGCCGCCGCTTCTCAGCGGCCGCCGTCAGAATGCGGACATCCAGACGTTTTCCCGTGCCGCCTGCGGCGTCGGGAGAAAAGCCGTCCACCAGTACCGCGGGACTTCCGATAAATTCAAGTTTTGCGGCATCGCCCGGCGACTTCAAGCCGACGGCTTTGAAAGAGGGCCAAGTTCGCAGCATCTCCTGAGACTCTTCCCCGTGGAACTGGAGGAAATCCAGAATACCCTCTTCCAGAAGAGCTCGGATGTCCGCCGGCAATTCTTCCTGGGAAGACATCACCACCACCCCGGTTTTCATCACCGGCAGATCCGCACATTCACGAATAAATTCCGGTGTCGTCCGCCTTGGGCTGTCGGCCAGAATGAAACCGATCATGTCCGCACCGGCGTCCACCGCCGCCTCCGCGTCGCCGCGGTTGGTGATGCCGCAGATCTTCACCAATGGAGCATCGGAGGAATCGAATGATGTTCCGGAATACAGCCGTCTCCAGGCACCGTAGAGGAACTCCGCGTTCTCCTCATCCTTCCAGGCGCAGACAAGTGAGGCGGCCAGATTCGGGTCCCGAGCCACAGCTTCTCCCACCAGGAAACCGGAGAAGCCCGCACCCCGGACAAAAAGAGCATCATCGGGATTGGAAATGCCGGACTCGTAGATGACTTCACACGGCCAATCGATGTACCGCCGCGTCTCCAGTGGAAGCAGCGGCTCCACCCGGAAGCGCCGCAAATCCCGACTGTTGATGCCCACAAGGCCCGGCGCCAGGGGGCGCACTTTATCAATGTCGGATCGGCTGTGCACTTCCACCAACGGAGTCAATCCGATATCCAGGGTGCGTCTATACATGGCAGAAAGGGTTTCTTCATCCAGCAGCGTCGCAATGAGAAGCACCGCGTCGGCTCCGGCCCGGCAGCTCACCTCCACATCCTCCACGGTAAGGAGGAAATCTTTCCGCAGAACAGCCAGTTCGGGATGCGCCGTCTTCACCGCCGTAAGATCGGCCAGGGATCCTCCGAACCTGGCTTCCTCGGTGAGAACGCTGATGCGGCGGAACCCGGCATCCTTATACAAACCCGCCTGGACGGCCGGATCGGGAATGGCGGCGATGTCGCCCTTGGAGGGACTCTTGCGTTTCACCTCGGCTATGAGGATGCCATGGTTATGGACATCGGCCTTTGTCGCCGCTCCGAAGGAAACCATCGGCAAAGACCGCTTTGCCGGCAGCGTTAGACCCTGGGCGGCTCCATTCTTCCGGACCCTCGCGGCCCGGTTCTCGGCAATTTCAACCAGGATATCGGGCGTACCTCTCATACTCGGCACCTCACGCCGCGCTGCCGGCACCGGCGCGCTTTCTCAACGCCTCCACCTTGGAGGCGACTCGTCCGTCCTCCAAAGCGCTCTTGGCCGCCTTGTAGCCTGAGGGGATGTCCGGTGCGAGTCCGGCGACAAAAAGAGCGGCTCCGGCGTTGAGACACACCGCTTCCCTCACAGCCGGGGGGCCGCTCCCTCGAAGCAGTTCTCTGGCGATCCGAGCGTTCTCGGCGCCGTCGCCGCCAATCAAATCTTCAACCGTATAACCTGAAAGTCCCAATGCCGCCGGATCGAAGACGTTTTCAGTTTCCCGGCCGTCGTCGTCGATAAAGAATGTTTTCGTCGGCGCCGCCGGAGAAATTTCATCCAATCCATCCACGGAGCGAATGGTCATAACACGTTTCACGCCGAGCATCCTGGCCGCTCTGGCCATCACCGGCAGCAGACCGTCATCATAGACGCCGATAATCTGAAAATCCGCACCGGCCGGATTAGAAAGCGGTCCGAGGCAGTTCATGATGGTTTTTACACCCAGGGCGCGACGCACCGGTCCGGCGTGACGCATAGCCCCATGGAACATCGGCGCCGCCATGTAAGCGAAGCCCTCAGCCTCGATACTGGCCTCAACCTCCGAAGAATCCAGATTCGTGGGTACGCCCAGCGCTCCGTAAAAATCAGTGCTGCCTGACTTGGAACTCACCGCCCTGTTGCCGTGCTTAGCCACCGTGGCACCGCAGGCCGAGGCAATGAGGGCGGAGAACGAAGAGATGTTGAACGTATGCATTCCGTCTCCTCCGGTGCCGCAGGTATCCAGAACACCTTCGGTGCCCAAATTCACCGGTTTCTTCTTATCCACGAGCACCGAAACACAGCCGGCGACTTCGTCGGCTGTGATTCCTTTAACGGCAATGGCGGTGAGCATGCCGGCGATATATGCGTCCTCCAGGGATCCGTCGGTCAGCTCATCCATAAATGCCGCCGACTCTTCCCGGCTTAGATCGGCGCCGGCGATCACCTTGGTCAACAGACCCGTCTTATCCAGGGGATCCCGACGCCAATGGAGAAAATTCGTCAGCAGGCGTTCCCCGTGTTCCGATCCGATGGATTCCGGATGGAATTGCACGCCTTCAACGGGAAACTCCTTATGTCTGAGCCCCATAATCTCGCCGTCGGCCGAGTACGCGGTGACTTCAAGTTCATCGGGCACCGTTGAGGGGTCGACGGCCAGAGAATGATAACGGGTAAACCGGCAGGGATT
>JARGFR010000151.1 GCA_029210985.1 Spirochaetaceae bacterium | reverse complement strand
CTGGGGGAAGAGGAACATGGTCCGCTGCCCCGGCTCATCCGTCGCTATAACGATCGCGCTCTGGTGGTGATGACCGGACGGTGCGCCCTCTACTGTCGGCATTGTTTCCGTCGACGACTCACCGGCGACGATTTCGGAGACATCACCGACAAACAGGCCGCCGATATCGCCGGATATCTGGCCGTGAATTCCGACATCAAGGAGCTCCTCCTGTCCGGCGGCGATCCGCTGACCCTCTCGGACCGGCGCCTGATGAACCTGATGGACATTTTCCGGAGATCCAGACCCGATATCGTTTTCCGTCTGGCCACCCGGATCCCGCTGGTGCAGCCGTCCCGTATCACTCGGGCTTTGGCACGGCGATTAGGGCGACGACGTCCCCTCTGGGCTGTGATTCAAGCCAATCATCCCAGAGAACTTTCACCCGAGGCGCTCGTAGCCGTCGACAGGCTGCAGTCACGAGGCATTCCGGTGATAAACCAATCGGTTCTCCTGAAAGGAGTCAACGATAAGGTGGGGATACTGGAAGAGCTGTCGAGAACCCTGGTTTCCGCCGGAGTAAAACCTTACTATCTGTTCCAGGGCGATCTGGCCGAAGGCACCGCCCATTTCCGATTGCCGTTGGATGAGGCCCGGAAGCTTACCGAAGAGCTGAGAATCCGGCTGAGCGGCTTGGCCATGCCGGGTTTCGCCGTCGATCTGCCCGGCGGCGGAGGCAAAGTCCCCCTGGGCAGAGATTATGTCCGGGGGCACGACGAGAGGGGTTGGATACTGCGGACTCCAGACGGCCTGGAGGGCCATTATCAAGATCCGAAGGAGAACTCATGAGCCGCAAAACACCGGATAACCATCTGATTTGGGAAAATATGGACAGCGAGACCGTCTATGATGCCAGGATTTTCCGTGTTCGAACCGTCAGACGACGGCGGGCGAGCGGCGAACACGCCCCGTTTATTTCCGTTGATGCTCCGGACTGGGTGACCGTCATTCCGGAAATGCCCGGATCGAACGGGCCGGAATTCCTGGTGGTGAAGCAATACCGTCACGGCACCGAACGAGTCGGAGTGGAATTCCCTGCCGGTGTGATCGATCCGGGTGAATCGCCCGAAACTGCGGCCGGCAGGGAACTCCTGGAGGAAACCGGGTACAAGGCTTCCGAGTTGATCAGAATCGGCGCCGTGAGTCCCAATCCCGCCTTCATGACCAACATCACGTTCACATATTTGGCCAAGGGCTTGGAAAAGGTGGCCGAACAAAGCCTGGATGAACACGAAATACTGGATGTGCACATCGAGGAATTCGAGTCTCTCCAGCGGCAAATGGGAACCGATCCCTTCGACAGCGCCATCACCATACAGGCCTGGCATCTGTATCTGATGGCATCAGGGAGGATTTGAGTTTGAACGCTGTCGTTATATCCGAATACGGCGGTCCTGAGGTACTCACCCTCACCCATATTCCCAAGCCGCAATGCGGTCCGGGACGAATCCTTGTCAAATTTCACGCCGCCGGAGTCAATCCCGTCGATACCTATCTGCGGTCGGGAGCACAGGGGTATGAACCGAAACTTCCCTACACCCCGGGGATGGACGGGGCCGGGACGGTGGAGGAGGTTGGAGACGGCGTCATCGGGTTTGATATTGGCATGCGGGTGTACTGCGCCGGGTCCATTACGGGCACCTACGCCGAGTACGGCCTCTGCGCCCCGAATCAGCTTTTCAAACTGCCCGACGAATTGAACTGGTCCGAAGGCGCCTCTCTGGGCGTACCGTATTTCACCGCCGCTCGGGCCCTGTTTACCCGGGGATCCGCGTCCGCGGGGGATGTCGTACTGGTTCATGGAGCCAGCGGCGGTGTGGGTTCGGCGTGTCTACAACTGGCGGCGGGAAAAGGCATGACGGTGTTCGGAACCGCCGGTTCCACCGCCGGTGCGGCCCTTGTTGCGCTGAGCGGTGCCAGATGCTTCGATCATCGCGACCCGGGTCGTTTCGACGCCTTGAGGGAGGCCTCAGGGGGAAGAGGTGTCGATCTGATTATTGAAATGCTGGCCAACGTCAATTTGGACGATGATTTGAAACTGCTCTCTCCCGGCGGGAGAGTCGTTGTGGTGGGCAGCCGGGGCCGGATTGAAATCACCCCCCGAGATCTGATGAGTGTCGAAGGAGACATCAGAGGACTCAAGATGCCCAACACCGGACCCGAAGACAGGAGGGATTATGCGAAGATGATTGAAAAGGGGATTCGGGACGGATATCTGAAGCCGCCGATAGCCGGGGACTTTTCTCTCGGTGAGGCTGGGGCGGCCCATGAGACGATTATCAGCGGACCCCACTCAGGGCATCTTGTTTTGGTATTGGATGAAAATGAGTAAAATCCGGCGTTATCTCTTCATCATTCTCGGGCTGCTTCTCACAGGAATCGGAATTCTGGGTATCATCACGCCGGTGCTGCCCACGACGGTATTTTTCATTATGGCCGCGGGACTGTTTATCCATGCCTCTCCTCGACTTCACCGATGGATCAATGAAAACCGTCTCACCGGTCCGTTCCTGAGAGCCTACACCGAGGGCAAAGGTCTGAGCCGCCGCCGTAAAGCCTCAACCATCACCCTGCTCTGGATCACCCTATTAATTTCCACCTGGTTTGTCCGGGATATATGGTGGTTATTGACCATCCTGGGATTGGTGGGAGTGGGCGTCACCATCCATGTCGCGACTATCCGCCCTCGTCATGATAAAGAATAGGAATGGCAGCATGAGATTTTTCTTTTTCATTGTTTTTTGCAGTCTGTCTATCATCGCCGGTGCATGGGATGGTGAGGTTCCGGATACTCTCCTGGAGGCCGGCTGGCTGACAGATGCGGAGCGGAATGTTGTCATCGAAGTGAATATGGCCCGTACCGATCCTTCGCGATACGCCAGAGAAATTCTCGAACCGATGCGGCAGTATTTTCAAGGCCGCATCTATGCCGTACCCGGCGAGACCCGAATCATGACCAATGAAGGACGAAGGGCGCTGGACGAATGCATCCGGGTTCTCTCCTCCATGGATCCCGTACCTCCTCTGAGCGCCTCGAGGGGGCTGACCAGGGCCGCCAGGGATCATGTTGAGGACACCGGTCCCCGAGGCTTGACCGGCCATGGCGGTGCCGACGGTTCCACCATGCGTCAAAGAATTGAGCGCCATGTCAATTGGGATATTTATATCGGTGAGAATATCGCCTACGGTCCCGATGAGGCGCGAGCCATCGTCGCACAGCTTCTCATCGACGACGGGGTGCCCTCCCGGGGACACCGCGACAATATCATGAATGAGAGGTTTGCCTTCATCGGTGTGGCGGTGGGGCCTCACTCGCGCTTCGGGGCCATTTGCGTGCAGGATTTTGCCGGTTCGGTGACTGAGCGTTGAAATAGAAATGTTCCCAACCTTTATGACAGGGTTGGGAACGGTGAAAACTACTTCCCGACAACTTCAATTTTCCTTGGTTTGACCGTTTCCGAGAGACCCAGCGTCAAGGTGAGCACTCCCTTTTCAAGTGACGCATCGATGGCGTTCCGGTCTATGGTTTCATCGATGGTGTATTCCATTTTGTAGTCACCGGAACGTATCTCGTGAATCAGCTTTTCGCCCTTGAGAGACTCTTGAATCCGGCGGCCGATAATGGAGAGTTTGTCCCCTTCCACATTGATGTCCAATCCTGATTTGCCGACACCCGGCATTTCCAGACGCATGATAATCTGGTCCGAGTTCTGGACGATGTCGCAGCGGGACCGTCGATAGTTCTGGCTGTTTTCCTGGCTTTTCATCTCGTGCCTCCTACTTCACTTTCACGGAAATCTGTTTGGGCTTGGCTTCCTCTTTCTTGGGCAGATTCAGCCGGAGAACGCCGTTTTCGAGTTCGCCCTTTATCCCTTCGATGTCGACTCCCGTGGGGAGAGGAAGGGTCCGATGAAAACGTCCGTACAAAGTTTCGCGCTTAAACCAGTTCTTTTCGCCTTTCTCAGACTCGGACTTTTTTTCGCCTTTAATGGTCAGGACGTTGTCGGCCACCTGGACGTCGATATCCGAGTTTTCCATACCGGGGAGTTCACAGGACACCAGATAGTTGTCCGCTTGCTCAACCAGGTCCACCGCGGGACTGAACGTCCGATCGAACAAGCCTGCCGATGCCGGAAAGAAATCATCTTCAAATAATGCGTTGATTTCCTTCTGAAGACTCCGCAGGTTGTTCCAGGAATCTTGGGACGGTCTGTCTTTCCATTTCATGAGATCCATGTCTCACCTCCGAAGATAGATTTTATAAATAGACATGCAGAAACCATGCCAAGTTCACGAAATCCGATTGAAGGGGCTAAAGACCTATTTGATAGAGATATATGCCAACAGATTGAATGGTGATATCAGGCGAGATCCGATATCTTGGGTCGGTTCGACCAACTAACCGGAGCAGTTGAATCCTCCATCGTGTCTTTGCGCTACAGTGTTCGGATCAACGGTTCTTTAATGTGTATCAAAATGAAACAATGCCATGTGACGGATCCTATACACATCACTTCAGGATTGCATTAAAGTGTAACTTATGAGTAACAAAATTGCTTTATCCGATCCGAAATCGCGTGACAGGGAACATACGGAACGTCGTCTTATTTCAGCCGCCAAATCCATTATGGAGAAACGAGGCCTGGACTCGGTGGGTATTAATGCGGTAGCGGAAGAGGCGGGTGTCAGCAAGGTATTGATATACCGTTATTTCGGTGGATTGGAAGGACTTCTGGAGAGAGTCGGGCAGGAGCTGGATTCCGCCAGCATCCGAGGGGTCTTAGTTTTGGTTGAAAAGGGACTGAATCAGGGGATGCCCATACCCGAGATTCTGCGGGACACGGTTCCGGTTCTTCGAAAAAAACTGCTGGCCGATGAATTGTCCATGAATCTGATGGCTTGGGAGATGATGAATGAAAATGATCTCACACGTGCCTTCTCCCGGGCTCGGGAGGAGGCCGGAATCGAGTTGAATGGACGGATTTCCCAAGAATTCCCTTCAGGGAGCAACTTCGATGTCGAGGCCGCATTCGCGGTTATCTCCTCTTCGATTTACTATCTGCTTCTCCGCAGCAGGCATGTCGAGGAATACGGCGGCATCAACCTGCGTACTGATTCGGGGTGGGAACGTCTGGCCGCGGTGATGGCGGATATGCTGGAGGGATTAATGGATTGACAAAAATGTAACTCAATAGTAACATTCTAATGTAACCAATAGGTTACAATGAGTGTCAGTAACATGAAACATGCTGTTATTCTGAGTACCGCGGCCGTGCTGTCCGCCCTGATCTGGGCGGGATGCGGATCATCGAAATCCCTGGTGATGGTACCGGACCATACGGATCGGTACATTGTTGTCAGTGTCGAGCCGGGTGAAAAATTCAGGCATCCAATGAAAGTGATGCCGCTGGTGACGGTTCGAAATCCGCCCCAAATGGCGATTTGGCTGGAGACCATCGATGGGGTATATGTTGAAACATTGCTTTTGACCCGAAGAACCGGTGAGCAATCCTGGCGGAAGTCACCCGATGATGACATTTCTGGTAGCGAAATCACACGCCCCGAAGCTCTCCCTGTTTGGAGCGCAAGAGGCGTGGACGCATCATCCGCGGCGACACCCAAATCAGGTTTTGAAAGAAAAACTTCAATCGATCGAACGGCCGATTTGGTGATTTGGCTTGAGGTGAATCACTCCACCGATTTTAATTCGGCCTATCCCCAAGACGCAGTTCCCGGCCAAGTGGGTTACAGCGGCGGACCATGGGGCAGCGGTCAGCCCTCGCTTATCTACCGTGCCGATCTTGAGACGGCAATGACGGCAGGCCGAACGGAATTGAATATCATTGGCCATGGCAGTCCGGACGGCACGGACGGACTGATTTACAGCAGTCTTGAGGGCATCACGGACGCAAGAAGCATCGTCGGTCATGCCGTCGCCGTCATGGAATAAATGCCCTGAAAGACGATATAATTCATAGCCATGAAGGACACCTGCATCATTGCCTGTGGAGTTTTCCGCTCTGATCTGACGGCTATTCTGGACAGCAATGCTTTGAAAGCCGAGGTCCGTTATCTCCCCGGAGGACTGCACACCGAACCGGACCGTTTGCGTGCGGAGCTTCAGGATGCCGTCGACGAGGCGTCCAAAAAATATCGGACTCTGGTTCTCCTCTACGGCCTATGCGGCCGAGGAGTCGCCGGGATTCGTTCCGGTACCAGCACACTGCGGCTGCCCAAGGTGCACGACTGCATCAGCCTGTTTCTGGGGGGAGCGGCGGAATACCGCCGCCAGTTCTCCCACGCACCGGGAACCTATTACATCTCGGCGGGGTGGTATCAGGAGCAGGTTCAGCCTAAGGGAAAACAGCCCTCGTCCGTGAAATACCCGGAAGCCTATGTGGAGGATCGGGACCCTGATACTCTCGCCCGGAAATACGGCGAGGACAATGCTCAGGAAATTTCCGGTTTCCTGGATTCATGGAAAAAAAACTACAGTCGGGCTGTGTACATCGATACTGGCTCGGACAACGAAGAGCAATACGAAAATCATGCCCGGAGCATGGCGGAGGAAAACGGCTGGGAATTCGTCAAGCTGAACGGTTCCGACGATCTGATCGTCCGATGCCTGTTTCCCAAAGACGACGATCCCGAGGTGCTGACGGTGCCGCCGGGGCACGAGATTTTCCACGATGCCGGTTCGGGGATTCTCAACTCGGCACCGGTGGGTGATTCGACCACAATGGATCGGAATGAAACCGTCATTCTGAAAGGAGACAGCGGCCGCGACCACCGTCAAATCGGACTGGGTATTGATGCCGGCGGCACTTATACCGATGCGGTGATTTTCGATTTTCAAACCTCACGGGTGCTGGCCAAGGCCAAAGCACTCACGACGAAGTGGAAATATTCTCTGGGAATCATGGAGTCGGTCGAATCTCTTCCCGACAATCTGGTGACTGCGGTGGATGTCGTCTCTGTTTCCACCACGTTGGTCACCAACGCCATCGTGGAGTCCAATCGAAGAAACGTGGGATTGCTGCTAATGCCGGGCGGACTTGATGCGCCGGACACTCTTCATCATCAACCCACGGAAGTGATTCGGGGCCGAATGTCCATCGGCGGCGATATGACCGAAGATATCGATCCCGAACAGATACGATCGTTCGCCAAAGAGTTCACCACCCGCTACCACGTCGAGGCGTTCGCCGTGTCGGGATACGGCGGTTCGGTGAATCCCGAATTGGAAATTCGGGTCAGGGATATTCTCAAAGATGAGACCGGGATGGATGTTTGCTGCGGACATGAACTTTCGGGAACCCTCAATTTTTCGGTTCGCGCCGTGACGGCGGTTCTCAACGCCGGTGTGATGCCCATCATGGATGAGTTCCTTCGGGAAATGGAGCAGGCGATCGCAGCTAAAGGGATTACGGCGCCCATGCTTGTGGTTCGAGGTGACGGATCGGTGATGAATGAATCCTATGCCCGGGAATTCCCCATACAGACGGCACTCTCGGGTCCGGCGGCGAGCATGGCCGGTGCGCGCTATCTCACCGGCGAAGACGAAGCCCTTGTGGTGGATATCGGGGGAACCACATCCGATATCGGTTTCCTGGAGAACGGTCGGGTTTCGGTCTGCGACGACGGAGCGAATATCGGAGGATGGGCCACCCATGTGAAGGCGGTGGATATGAGAACAGCCGGTCTCGGGGGAGACAGTGAGCTGCTCTACGAAAGGGGACAGTGGGCATTGGGGCCCCGACGTGTGACACCGGTGTCATGGCTGGGATATGCAGAATCCGATCTGATTCGCCTCACCAATCAAATCGAAGCGTCATACTCCTCGGGCCGGGAAATCATCGATTCCAGTGCGTCCCTGCAATTCCTGGGCAGGACGGGTAAAGAACCCGACTTCATCCTCCATTCCAGGGAACAGGCCGTCTGGGATGTGCTGGAAGACGGTCCCTTGATGCTCAGAGAAATACAGGAACGGCTGGGATTGGGATCCTGGCGCACGGTGAAGACCGGGCGGCTCGAGTCGGCTTACTGCCTCTGTCGGTTCGGCCTGACGCCGACGGATATCTACCATGCCTCGGGCCGTCTTTCTCTCTGGAACAGCCGATTCTCCCGGCTGTACCTTAAACTTGTCGCCGCCAGAAGCGGCCTGGATGTATCGGCCCTGTTAGGGATGGCGGAGGATATGGTGGGCGGAATCCTGGGTCGGGCCGTTCTGGAAAAAGTGATGCCCCTGAATCTGTCCGGAAAAAACAAAGCCGACGGCGGAGCCTCCCGTGAGACGACGGCATTGTATTCATCCGTATTGAACGGCGGAAATCATCGCATCGCCCTCAATCCCA
>JARGFR010000150.1 GCA_029210985.1 Spirochaetaceae bacterium | reverse complement strand
GGGGGGGGGCCTGATCTGTCTATTCGACGGTTTTTACGCTGAAGCTCCGGCTACCAGCAGGGCATCGAGGGAGCGGGGAACCGGACCGGGAATGTTGCCGGGGTTCAACCCTTTCTCCACCATGAGTGCCGCACCGATGGTTTCCGCCGGAATACCCAAGGACAGGGCGCGGTCGACTTTTTCGCGAAGCTCCAATGCGGAATTGATGGTGCTGTTGTCAACGACGGTGATCATTTCAGATTCTCCTTGGACGTTTTCATCATGATTCTCTTTCATCATCGTCCAGTTGGCCGGCTCTCCTTAAAAATCGTTTCCAATAAAAATATCGCCGCTTCCTGTGTCCGCCTCTTATTCTTTCAGGGAAGACTGATGTGTTTTTTCGTGTGGTTTATGTGAAGACTCTATCTTTGGCAGCTTCGACATCCATAAGATATTCATACAGAGGAAAATCATGAGTGAAAAACTGCAATAGACACTAAAACTTCGTCATGTGTTCTCCCTCTCCGCCGTTGCGATGATCAGTTCGGGGATTTTTATTCTGCCGGAATCGCGTTTTCGTCGACAGGTCCATCCTTATTCCTTTCCTATGGAATCGCCGGTTTTATCGCGCTGATCGGTGTCTTGAGCATCATCGAACTGGCTACGGCCATGCCCAAAGCCGGAGGAGACTACTACTTCATCGGCCGGACATTCGGGCCCCTGATGGGAACCGTCACCAGAACGCTGAGCTGGTTCTCGCTGAGCTTGAAAACCGCGTTCGCCGTATTCGGACTTTCGGAAATCCTCTTCCTCATCACGGGGATCAGTCCGGTCGTATGGGGCTTGTCCCTCTCCCTCATTTTTGTGGGGCTGAACCTGTTGGGAGTGGAAGGGGCGGCGAATCTTGAAGTTGTCCTTGTCACGGGACTCATTGCCGTCATGGGTGGTTTCGTCCTCTTCGGTGCACCGCGAGTGGATTTCGAGCGATTCCGGTCCTTCTTCACCTCCGGAGTCAACGGAATGCTCTTCACCGCCGCTTTTGTTTTTGTCTCCTTTGGCGGCCTGCTGCAGGCGGCCACAATTGCTGAGGAAGTCAAAGATCCTCAGAAGAGCCTACGGCAGGGTACGTTCCTCACGGTTGGCGTCGTCACTTTGCTCTATATGAGCATTGTGACGGTCACCACCGGTTTGCTGGACGGCGCCGAATTCCGAGAATCGCTCACACCCGTTGCCGACGCGGCGGCCGTTATACTGGGCAGGCCGGGAAGAATCATCCTTTCGACTGCCGCCTCCCTGACATTTATTACCACCGCGCTGGCCGGGCTGATGTCGGCCTCACGGTATCCCCTGGCTCTGGCGAGAGACGGCCTTCTCCCGCGATTCCTCTCCGTCGTCTTCAGAAAGAACGGAACACCGGGCCCCTCGATTATCCTGACCGGCATACTTGCTGCCGTCGGTCTCCAGCTCAACCTCGACTTGTTGGTGAAATCGGCTTCGGCGGTCTTCATGATCACCTGCATCCTGGACAACATCGCCGTCATTGTGCTGAGAGTAAGCCGTCTCTCAAACTACAAATCCCTCTTTATCGCGCCGTTTTATCCCTGGCTTCAGGCTCTTTCCATTCTCCTTTATCTTTTTTTCCTTGCCGATATGGGCCGGGAGGCCTTCGCCATCGCATTGGGTTTTGTCTCCCTGAGCCTGCTGATTTTTCACCTCTACGGGCGTCATCGGGTTCAACACGATTTTGCTCTGGTTCATCTGCTTAAAAGGGTGGTGGACGCCCGTTGGCGGGACGAGGGGTTGGAAAAAGAGCTGCTGGGGATTATCACCATGCGGGATCGTGTTCCGATTGACAGCATACCATGCATCGATCTGGATGATTCGGTGGTTCTTCTGGATGACCTCTGGCGCCGTATCGCCCAGGACCTTTCGCCGAACATCAAGGTGTCCACCGAAACGCTTGAATATGCCCTGAGGGAGAGGGAGGGACAATACTCCACGGCTCTGACGCCGTTCACTGTCATCCCTCATGTTGTTCTGGACGGCGACACCCGGCAATTCGCCGTATCGTGTTACCGGAGCAGAGCAGGTCTCAGGTTCTCCGAGAGCGCACCGGCTGTTCATGCCCTCTTCGCCTGCGCCGGTACAGACAATCTACGCCATCTCCATCTCGAAGCGCTCGCTGCGATTGCCCGGTTTGTTGAGCAGCCGGAATTCGAGAACCTATGGGAATGGGCGGAATGGCTGAAAAAGAATTGTCCGAGACGCGGTAGGTACTAAGGCCTATCTCTTTCTGTGAGTTCGGCGATCTTTGCATCGATTCTGTCTATTTCGGCTTCGATGTCCGCCCGTTTCTGTACAAGTTTCGCACGGGTGACTTTCAGCTTGTGAACATAGGCCGGGACATCTCTGATTTCCCGTTCCTTGAACTCTTCGACGACGTCTTTCACCACATGGGGGCTCAACTGCTTTTCGCTTTTACTGCGACGTAAGGCTTCCTCGTAGGCGGCTTTCCGATTATCCTCATCCTTGAGCTGAGCGAATTGGGAGGCTGTCGATGTCGACAAGTCATGAACCGGCTGCTGCGGAGCCTCGGGACGGTTCAACTCTATTAAGGATTCCCTGGCCTTGCCGGCGCTGACGACGGTGGAGATCCATCCGGCCGACTTACCCAGACGTTTGCCCACTTCGGAAGCCGAGCCGTACGTCTCCATCAGTGTTCCCACGGCGTTTTCCAGGTCTTCGGCCATCAGGGCTTCGGCTTGGATATTCTCCACCAGCTGGAACTCAATCAGATCCGAACCGGAGAGCGGTTCAATGATTCGGGCCAGAAAAGGTATGTTCAGATGTCGACACGCTTCGGCTCGGCGATGTCCGGTGGCAATATGAAAACGATCCCCTTCCCACCATCCCGTGCCGGGCTCCAGTTGTCCGTGACTCTCCATGGATTCCGCCAGGGATCCCGTCTCGTCCATGACGCTCCGAATGTTGGGGGATGAGGTATCAATCTTGTCGGGCGGTATCTCCTGGATGTCGATCATTGGTCAACCTGAGTCGATGATATCATACGAATTGAAGGGAAGTCGGAATATGGGATATCCCTCGCCTCTGTCTCTGGAGAGAACTATCGCGGCGACGATAATCACCGTTAAGACGGCGATGATGATGTTGATGGTCTGTCGGCTCGGTTTCCTGCGAGGCATGATAGCTCCAATGACAAGATAGTGCCGATTCATCACGGAGGCAAAGGGGCTTGTCGGAGACATGGACCCTGGTTATCACTGATTTGATCTCTTTGTAAACATGATCTAAAATCTATTTAATACTGAACTTGGGAGTTGTCCATGAAGAAAGCCATTATTGCATTGATTCTTGTTGGAATCCTCGGCGGATGCGCCACTTTTGAAAGTGTGATGTCCACCATGACCGAATCGATGGTGGATAGCGTTGCTCTCGCACCTGAATTAGATTTTGCAGTGCTCTATGCCTCCTATGTTGTTCTCGGGGGGGGCTACTTAAGCGAAGAAGACAATTTCCCTGTCGGCACCGGTGTGACATGGAAGATTATCAACTCGGAGAACCAGGAAGAAGTCGAAATGACCCGGGCGAAATTGAACCCCGGTGGTGCGGGAGCTTTCTGGTGGTCCTTGAATTTGTTAAGTGATGGACAGGAAAAATATTACGAATTTCTACTTGATAAAGATGATGTTATCCTCAAAGTCCGCTATCGCGATTCTGAGAACGGCAGTGTTGCGGAGTTTGTGCCCGATCCCGTGGAAGAGGAGGATGAAGAGTCGCTGCCGGGTGATTATTCGGACTTTATTGTTGGTAAGGAGCGAATCACCACGCCGGCCGGGACGTTCAATACCGAAAAAATGTTTTTCGACGACCCGGAAAACTCCTATACGGCGACCTATTGGTTGGCCAAATCCGTTCCTGGGAACACAGTTCGTTATGCCTATGAGGATCCCGATGAAGGAGAGAATCTCACCGGAGAACTGGTTTCCGTCGATAAGGGGTTTGAAACCGTCTTGGGTTCCTATTAAGCACCCGGATCAGTTCTCTCTGTATCCAACGGCGAGCAGACAGGCGATTCCATAGACTCCTATGGCTCCCGCCGCCGTCCCCAAGAAGCCCAGGTTCATGGCCGTCAAAACCGCCATGGCGACAGAGGTCTTTTTGTCAAGGGACCACTCCAGACGCTCCTGAATCAGCGAGCCGGCACCGGATAAAGTGAGTACGGCGGCAAGTACGATGGGTACACTGGAGTGGGGATCCCCAGAAACAAGGCCGCGCGACGAATCGTCACGATTTCAAGGAAGAAATAACCCATGCCCACCGCCGGGAAGCAGGCTAGGAATCCCGTTCCCAGTCGGGCCCGGCCGGTGAAATGAGGCAGGAGAATAAGCAGGAATGAAAGCAGGGCGGTTGAGACGAGAGAGATGACGAGGATCAGGCTTCCCAGATCCGATCGACGGAACCAATACCGGCTGTAATACTCGGTGAAGCGGTCCAGACTCCGCCAGCGGAAAAAAGAGTGGAAAAACAGCCGCCGATCCGTGGAGGGTCGGATATGGAACTCCCATGGTCTGGTCAGGTTGCCTGTCCGGCCTCCCGCCGCTAATCTGGCGGTATGACGCAGCCAGGTATCGCCGCTTCCTTCGGGGTCCGGAAGGCCATATGGTGATGTCGAATGGTGAGGGATGTTCCAGCATATACCTCCTGTAATCTGCCGCCACGACAGTGACGCCGGGGTGTTCTAGGATGTTTCCGGCGGCGAATCCCAATTCTTTCTCCAAAAAATTTCAATCTGAGATCCGGCAGGACCAGGGTCACCTCTCGGGCTCCCGACCGAATCGCGCCTCTCACGCCGTTTAATCCGGCATCGCCGATGATGAGAACTCGCTGAGCATCCGTCAGTCGGTAGGCCAGAGCCGGCAGCGACCGGTCCAGAATTGAAAATTCTTCTTCAACGGCATCCGCGAAGGTTGCGCCAATCAGGTTTCCATCCCGGAATATGGCGATCTGTTCCGGGAGCGACGCCGTATCTTCGATTCCGGCGAACAGAAAATAGTGGAAGGACGGTGAGGCATAAGCTTCGATGCGCCCCTGCGGGGAGTCGACGGCCGCGATGAGACGGACACCTTCTTGTGCTTCAAGGCGGCGAATACCGGCCAGATCCTTGTATTGATCTATTCGATCCGGCGGTATCCATACACCCGACAGACCCAGACGTCCGGCCGCGAGCATTCCGGTCAGAAACCTTCCGAGGATTTTTTCCGTAATCCCGTTGGTATTTGAACGCCGGCGACCGGACATACATGACACCGAAGGCCGCAAGCCACCGATTCTCTCGTCCTTCAATCCGATGACTGTTTAATACGCAACGATGAAGGGCTGGGAAATCGTCTGGCCGAAGCCGATAGGAACGGCATGATCATTGTAAGCCCTCGATATTTCCTTTTGAGGTAAAAACAGATGACGGGGCACTCGGCACATCGCCCGGAGTACCGCCACGTTCTCGATGCCCCGGGCCTGAATCTGCTGCTCCTCCATTTTTATGCGGCATTCCGGGTATTCCGCCTCACTGTTTTCGGATTCTCTCATGGAGTCGGTACCGACGACAGGCCCGAGAATAAGAATGATGAAGATAAGGGAGCGCAGAAGAGGAGGAGAAGTCGATCTGCTCAAGACCACCTCCATTACAATTATATAAAAGGCGGTGGCGTTTCGCGAGAACTGCATCCGAGCCTATGAACATCCGGGGAATCCATATCTCCGGACCTCTACTTCCATCGGGGATGAGCCGAAGGTGTTCATGAATACGCATTTTGACGGGCCGCGATTGAACAGGCTCTCTATGGGACCGATGCCGGACTCGCACGGGACTGGTTGCGGATTTCCACGGTGTGCGCATCTCCCCATTCCCACTCGGTCGGTTTCAATCACCGAGTCACCCAGAGTTTTACTCAGCCTGCCGTGACCCATCCGTTTTTGAAACTCCATTTGTCAGGCTCGGTCCTGAGCCTGAACCCAGCCTTGAGAAAAATGGAGGCATTTGGAATTTTCCGCCCGGATATGGGGTACGTCATCGTCATCTCTGAGGATTTCCACCGGTGCCGACAAACCTGGATTCTCTATTCGCCGCGTACGTCAGGCTTCTCTGTAATTGATAAGAGAACCCGTGAGGCCAAAATATTCCATTGTCCAATTCAGGATGTTCTAACGAACCGGATCTCCGTTTTCATTGTTGTAACGAACACGAGACTCATCTTTGAACATGTCCGGATTGCCGCCGAGTTTGCTTTTCAGCGGTTCGGTTATGGATTCCAGGTTTTTCAAATCTTCGCCACTCAGCTGAAGTTTCTGCGCCTCAAGAATTTGCTGCAGCTGCTCTTGCGTGCGGGCACCGATGATGACTGTGTTAATAAATTCCCGACTGAGTGAAAATGCCAGGGCGATTTTCGCCAGGCTTGTACAGCAGTCGGCTGCAAATGTATGCAAATCTCGAAGCGTCGAATCGGTCAATCGATAGAGACTGCCATCGGGAGTTAAGAAATGCCTGGTCCGTTTTCTCCCTTCAGGGAAACTCTCCAGAGATCTGTGTTTACCGCTCAACAGACCCTGCTGCAGTGTCGCATAGCTGAGAATTCTTTGTCCATTCGCTTTACAGGCCGGGGCAATTTCTTTTTCGATCACTCTCCAGAGCAGTCCATAGGGCAGCTGATTGCTGATAATCGGGTAATCGGCTGTTTCGACAATATCGAAGACGCCGAAGTTGCACACACCGATATTTCTGACGACGGAATTTCTTTTCAGCTCGGTAAAAACATCCAGCGCTCTTCTTGTCTCATCAAGACCGGCGGCCGGCCAGTGTATCTGCATCAGGTCGATACGATCGCGCTTCAGACGTTTCAGACTTCCATATATCAGGTTTCGGATATCTGTTACGGACAGGCCGTCAATTTTGATTTTCGTGGCGACCTGAGCTTCAGGTCGACCGATAAGAGCTTTTCCGAGAATCTCTTCGCTTCGGCCTTCGCCATAATTCGGAGACGTATCGAAGAGTTCTATGCCGCTATCAAGAGCGGAATGAACCACTTGTATGCACCGATTTTCTTCACTGGCTCCCCAGATTCGATCGCCGGCAAAGGTCCATGTTCCCAGTGCGATTGGAAAAACTGAAATACCTTCGAAGTACCCCGTCATCGTTGCACTGAGCGCACGGTTTCCGCAAAGTTCTTTAACTGATCTCGGGCATCATCCATCAAAATCAACGGATAGCCGATCACCAAGTAGGAGGCACCGCGTTTTAATGCTTCCACACCTTGTTCCGCACTGAACACAACAGGACCGACGGGGAGTGTTGTCCCGGTGGTCAGTTCTTCTAAACCTACCAGGGCATCGGCTTTGGGATTTCGCAGCAGTTCATCAATTGCCAGATGAAGCAGTATATAATCGGCTCCCATAGCGGTCAGTTCTTTCACCTTCACGGACAGACGGTCTGTTGGAATTCCCAGCATATCAACCTGAACCTTCACACCGGCCGCATGTCCGGCTTCGATAGCTTTCATGATGCTGGCTTCATTCGCCACAGCCATCACCGTCGCAACACCGGCTCCGAGCTCTCCGGCTTTTGTGAAATACTGGGATACACCGTCGAGTGCCTTGAAGTCCGCAACAATTGTTCTATCTTCGGCATTCTGAGCGACAGCGGCGATTGACTCGATACCGGCGAAGGTCAGCAAAGGAGTTCCCACTTCAATCCATTCGGCATCTATGGCAACAGCATGTTCAACATGTATCAGTCCAGTTGGGATATCCTGAGTATCAACTGAAACCTGAATCCATGGTTTATTCATAAAAACTCCTAACTTGACGCATAATTGTATATAAGATACGATGGATGACATGTTAAGTGCCTTTGGTCTTGGTGTCAACGGCTGAATCGGATATAATTGTGTACAATGGAAAAGGGACATGAAATCGCCATGACGAGCACAACACCAATTCAACGATCTGTAAAACGTCAGAGTTACGCAGACCAGGTCAGCGCCTATATCAAAGATCAGATTCTTTCCGGGGAGCTCAGGCAGGGCGATAAAATCGTCGAAGAAAAGATAGCCGCCGAATTTGGTGTCAGCAGAACGCCAATTCGAGAAGCGCTCACACGTCTGCAAGCCTACGGTCTGGTGAACATCATTCCAAGAAGTTATGCGGAAGTCGTCAGAATCGGTGAGAAGGAAGCTGCCGACATCGCACAATTGCGTCTTCTGCTGGAACAGATGTCTTTTAATTTACTCTGTAGAAAACCGAACCAGTATGCTGTTACCCAATTGAAACGTATATCGGAAGAAGCCAGAGACGCTCTGCTTCGCAAAGACAAGGCATCTTATTTTGAAGCGGATTCTCTTTTTCATACGGTTGC
>JARGFR010000014.1 GCA_029210985.1 Spirochaetaceae bacterium | reverse complement strand
GAGAAGAAGGACTTCTGAGCCCACTTACCGAAATTCGGCGCAATCTTACTGAAATCCGGTGTGATGGGCTTGGTGGAAAACAAGAATCCGACTTGAAGCACATTCCCCAGGAACGCGGCGATAAAACACACTGACATTACCGGAGTGATGAGCCGGATGAGATAATTTCCCACGGCGGCCAGAGCCGCATAGGAATTCCGGCTTTCGGCGGTGGCCGTAGAAATGAAGAACCGGAGCATATCCGCCGTAATCCGAATCAGATTACCCGAAAAGGCCATAAGGGTCACCAACCCGAACAGCATGACGATGGCCGAGGTAATATCCCCGGATTTGGCCACCTTGCCCTCCTCCCGGGCCTTGCGGATCTTCCTTTCCGTCGGATCCTCTGTCCGACCTTCGTCTTCCGCGGCGAACCACTGGAGATGGAGACCGAAGCGAGTATCTTCGACAAGGGAAATTCCACTTCCGAAATATCGCCCGATCATGGCAGAGCTCCCTGAGTGGCCAGCAAATAGGTTTCGATGAGACCGAACCCCATGTCCACAAGCTGGGACATCTTCTCGGCCAGAAACGGTGTCGCGACCATCATAATGATAAAACCGACGGCGATCTGTATGGGGAAACCCACCATCAGCAGATTCATCTGCGGGGCCGCTTTCGCCAAAAGCCCCATTGTGACGGAGATGAGAAGAAGGGTACCCAGGATGGGTGAGGCCAGAACCAGAGACTGTTCAAAAAGACCACCGATGGCCTTGATGAAAGTTTCTTTCAGAAAGGGCCCCGCGGCAAGGAAATCCGTTCCCTTCATCACCCGGAAAGATCCGGCCAGTCCCAACAGGAACAGGCGCTGCATCCCCGCAACCGAGAGAAAAACCGCCAGACCGATGAGGTTCAGGAATTGACCGATCAGGGGAATCTCCACCTGGGCCAGGGGATCGAAAACCTGGGAAGCGCCGAAACCCATTTGAAAGGAGAACAGCTGACCCGCGGTTTGGAAAATAGCGAAAACAAGCTGAAGAAAGAGCCCCATGATGATTCCAAGGAGAACTTCGGCGATCACCACCATGGCGTAACCCAGACCCGCTTCCGGCAGATCGCCGTAAGAGTCTCCGACAAACGAGGTGAAGATGACCGCTGTAAAGAAAGACAATGAGCCTCTGGCGATGGGAGGGATAGCCGATGACGAGGTGAGCGGGGCGGTCCTCAACAGCGCAACCACTCTGGCAAAGACAACGAGGAAGAGCCTCGCGCCGTCAATCAGACCCGCCCAATCCATCATCCGGCCAAGTCCGGGATCCGTTCGAATATGATTGTGGTGAACATCGTCAATCGAGTAATCATCCATCCGAACAGCGCAGCCAGGACGCCCAGTATCGCCAGTATCTTCGGTACGAAAGTGAGGGTCTGATCCTGAATACTCGTCGTCGCCTGAATAATGGAGACAATAAGGCCCACTCCCATAGCGACAAGGAGAACCGGCGAGGCGACGATGAGAATGGTGATAACCGCGGATCTCATTAGCTCGACAACAGAACCTAAATCCATATCTCAACCCCCTCTTAACTGAAACTCATGACAATCTGCCGTACCAGCAGTGTCCATCCATCCACCAGCACGAATAAAATCAACTTGAACGGCATCGAAATCATCACCGGCGGCAGCATGATCATACCCATGGACATCAATACGGATGCCACCACCATGTCGATAATGATGAACGGTACATAGAGATAGATTCCGATACGAAATGCGACAGTCAGCTCATGAAGGACAAAGGCCGGAACCAGTACGTAAGTCGGAACATCCGCAAACGTCTCAGGTTTTGCCAGTCCCGTGAGATTCATGAACAACGTAATATTTTCCGTGTTGTCGGACATTTGCCGGTACATGAAATACCGTATCGGAGCCGCCGCATTATCATAGAGCCCGCGGGTGTCCAGTTCGCCTTCGGAGAACGGGACGAAGGCCTCTTCATAAACCTCGTTGAAGGTGGGAAACATGATGAAGAGTGTGAGAAACAGGGCGATTCCCATCAGGACGGAATTGGGCGGCACCTGCTGAAGGGACAAGGCCCGCTTCACAAAATCGAGCACGATGGCAATCCGCAGAAAACTGGTCATCAGGACAATCAATGTCGGTGAGAGACTGATGATTGTCAGCAGCAGAAGCAGCTGTATGGACAATGCGGTTTCCTGATTGGACCCCTGTTCCCTCAAAGTGAGGTCGACGAATGGGATGGGTAAAGTCTGCACTTCACCTAAGCCCTGACCGCCCTCCCCGGGTGCCGGGGCGTCGGCCTGTGCATAGACACCCGTCACCGCCGCGAGTCCGAAGAAGAGAACCAATACGACCGTTTTCGCCAGACGTCGGCTCATAAGTCTTTCAACCGTTCCCTTTGCTTTCGCAGGTAAGAGGCGGGATCGTCATCCCGGGGCTGAGATGGTGAGTTGTTCTTCTCGGCTGGAGTGGAATTGGACGGTCCGGAACCGAATCGGTCCTTGAACATCCTGGCAAAACCGCCGGAAATCGGCTCGGGACTCTGTGATGCCGCAAGCCGAATTTCATCCATCGATTCCTTATCGTCAATCTCCGAAATGAGATTCAGAGTTCCCCCGCCGCTCCCGACCAGAAACATTCTGTTTCCGATTTCAACCAGATGAAGAGCCGCGTCCCCTTTGAGAGGGCGCGTGGAATGGAGTTTGATTAAATCCTCAGCTTCCGGTTTTGTTCCTGAAAATCTTTTGAGCATCCAGACGAAGGCGTAGATAAGGGCAATGACAAAGCCCAATACCAACAGCATCCGGGCAAAATCGCCGAATCCTATCCCCGGAAGCTCCGCCGCAGGAGCGTCCTCGCCGCCTTGGGCCTGGGTCCCGGCATCATCAAGGAGTAATTCTGTTTCCGCCGGCCGGGAGGCCGGCGGATCTGTCGCGGTATTCCCGTCGCCCGTCTCTTGCGCACCGGTGATAAATCCGGCGAACAGTACGACAAGCGTCAGCACAAGAGTCTTCAGTTGTCCCCTCCCAGTTTGATCGGCGTCCGTCCTTCCCCGACGAACGTCGACCCCCTTATCGCTTCATCGTTCGGACATCCTATCGATCGTCGAGACGATTTCCGTCACCCGAACTCCGAAGTTCTCATCGATAACAACAACTTCTCCACGGGCAATAAGGTTGTTGTTCACCAAAATATCAACTGGTTCACCAGCCAGCTTATCCAGCTCAATAATCGTTCCCTCACCCATTCCGAGAATGTCTTTGATCTTCCATTTTGTCCGCCCCAGCTCAACAGTGAGCTCCATGGAAACATCCATAAGCAGACCGATGTTGCGCTGTTCCCCCGCACTGATTGTCGGAGAGAGTTCCGGCAGCTGTATTCCCTGCACGTTAGGCGCGGGCTGTCCGCCGTAACCGCCCATCATGGGAGCACCCATTCCCGGCGGCATCTGCTGAAACCCGCCCATAGACTGATTCATTTGCGACTGGACCTGGGCTTGACCCATTCCGCCTCCACCCATGTTGCCCATACCGGTATTCATCGACTGATTGGGTCCGGCTGCGGCCGGTGATACGCCGAGTTTACTGGCAATTGTCCGAATGATATTCAAATCAAAGAGCTCATAGAGCTTCAGGCTGCCCTGACCCTCAATCTGGAGATCGTAGGTAATCTGGACAAATTTATCCCCGGGAAGCCCAAGCATGGCCTTGGGTACACTCTGTCCCTCCGGAGACTCGGTGAGAATGGTTTCTCCGACTTTGTCTCCGATTGTCGTGACCGAGGCGCCGGTGATCTGGCTCATTGCCTCACTGACGGCGCTGATGGTCGTACCGTCGAGCTCCAGGTCGTCCTGTCCGATCATAGGCGCCGCGATTTTCAGCGCGTCATCGCCTCTGAGCACATACATATGCGGCCCGGTCATGCCGCTTTTATAATCGATCTTAATCTCTACGACTTCGTCGGGGAGTTCGGAGAGAAACTGCTCCCGGCCCACCGCGTCAATCCGCGGCGCTCCGACCGTGACGCTTTTCACCATAATGCCCGACAGCGTGGCGCTCTGGGATCCGGTAATTTCACCCAGGAGACCGAGAAGAGCATTCTTCTCCGCTTCACTGAGAACGGCACCGCCGCCGGCCGGCGACGCCGGAGTTTCCGACGGCGCATCACCCATCAACAATGCGTCAATTTCATCTTGAGAGAGGGAGCCGTCACTCATTCTTCGTCTCCTTCGGTCACGAGTTCTTCGAACTCGTTTTCCTCGATATCTTCTATCTTTCGTGTCACCTGAACGGCGATCTTCTTGCCGACCACACCCGGTCGACTTTCAAATTTCGGCCTGTTGCCGAGTTTCAGTACCATTGGATCCCCTACCCGGGTTCCCGAAAGCCTGATGACGTTCCCGGGCTGAAGTGACATGACTTCTCTCATGGCCAATGTGATATTGCCCACTTCGGCTACCAAGGGCACTTCTATCCCCGCCAATCTTTCCCTCAGCACATTCAGATTTTCGGTCGTGGCACCCCGGCGAACCGAGGAATACCAATACTGAGCGGAAAGTTTCGAAATGATCGGCTCAATTGTCAGATAAGGTATGCAGAAGTTCATCATCCCTTCCACTTCCTCCACTTTTGTCTCCAACGTAACCAATACCACCATTTCAGTCGGCGGTACGATCTGAACGAACTGTGGATTTGTTTCTATTTGTCCGAGCCGGGGCCGAAGGTCGATCACCTGACTCCAGGCCTCACGCATATTGCCGAGAATTCTGACGATGATGGACTCCATCACCGCCCGTTCAATCTCTGAGAGTTCTCTGTTGATTTTGGCTCCCTCGCCGGGGCCGCCGAAAAGCCTGTCGATAATCGTAAACGTGATGGCCGGATCAATCTCCAAAATGGCCGAACCGGTCAGAGGATCCATATTGATCACCGCCAATGCCGTCGGCGATGGGATGGATCGCAAAAATTCCTCATATGTGAGCTGATCAACTGAAGCCACATGGACATGAACCATGGATCGGAGTTGAGCCGCCAGACTGGTGGTGGTCAGACGGGCGAATGTTTCATGCATAAACGAGACAGTACGGATCTGTTCCTTGGAGAACTTATCCGGACGTCGGAAATCCCAGATACGAATGTTTTTCCGCTCGGCAACTTGCCGAGTATCTTCCGTCTCCGCGTCCCCGGAGCTTATTGCTGTGAGTAGCTGATCAATTTCATCCTGGGATAGGACTTCCGTCACATTCCACTCCGATCGGCCTATAAGCCGATGATCTGGTATTGGAGGAACCAGACCTGTTCAATCTCTCCCCTCGACAGAAGGCTGTTGATCTTACTCATCAATTCGGCCTTCACGACACTTTCATCCGACAATTGGGACCGCGTTCTCTGGCTGAAGTAGAAGCGAATGGTATCCATCACCGCATCATTCTTGCTTGTCAGTTCATCCCCGAGATCTTTGTATTTCATCTCATCGTAACCAAGCTTAATCTTCGCCGAGACGGTGTACCTTTCCGCATCCGCGGTTTGGGTTCTCAGGTCGTACCCATCGTCAGCCAGAAATGTCCATATTTCATATTCCGGCACTTCGGTGGAATATTCTTCCGACAGAACCGGAAATTGTCGGGAACGGTTTCCTCTGTCCATAAACCGGTATGTTAAAAAACTGACGGTGACACTGACCAAAAGTGCAACGATGCCGATGGCCACGAACATGAGAACCTTGGCCATACGATCTGAAAAAACCTTGCGTTTCTTCGGTTCCTCGATCGCTTCGGCCGAATCTGCTTCGATTGCATTACCGAGTTCGAGATCCTCATCAGACATAGGACATCACCCTCCCTTGATGTCGACAAAATTTTACCAGAAAATCATTAAGCGCGCCAGCCCCTTGCTCATTGCTGGGTTTCATTCATGGGCCTCCTTAAGTATGACAATGTCCACTCGACGATTTTCGGCCCTATCGTCTTCGGTGAGCTCCGGGTCTTTCAATTTGACCGTATCGGCATATCCGGCCACCTGGAAGCGTTCTTCTCCGGCTCCATAGTCTACCAGATAGTGCAGAACGGCCGCCGATCTGGCCGAAGACAGTTCCCAATTCGTCGGCCAAGGACCGTTAGGATCGGTCGGGGAGGAATCGGTATGCCCCTCCAGCCTGATCGTCCTGTCCCGCAGCTCTTCAGATTCCAGAAATCTGGCCAACTTCTGCAGTGCGCTTCGCGACCGTTCCAGATCCACTTCGGCACTGGCGCGTTTAAACAGAATGTCTCCCGCCAGACTGATGACAAGACCTCTCTCGTCTTCCTTGATTTTAACAAACCGATTCTGTATTTCGGGCTGGAATTCGCTAATCGCCTTTTTCCTGGCCTCATTCAGCCTGTTGCCCCTGGATATTGACGGCATGGACGCCACATCATTCCCCAATTCCGCCAGAATTCCTTCCGAGAGTGTATTGCCGCCCCTCAGCGGACCGAGTCCTTGGAAAGCCTGCATGATCAATTCGATCCGCTGACTGTCGATGGGGTTGTCCGGATTCATCAGGAGGACGAAGAATGTCAGCAGCAGAGTCACCATATCAGCATACGTTGTCAGCCAATCATCGGCACCGCCGCCACGTTTGCTCTTTTTCTTCCTTCCATCTTCGTCGGACATACGTTATTCCCCGGCGGCGCTCTGAGCCGGCCGTTCATCTGGCGGGAGGAACGTCAAAAGCTTGTCTTCCAGAATTCGCGGATTATCTCCGCTTTGAATCGAAAGGATGCCCTGGACCATGATTTCTTTGATCTGCATCTCTTCTTTATGTCGATCTTCCAGCTTGAATTGAATGGGCGAGAGAATCAGGTTGGCGAATATGGACCCGTAAAGCGTGGTGACCAGAGCTACCGCCATGTTCGGTCCGATGGACGAGGTATCCTCCAGGTTGGACATCATTCCGATCAGACCGAGCAGCGTACCGATCATTCCGAACGCCGGGGCCAGCTTCGCCCACTTCTCAAAAAGTCCGATGCCGTTCTCATGACGACTTTCCACCTGATCCAGGTTGGTATACAAAATTCGTTTAATCACATCCGGATCCGTACCGTCCACAACAAGGCGCAGACCGCCCCTGAGAAAATCGTCCTCCACTTCGTTCAGCGAATCGTCCAGGGACAGAAGGCCTTCTTTACGGGCATTGTCCGCAAACTGGACGAGTTGGGTAATGAGCTCCATCTTGTTCTGAAAAACCGGAACACGCATGGCGATATTCAAGTATTTCATAAAGCCCAAAGCCCGTGCCATCGGACTGGCGGCCAACACGCCGGCGAAGGATCCGAAAATAACGACAATCAGTGAGGTGGGATCCACCAGACCCATGATGTTGTTACCGGCAATGACAAAGGCCGAAATGATGAGGATGAGACCACCGCCGATTCCGCCTAAAGTTGCAATATCCACAGTCTACTCCTCTTGGGCGGGAAAGCCGATTTCCCGTCTGTACGCGATAATCAGGGCTCGGATTTCGTCTGATGTTTCCGTGACGACGAACCTTTTGCCGGTGGTCAACAGCAGCGCAGTCCTGCCTTCTCCCGCATCCTCGGCGTATTCGATAAGGTGTGGATTTAGAAGGACATGCCGTTCTGTTTTCCCCGGTAGACTGACTTTGATCATCCCGTAAACTTGCTCCTATCGAGGTTCCCGGTCACTCATCGCCCGAGAACCTCATTCTCCGACTAACGCTTCAGGGTCAATAATTCCTGGAGCATCTGGTCCGATGTCTGAATCGTCTTGCTGTTGGACTGGAAGCCCCTCTGGGTGACGATCATGTCCGTAAACTGCTCGGCCAGATCAACATTGCTCATTTCCAGAGTACCGGAAATAATTTTTCCCTTGCCGGCGACTCCCGACGGACCAAGCAGGGCTTCGCCGGAATTGATGGACTGCGAGAAGGCGGTTTCACCCACTTTTTCCAATCCACCGGGATTCGTAAAGGACGCCATGGCGATCTGTCCGAGATCTCTTTCGGTGCCGTTGGAATAGACACCGGTGATGACGCCTTTCTGATCGATCTTATAGGTTTCCAGATATCCCATGGAATAACCGTCCTGACGGAAGGCCTTTGTGCTGGAAGTTTCGGCGAACTGAGTGGTCGAGTTTGTATAGCTGCCCACCTCACCGACATCGATCAGGAAGTTCTGGGTCAGCACAGCGCCCGTGGCGTCGTTTTCGATGTCGAATGTCACGGGAATCTGGATTTTCCCGGTGTCGACCAGATTGCCCTGGGCATCGGTGACATTGGCGATCGCGCCGAGATTGTCGAATGTGATGGTGAAAGTTCCTTCTCCGTCCACGTTGCCCGCCGCTGTCGCCGGATCGAATCCCAGCGTCACATTCGGCGGGACATCGGCGGCTTCAGGTCGATCGGGGTCCATCTGAACCACGACGTCCCAGGAGTTGTTTACCGCAGGCGTTCGAGTAAAGTTCATTCGGAGAATATGGGTATTTCCGAAAGAGTCATACACCTTTTTATCCAGGCTCCACGTGCCCTCACTGACAGTGGCCGGACCGGCTCCCGGCGGTATGATCGGTGTTCTCTTATCGAGGTTGCTGGCCAGCTCCACCAGAGTTGTGGCCCTTGCCGGATCTTTGGATCCCACAGGAACAATCAGATCCGTGACGTCGGCGGCTGTTTTAATGGCGCCGAAAGTTCCGTCACCCAAATCCTCAGGCAGCCATCCCTGGAGACGGAGACCATTGGCGGGATTGACCAGATATCCTTCCGCATCCAGGCCGAAGGCACCGGCCCGGGTGTAAAGTTCCTTGTCACCCGCACGCAAAACGTAAAATCCGTTGCCCTGAATTGCCAGATCGGAAATCACGCCCGTGGTCTGCAGCGATCCCTGGGTATGGATGGTATCGATGGTGGCCACATTCATGCCCAGACCGATCTGCTTCGGGTTGACGCCCCCTACCTCATCGGTGGGTCTTGCCGCACCGCTCATGCTCTGAGAAATGAGATCCTGGAAATTCACCCGGCCCTTTTTAAAGCCGACGGTGTTGACGTTGGAAATGTTGTTACCGATGACGTCCATCCGAATCTGATGATTCTGAAGGCCGGACACACCGGAATAAAGTGATCGCATCATAGTCTCATCTCTCCTTTATCTCGTAACTTTTGAAATATCGTCGTAATCATAAAAAGCGCCGTTCACCATCAGTTGAGGGTAGGCCCCTCCGGTGACGGCCTCCACTTCACCCTGGATGAACGAATCACCCTGGAGAATTTCCACTTCTCGGCCGATCAGATTCATCGCCTGCGCGCCCTTCATGGCCGACGTGAGTTCAGTGAACTGTGTGCTCATGTTGGTCATTTGCTCCAAAGAGGAGAACTGAGCCATCTGAGCGATGAATTCCCGATCTTCCATCGGCTTGGTCGGATCCTGGTGCTGCAGCTGAGTAATGAGAATCTTTAAAAAATCATCCTTGTCCAAATCCTGCTTTGGAGCCTTGGCGCCGTTCAGGGCCGTATTGAAGGCGTTGACCTGAACCTCCAGGCCCGCCCTTTCAGCGGCGTTCAATGTCGTAGCGATGTCCATCTCATACTGCTCCTATACCACCATATTTACCCGACCGTCGGCAGCTTCATCCACCACCGTTGTCGGAACCATATTGTCAAATTCCCGGGCAACTGCACCGCTGCTGCGGTTCTGCCCACCGGGATTCTGTCCCTGTTGTTCGAATCCCTGATATGAATCGTCCCAGGCCAATTCCAGATCCGCCGCGCCGAATCCGCTTTCCACCAATTTTGTCTGGAGTCCGTCCAGCGCGGCTTTGAAGGCTTCTCTGGCGGCGGCCGATTCCACAAAAATCCGGCCGGTCAGTCGATTATCTTCCATGCGGATCCGTATTCTGACCCGGCCCAGATTGTCCGGTCTGAGATTGATCCTGACTTCCCCGGCCTCCGAACGATTCAGAACCACTTTCACCTGTCGGACGATATCGCTGCCAGCCTGAGAATCGAGTTTCCGAGCCAATTCCGCTGCGGCCGAACGGCCGGTGGACCGCTGCTCTATCCTAGGGGAGAGTTCGATGTCGGTTTCGGCAATTTCACCGCGAATCACGTTGGAAAAACCCTCGCTCTTTTCGGTTGCGGTATGACGGGATTCGGCATCGACCGAGAGTTTGGCGGATTTGCCGCGGGTCATCCGGTGCATTTCGTCAAGCGTTTGTTCATTTCGCCGATCGACGACTTCAACACGGCGAGCGCTGCCGGACAAATCATTTCGACCCGGGAACGGAACTATGGCGCTTCGGCCGGCTGTCGGATTATCCGCTGCTGTTTCGGTTTTCTTAACCGATAGTGCGGTTCTGATTCGTCCTTTCTGACCGAAACGATGGTCTTGATGGTCAATTTCCCGGCGTACCGGATCTGCGTCAACGAAGGATAATGGCAGCCGATCCGCCTTTCCTGCCGTTCTTTTTGTCTTCTCGACGAAAGTCGCCGCGGATCGGGCTTCACGGTCGTCGGATTCCTGGGCTGCGGCGAGTTCTTTCCCGCTGAGCTCAGTGTTATCGGAAAGTGCCGCGGAAATCTTTTCGCTTCTGTCAGGTGTGATGAATGCCTTCCCCTCTTTGGTTTCAGCCAAAAGGGTTTTGAAGTGTCCGTCGGACTTTTTTGTCTTCAAAGGATTGATTTCGGTCTTAACGTTACGAACGGTTTTTCCCTTTGCTTCAACAGCACCGGCGGTCTTGCCGGCCTCTTCTTTGGAGCGTCCTGCCGCCTTCAGGGCATCATCAAATGTTGCTTTGGGAGAATTTTCCTCAATCCCCGGGCCGCGCCGAGTATGGGTTTTGGGCGGCGTCGATTTGACGGCTTGGGGAATTTTTGGTTCAGCTGCTGTGGTTCCCAGCGGAGCGTTAGCCATATGCCATTCCTTCCGGAACCGTTATCGAAGCGTCGACTCGGTTCCTGTCGGCTCACCCGTCCAGATTCGGTCCCGGCTTTTCCACCATCATCCTCTGGATTTCCGCCGCCCGAGTTCTGTCGGGCATGATGGAAATCCAGTAGGCCACCAGTGAGGCTTCTCCCGCTTCCTGGGACAATCTCTCACTGGTCCGGAGCAAATCGACGAGATCTCTCACGTCGTATTCGTCCATGATGGCCACGGCATCTTCAGGCGGCATGCCCATCATATACCTGGCCGTTTGTTCAAGGTTCGCTACTTTATTGTCGTATTGACGGATGGCCTCTATTAGAGAATTCTGTCTTTCTTCCAGTGAAGTTTCCCTTTCGGCGACTTCACTTTCCTTTTGGCGGACTTCCGCTTCCCGTAATTCGAGCTCTTGGGCCGAGGATTCGAGTTCCCGCCTGTCTATGGATATCGCCTGCCGTTCCTTCGACAATCTGTCGGCATCCAACAGCATAGGCGAAAACGGCTGTTCCACCGGTGTTCTCCGTTCTACTCCAAAAAGAGATGTGATGGGGGATAATTGATCTTTGACGTCGAGGATTCCAAGGAAATCAAGCCAGACTAATCCGCCGACAATCAATGCCAGGATCAGAATCAGGAGAAAGAATACTTTTGCGACTCCGCCGCCTCTGTTGTAACTCCTCACCCATCTCCTCCTATCAACCTTCTGCGTGCCTCTGTTCCCTTGGATGTTTCATCGAGGCGTTTGATTTCTTCCAGCTTTGCATGTGTTTTCCACTGGTCTTTCCGTTTATCTTTCAGTTTATCCAGTGCGGATCTTTGAGCATGAGCTTTCGTATAGACAACCCGGGCCTCATCGACTTTCCTGGACGCTTCCCGGAGCGGTTTCTCCAGTTTTTTTCGGTCGTTCATCGATTTCAGCAGAACCAGCTCCCTTGATCGTAAATCGTCGAGACTTGCCCATTGCTCTTGAAAAGCCCGTTCTCCGGCTTCAACCGCTTCGTCAATCCGTCGGCGTACGACCGAAAGCTCGCCCGCGGCTCGGGCAAGGACAATTTCACACTCCTGCTCCTTTTCCTTCCTGAGCTTCAGGAGCGTCTCAAGCGAAAACCGAAATTTCTTCATCGTCATCACCCTCTTCCTCGTCCACGGGAAGACCGGCAATCTGTGCCGCTCTCTCGAAGATGGAGGAAGGATCCTCATATTCAGTGATCCCTTGAATCAGGAATTCATTGATCTGACTTCGTTTTTCGATGGCCGCATCCACGTCGGCATCGGTACCGCGAACATACGCACCGACATCGATCAGGTCTTCCTTTTCTCTGTATGCGGCGACGAGGCGGCGCAGCGTGCCGGCCGCAGCCGCAGTACGAGCATTCATCAGGCGCGGTGCGACACGACTGATGGATGCCAGAACGTCAACAGCGGGATAATGATTCCGATCGGCGAGCCGACGGCTCAGGACGACATGTCCGTCGAGAAATCCCCGTACCGCATCGGCCACCGGTTCATCCATGTCATCGCCTTCCACGAGAACCGCGTATAAACCCGTGATGGTTCCTTTCTGCGACACACCCGGGCGTTCCAGCAAGCGGGGCAGCAGCGAGAAGACCGAAGGGGTGTAGCTTCGCGTTGTCGGCGGTTCTCCGATTGCCAGGCCGATTTCCCGCTGACTCATGGCGAATCGGGTCACCGAATCGAAGAGAAGCATCACGTCGTTTCCCTGATCCCTGAAGTATTCGGCCACCGCCGTGGCGGTGAATGCTCCTCTGACCCTGGACAGAGCGGGCGTATCCGACGTCGATACGATGAGGACCGATCTCTTCAATCCTTCTTCACCCAGATCGGATTCGATGAACTCCCGCACTTCACGGCCGCGCTCGCCGATGAGCGCGATGACATTGACATCCGCGGAGGTGTTTCTGGCCACCATGCCCAGGAGCGTCGATTTGCCGACACCGGACCCTGCAAAGATTCCCATCCGCTGTCCCCTGCCGATAGGCGTCAGGGCATCGATGGCTCTGATGCCGGTATCGACACGATGACTGATGGGAGCCCGGTCCATGGGTGAGGGTGGCTCGGCGTATATCGGGTATCGGTCTCTCACTGTGATCGGTCCCTTGCCGTCCATGGGTCGTCCAAGAGCGTCAAATACCCGGCCCAGCATCTCGGGTCCCACCCCGGCGCTCAAAGATTCACCGGACGCCACAACCAGATCCCCTGTTTCCAGGCCTGTGAGGGTGTCATAGCACATCAGCTGCACCGTCTCGTTATGAACGGCCACGACTTCGGCCAGGAGCGTCGGGCCGGTTTGAGGGACGATGTGGCATATTTCACCCACAGCCGCCCGGGGGCCCGTACTCTCCACCAGTATGCCCTGAACTCTTTTGACCTTACCCACATATTTGACTGGATCCGTTCGTTCCACGGCACTGACGTATTTGTCCAGGACCATTCGATCAGCCCTCCCCGATGGTTCGTATGGGCACCAGTTCAAGGATTTTCTCCTCGATTTCCCGGAGTTGGCTCGAAATACGGGCATCAATCTGACCGAAGTCCGTTTCGATAACCGCTCCGCCCTTGTCGACTGAAGAATCCTCGAGAACGGTGATGGATTTCACATTCTCCGCCATCCTCATGAAATCCTTGACATGTTCGGTTGTCAGATCCAAGTCCGCCAGATTGACACGTATCGCCACATCGCCGCGGCTCTTGAGTTTTCGCAGAGCCTGCACGATGTTGTTGATCACCACGTTCTTTTGATTTTCGCTGATCACCTTGACGACTTTTCTGGAGATTAACAGCACGAGATCGATGAGCTGTGTTTCGGCTTCGTCAATAATTTCCTGACGTTTCTCGATTGCCGCATCAAGGATCTTGTGCAGCCTCTCTATGAGACGTTCGGCTTCTGCGAGACCTTCCTTCCAGCCCTCTTCCCGGCCTTCGGTGAATCCGGCGGTTCTGGCTTCCGCGAAAACCTGGTCCCTCTCGTCGGCGGCGGCTTTTCTTATCAGCTCAGCTTCGGTTTCGGCCTCAGCTTTGATCCGCTCAGCTTCGTCTTCGGCGATTCGTTTATCACGAATCGCCGAGTCGGTTTTGGATTTGACTTCGTCAAAGGCCGTCTTTTCCGCCTGCTTCCGGATGGATTCCGCTTCTTCATGAGCCTCCTGAACAAGGCGTTCCTTCTCCTTGACCCAGGATTCCTTGAAGACTTCGGCTTCCCTGCGAAGATCGTCCGCGGTGGGACCTTCATAAACGTCCAGCGGTTCCGGTTCATGGGAAACAAATACGGGAGCCGCGACTTTCACTTTTTGGGCCGTCAAATCGACTATTTCAACGGGATGGAATACATTTTTCGCCATAAAATCCCCCTAAACGTCCTAAACCAGGACGTCCTCCTCGCCGGATCGGGCGATGACGATGTCTCCCTGCTCTTCCAGCTTCCTGATAACCGATACGATCTTCTGTTGGGATTCCTCCACGTCTTTTCGGCGTGTCGGTCCCATGTAGTCCATGTCCTCCTTGAGGAGCGCGGCCGCCCTTTTGGACATATTGCGGAAAATTTTATCCTGCACTTCCGTATCAACGGCCTTGAGAGCTTTGGCCAATTCGTTTGTATCCACTTCCCGCAGGACCCGCTGAATCGCGCGGTCGTCGAGCATGACGATGTCCTCGAAGACGAACATCCGTTTCTTGATTTCCTCGGCAAGTTCCGGATCTTCTTCTTCAAGAGATTCAATAATGGATTTCTCTGTGGTTCGATCGACGAGGTTGAGAATGTCGACAATGCTCTCCACTCCGCCGGCGGCTGTATAGTCTTCGTGAGACAGGGAGGAAAGCTTCTTGTCCAGAACCCGTTCCACCTCTCTCAAGATTTCCGGGCTTGTTCTGTCCATGGTCGCGATACGCTTGGCGACGTCGGATTGTTTTTCCTGGGGGAGCTGAGCCAGAATCTGGGAGGCCTTTGCCGGCTCAAGATAGGCCAGGATGAGGGAAATGGTCTGGGGATGTTCCTGCTGTATGAGGTTGAGGAGATTCGCCGGATCCGTCCGGCGGATAAAGTCGAATGGCCGTGTTTTCAGCGAACTGGTCAGGCGGTTGATGATGTCCACCGCCTTCTGATTCCCCAGGGATTTTTCCAGCAGTTCCCGAGCGTAATCGATACCGCCGGAAGTGATGAAGTCCTGAGCCATCATCAATTCCTGGAACTCCTGGAGCACCATATCCCGCTCTTCGGGCTCAATATTCTCGAGTCTCGCGATTTCCCAAGTGAGGGTTTCTATCTCATCTTCCCTTAGATGTTTGAAAATCTCCGAAGAGATATCCGAACCCAGGGTGACCAGGAATATGGCGGCTTTCTGTTTTCCGCTGAGCTCTTCTTTGTGTGTTCCGCCGCTCTTGGACGCTCCGGCGCCGGGTTTCCTGGTTTCGCCCCCGGCGGCGGCCTGATTCATCTTGGCCATACCCTACTCCTCCGCAAGCCAGGTGCGTATGAGCTGAGCCACATCCTCGGGATGCTCTCGTGCCATATTTTTGGCATTTTCCTGCATCTCGATCCGGGCCCTTTCCTGGACGGACATTTCGACTTCGATTCCTTCTTCCTCGGCACTCCTGAGCGCCTGCTCCCGCATCGCCTGGTGCTGCCGCGCCAGCTCTTCTTCTCGTTCACGCCGGCGCCGTTCGAGCTGCCTGCTGATAAGTCGTGCGACAACGAACAGGAAGATAACCCCTGTCAATCCGATGATACTCCAGAGGATAACTCTTTGCACCTGACGCTTGCGCATCCACGCTTCGTCATCGAGACGGAACTGTTCGCTTCGATCAAAAGGAATATTCTCGACGGTGACAACATCACCCCTGGCCCTTGAGAAGCCTACGGCACCTTCGACGACTTGCTGAGCCTGAGCAAGTATTTCATCTGCGACAGGTTTATATTCCCGTTCACGTCCACCGCCGGGGAGCAGAACCGGTTCGCCTTCCTCGTCGTATTTAATCTCCCAGGTTCCGTCAATCACCATACCGAGGCTGATTCGTTTGATTTCATAGGGGCTTTTTTCTTCAGAGGTATTCCGGACATTAATCTCGAAATTCTCAATATTCCGATCAGACTCATAACGGCCCACCAGATTGTTCAAATCCTGGTATGCCGGCGGAGTCTGTCCCTCCTGCCCCGGAGGACCCTCGGGATTGAAGCCGGTGCCTTCAAAGTTTTCACTGGAGTTCTCCCGACTTCTGACAATAGACGGAACCACTTCCAATTCGCTGTAGGGAGTATTCGGATTGTCCTCCTTCATGGTGATGGGAAAATGCTCCTGGGTCTCAATCGCCTTCTTGACGAACTCCAGGTCGATATCGAAATTCACGATATTCACCCTTGACGGTGTGAAGACATCGCTCAGTGACTGGAGGATTGTCGCGGTATACTGGGCTTCCAGTGCTCTTTTCTGCCGAAGCATCTTACTGGTCAGGTCCAGCCTGTCCACATCCTCCAGACCGGTGAAGTCGTTGAGCACCGTTCCTCTGAAGTCCATGATCGTGATGTTCTCGGCAAGCAGACCCTCGACGGCAAATTGAATCAGCTTCACAATGCCTTCAACCTTCTTACGGTTTTCGCTGATATCGCTGCCGGGCTTGGGCTGAATAATCACCGACGCGGTGACGGGTTTCTGATCTTCGACAAAAAGCTGGGTTTCGGGAAGCACCAGAGAGACCTTGGCCGAATCCACGTCCGCCAGCGACGCGATATGCTGTTCCAGATTGGTTGTGAGGGCACGCTGGAGATTGATATCCCTGTCGAAATCCGTCAGTGTCCAGCGATCCATGTTGGTAAAGAAATTCCAGGGATCCAGCTGACCGGGAAGGAGATCTTCCCTGACCAGAAGGGATCGGGCCATTCTGGCGGTGACATCATCCTGGGCGTAAATTCGCCCGTCAGCACCAATGGTATGAGCGATGTTCTCCGCATCCAGAGCGGTGGATATACGATCCACCATCTGCTGATCCTCGATAATTGTATTGAATATCGGAACCTGTGTCGGTTTTGCCGAAACGGTGGCCAAGAGTACGAAGGCAACGATGACAACGGCGGCAACGCCGAAGAGTACGAGTTTACGGGGAAGAGACCACTGACCCCAAAGGTCTTTGATCCTCCCGAAGATTTTTGTCAGCCATTCCGGCATTATTTTACCCCTCCCAGTGTACCGCCGAGGAACTCCTCGACGGATCTATTTAGAGGCGGTTCCCCAACCGCCTTTTTCTATAGCTATCTCATCGCCGTGATGTCGTTGTACGCTTTCACGGCACGGTCGACGATGGCCTTCGTCAGGTTCAGGCTCATTTCGGCCTGAGCCATTGCGATGGTGACATCGTGCGGTTCCACTTCATCCGGATGAGTGATCATCCTCTCGAACATCTGATCGGCACTCAGCTGCTTGTCGGAAACACGGCCGACGGCCTCGGCCATCAGGTTTCCGAAATCACCTGTTTCTTTCTCGACGGCCAATCCTTTTCGGCCGTTGCTGTCGAGATGACCGGCGTTCGTCCGATTCAGTTCGACAATGTGCCCCAGGGCTTGTTTCGCATCAATCACGCTCATGACTATCTCCCAATCTCCAGGGCCTTACGGAACATACTCTTGGACCCATCCATAATCGCTACGTTGGCCTCATAGGCCCTCGAAGCCGAGATCATATCCACCATCTCACTCACAACATTGACGTTGGGCAGTTCCACATATCCGGTTTTCGGACCGGTCTTGATGGCGTCCGGATGAGTCGGGTCCCATTTAAGGACAAGTTCCGAATCCATGTCTTTTTCGATTGACGCCACCCTCACGCCCGAACCGATCTTGTTCTGCATGGATTCGGGAAGAAACGGGCTGCGCCAGTACGGTTGGTCAACCCGGGGCCGGAATACGACCCGGCTCCTGCGGAATGCGCCGCCTTCGGCTGTGCGGGTGGTATTGGCGTTGGCGATGTTGTCCGAGATGACATCCAGGCGAAGTCGCTCCGCCGTCAATCCCGATGCCGCTGTATTGATGGTTGTAAAAAGTCCCATTTGCCTACTCCTTCCTCATACCTAGCGCAGCACGATATTGACCTGCCGGAACTCATGGTTCACGGCGCTGGTCATCAATTCATACATCATTTGATTTTCAGTGGCATTCATCATTTCCCGTTCGATGTCCACGTTGTTTCCGTTGTTCTTACCGGTTGTCAGGTAGTCCAGAACCACTTTGGGACCGACGGTTCTGTAGTCCACCGCCCGACGGAACGGGATGTGATCTTCATGTGTCAGTGTCCCGAGAGACGGTCCACGCTTTTCAGATGCCAGGGCTCTCCCAAGCTCGGCTTCGAAACTCACTTCAGAACGCTTGAAGTTCGGTGTCTCCGCGTTGGCGATATTGTTGGCAATAACCTCACGCCGCAGTGTTGAGACCGCCATATTTCTCCGAAGAAGCTCGACTGATCGACCGAAAGTGCTGTTTTCTACCATAAATCCCTCCCAGGACTGTCCGATGTCCCCTCTTCTCCATGTTCGGCACTCTCGACGCCTCCGCTTAGAGATGAACCTCATAAGATGAAGCGGGAAAGATCCCGATCCTCTACGATTTCAGAGAGTTTCTCGTCTACATAATCGGGTGTAATCCTCACCGTCTGTCCCTCCATATCCGGCGCATTGAAGGAAACGTCCTCCAGAAGCAGTTCCAATACGGTGTGAAGCCGTCGGGCACCGATGTTCTCTGTTCGCGAGTTCACCTCAGCGGCTATATCGGACAGTCGTTTAACCGCATCATCCTGGAAGACCAAAACAACCCCTTCGGTGGCCAGGAGTTCGACGTACTGCCTAGTCAGCGCGTTCCTGGGGGAAGTCAAAATTTCTTTAAAGTCGGCCGCACTCAGGGATTCGAGCTCAACTCTCAGGGGAAAACGTCCCTGCAGCTCCGGAATCAGGTCCGATGGTTTGGAAAGATTGAACGCTCCGGCGGCAATGAAGAGAATGTGACCGGTATCCACCATTCCGTATTTGGTGTTCACGGTGGATCCTTCGACAATCGGAAGGATATCCCGCTGGACACCCTCTCTGGAGACATCGGGTCCGCCGGAACGGCCTTCTTTCACTGCGATCTTGTCGATTTCATCAATGAAGATGATGCCGGCGTCCTGTACCCTTTCCCGGGCCATTTCGGTGGCGCTTTCGGCGTCGATCAGTTTTTCCTGCTGTTCGGCTTCGAGGATTTCTCTGGCCCGGGCAACTATCACCTTTCGCGGTTTCTTCGGTCCCTGGAATATGGATCCGAGATTGCCGAAATCGAAGCCCATCTGCTCGACACCGGCTCCCGAAATCACTTCGACATGAGGCTTTCGTCCCCCGCCGGATGTGATTTCCACCATCCTCTCGTCCAAGGCACCCTCACGCAGCTTCCGGCGCAGCACTTCCCGGGCATGGCTGCCCCGGTCGGGCTCCACCGGCGTCTGAACATCCGCTCCTTCAGGAGGAGGCGAGGAGGATCCCGGTACGAGTATATCCAACAGGATTTCCTCCGCGGCTTCCCTGGCGGCCTCTTCCACTCCGGCTTTCATCTCATCCTTCACCATGGAGACGGCCCTGGACATCAGATCTCGGACCATGGACTCCACATCCCTGCCGACATAGCCCACTTCGGTAAATTTTGTCGCCTCAACCTTGATAAAGGGAGCCCCGGATAATTTCGCCAGGCGGCGGGCGATTTCGGTCTTGCCGACACCTGTAGGGCCGATCATCAGTATATTCTTGGGAGCGACTTCATCCCGAATATCGTCAGCCAGTTTTGCACGCCGCTGTCGATTTCGCAGGGCGATGGCGACCGCCTTCTTGGCGGCTTTCTGTCCGATGATGTAATGATCCAGGGCGTCAACAATTTCCTGTGGTGTGAGGCCTGTCAGTTTACTCATCTTCCAGCACCTCCAAAGTAATCGAGTCATTGGTGAAAACGCAGATGTCCGCGGCGATCAGCAGAGATTTCCGGGCGATTTCCGCAGCTTTCAGATCTGAAGCATCCAGGAATGCCCGTGCCGCGGCATAGGCATAATTTCCGCCGCTTCCGATGGCAACCGCACCTTCATCCGGTTCGATGACATCCCCGTTGCCGCTGATGAGCAAGGTGCGTCCGGAGTCCGCCACCAACAGCATTGCCTCAAGGCGGCGAAGGACTCTGTCGGTGCGCCATTCTTTCGCCAGCTCCACCGCCGAACGAGTGACGTCACCGGAAAATTCCTTCAGCTTCGCCTCAAAAAGCTCCTCCAGCGTGAAGGCGTCCGCCGTAGAACCGGCAAACCCCACCAGAACCTTGTTATCGTAGAGACGACGCACTTTACGAGCGCTGCCTTTCATAATCACCGATTCGCCCATAGTAACCTGACCGTCGCCGGCCATGGCCACCTGTCCGTCCCTACGAACAGCAACGATGGTGGTTCCTCTGATTTCAGCCATTTTGGCCTCCCGCATTCACCGTACGTTTGGCATGGGGATGAGACAAGCGGTAAACCTGCTTGATTCGCTCTATGCCGGTGTGGGTGTAGATTTGTGTTGTTGAAATGCTGGCGTGTCCGAGCATTTCCTGTACCACTCTGATGTCAGCACCTTCATCCAGCACATGTGTCGCGAAGCTGTGCCGGAAGGTGTGAGGCGTGACGTTCTTGGCCATACCCGTCAACGCGGCATAGCGGCGAATGAGATAGTAGACGCCCCGGGTGGTGAGTCGGTTTCCCCTGAGATCCAGAATCAGTGCGCGCCTGCTGTCGATATCATCGGCAACATGCTCGAGCCTGAGGGGCAGGTATGCGTCCAGTGCCTCGGACGCTTTGGATCCGACAAAGACCAAACGCTCTTTGTTGCCCTTACCCCGAACCCGGACCTGACGCCGCATCACGTCGGAAACATCCAGTGAGCATATTTCACCGACTCGGCAGCCGGTGGAATAAAGAAGTTCAAACAGTGCCCGATCCCTCAACCCGGCAAAGTCCTCTCCCGTGTATTCGAGAAACAATTCAATTTCATCATGAGTGAGATACCCGGGAAGTTTTCGGCCCTTTTTCACCGTCCGGGAACCCGAAAAGGGATTTTGCCCTCCGGGTATGCGCCGGCGTCGCCACTCGTAGTAACCCTTCAGTGCGGAGAGGCGGCGATTGACCGTGGCTGGGGCCATATGCCGGGATGACATCCGTGCCATGAAAGAACGCGCTTCGCCCTGACCCGCTTCGTTTTCGGTGAGCCCGTGTTCTGAAAGAAAGGCCCCCCATGCCGCCAAATCCCGGCGATAGGACCGTATCGTGGCGTCGGAGAGACGCCGTACATCCCGAAGATGTTCCAACCAATCATGCGCCTCTGTACTCAAACCATCCTCCCATATACCGGTAAATCCGGCCGTTAAGTTCCTGTTTCATCAATCGGGCCACCTCTCGGGGAGTCTCCGGTCCTGAAACCGAACACACCGTGCGGATATCGAGAAATCGGCCCCAGTCCCCCAAGACATCCGCCGCGCTTGAAATGACCCCGGCACCCTGCTGTTCCAGGTTCATTGTCCCGGCCGAAGCGCGGCCCGATGTGCCGGCCGAAGCGACATAGACATCCCGGTTCTGATCCAGAGCGAAATCCGCGGTGATGAGGGCTCCTGATCTTTCGGGAGCCTGCACGACAATGCATCCACGACAAAGGCCGCTGAGAATTCTGTTGCGTCTGGGGAAGGCATATTTGGCCGGATAAGAACCCGGCGGCATCTCGCCAAGCAAAGATCCGCCGGCATCCATAATCCGGGCGGCAATGCGCCGATGAGCCATGGGGCTGGGCCTGTCCAATCCACCTGCCAGAACAGCCCAAGTCGTTCCGCTGCCGGAGAGTGCTCCTTCGTGAGCGGCTCGATCGATACCGAAAGCCAGTCCCGAAACAACAGGATATCCCGCGTATGAGAATTCCAACCCCAGTCGGAATGCCTGACGCTGTGCCGCGGAACCGGGGCGGCGTGTACCGACAATGGCCACGCAAGGTTTTTCGGCGTCGTGAGGAGTACCGCGGTGGAACAGGATGAAAGGCGGATCCTCAATGAGGGCCAAAGGCGCCGGGTAGTCTCCTTCACCGAGAATTCTGTAACCGATACTGTAGGTTCGCATCCGCCTGAGATCGCCTTCGGCTTCCCTCATCAACCGTGGAGCGGCGGGAAGGGGTGTACGGCAGCGATCAGACCTCAAACGGCCATATTCGACGATGGCATCGGGGAGGTCTTTCTCGTCGCGACATGAGGCGAGCACCTGTTTCTTGTGCCATCCATAATGCCCGGGCAATCGATTGACGGCCATGTGGAGGAACGCGGCGTTACCGTTCATTGTCGCCTCCGGCCGTACGGGCATACAATTCCTCGGCTTTGGCGGCATCCGCCGGATTCTTTGCGATTCGTGTAATCTCATCGTAAAGCTCCAGGGCTTGGGACGGCCGACCGACAGCCAGATAGGACCGGGCAAGGAGAAACCTCCCGGGTACGTCGCTCCGTTCAATATCCAGGTAGTCTTCAAGAAGCACAACAGCCTCCCCCGGTCTATCCATTTCGAACACCAGGAGGACAGCCAGCGCATACATCGCCGGTGAATAGCGAGGATCCAGAGCCAGAGACCGCCGGTATCCGGCTTCTGATTCGCTGAGATATCGATTTCTTTCTTCGATTTTCACGGAAGCCAAAGCCATCTGACCGGCGCACAACCCGCGGTCATACTGGAGAACGGCGTGCTCCGGATAAATTTTGACTGCTTCGTCAAAGGCGTTCAGACCTTCTCCCCACATTTGGTAATCCATGTATTTCAAACCCAGCAATCGCCAATATGTGCCTTTCCGCTTCACCGATTCGATGGTTTTTTCCACCTGCTTATCCACATCACGTATTTCAGCCTTGAGCTCGGCGATGCGTTCGTCGTCATCGGTCCGACCATCCTCGGCGGCGATCCGTTCCGCCAACTCACCGGTGTTTGCGGCGGAGCCGCAGGAGATTAACATGCTCAGTGCGACAGCAATACCGACAAGGTGGAGGAGAATAATCATGCTATGTCCGCCGCGATTTCGAATCATCTGTTCCCTACCCCCTGGGATGATAGGCCTCATGAGCCCTTGCCATATCGTCCTGATTCAAATGCGTGTAAATCTGAGTCGTGCTGATGTCCGCGTGCCCCAACAGCTCCTGAACGCTGCGCAAATCCGCACCACCGTGAAGCAGGTGGGTGGCAAAAGAATGTCGGAGTGTATGGATTTTCCCATCCACATCCGCCCTTGCGGCGATGCCGCGGAACCGCTTCCACATACCTTTTCGTCCAAGCCCCTCTCCACGGTTATTCAGAAATACCTTGTCGTTTGACGAGGGACCCTTCAGCAGTTGAGGTCTGGCTTCCCGCAGATATCGCCGCAGCCAGCTTTCGGCCTCATCACCCAAAGGCACAAGCCGCTCTTTGTCTCCTTTGCCCGTGACCCGAATCAACCCTTCTTTCACGAAGATTTGAGACAGGTTGAGTTCGACGGCTTCGCTCACCCGCAGACCACAGGAGTAGATGAGTTCGAAGAGTGTCCGATCCCTGACGCCGTACGGTGTACCCAAGTCGATGGAATCGAGGAATTTTTCCACTTCACTGACTTCCAGCACTTCGGGCAGATTCCGTCCGATCTTTGGTCGCTCAACATCCCGGGATGGATCATCCGATCGGTAACCCGCGATGCAGAGGAACGCAAAGAACGACCTCAGGGAACTGAAAATCCGGGAAATTGTTCGGGCACTCAACGGATCTGAACTGCTTCGGGACGCAACATAGGATTCAATATCCGTACCGTTCACAAGGTCTGCAGCCATGTCCGTTTCATCAAGCCACCGACCGAAGCGTCGAGCTTCAGCGACATAAGTGCCGGCTGTGGAATCCGCCACTCGCAGTTCATTCCGGAGATAGCCTTCGTATTCGACGGCCAATCGCGCTCCGTCCACCTTATCTCCCGCCGCCAAATCGTTTTTCCCTCATCACTGTGGGGATGAGAAGATCGGTTTCATCGAGCAGACCGCCGAGACCGCTGGAACATGCGGCACCGGTAATTTCCTTTTCCGTCATTCCCGTAATAGGAGGTGCGGATGCGGCCATGCCGCGACCTTCGCTCAATCCTTTCCAGACATCGTATGGGAGCACCTCTTCACCGGTGACTTCATGAACGTTCTCGCTGTGAGTATGACGTTCCACCGAACCGCCGAAACCGGTTGCAATCACGGTGACACGGACTTCATCGCCCATGTTTTCATCGGTGTCCTGCCCGGCAATCACAGTGGCGCCCATGTCCACCCGAGAGGAAACGATGTCCATGATTTCATTATATTCAAAGAGTGAAAAATCCGGTCCGCCGGTCACATTCACCAGCAATCCTTTGGCTCCCTCAATATTCACCTCATCAAGGAGAGGGTTCTCGATGGCCATGGTAGCCGCATCGACCGCGCGATTGTCTCCCCGCCCTTCGCCGATGCCCATGAGGGCATCGCCCTGCCCTTCCATGACGGTTCGAACATCCGCAAAGTCGATATTGATTTCGCCCCGCTTGGTGATCAGATCTGAAATTCCCTGAACACCCATCCTCAGAACGTCGTCCGCTTTCAGGAAGGCCTCTCTGATGGGTGTTCTCCGGTCAACCAGCTTGAGCAAATTTTCATTCGGGATGGTGATGAGAGTATCAACGTGCTCCCTGAGCCGATCGACTCCCGCATCGGCCAGTTCCATTTTTCTCTGCCGCTCGAAACTGAAAGGCCGTGTCACCACCGCGACGGTGAGACATCCCAATTCCTTGGCGATTCTGGCTATGACCGGAGCCGACCCGGTACCGGTACCTCCGCCCATTCCGGCGGTGACAAATACCATGTCGGCGCCTTTGAGAACGTTTTGAATGGTCTCCCTGTCCTCTTCAGCGGCCTGCTCACCGATCTCAGGCTTCCCGCCGGCGCCTAATCCGCCGGTCACTTGACGACCCAAAGGAACTTTGGTCGCCGCCAGCGAAGACTCCAACGCTTGAAGATCTGTATTCGCGGCAATGAAGTCCACACCTGCGACACCGACTTGAATCATGCGTGCAACGGCATTGCTGCCCCCACCGCCGCAGCCGATGACCTTGATGACGGTCTTTCCCGCCGCTCTCTCGTCCAAGATTTCCAGATCCATATTTTCACCCCTCCCCGGGTTGTTTTATCCACTCTCTAGAAGAATTCACCAAGCCAACGAACCAAACCCTTGAAAACTCCGGAATCTTCCGCGGTATTCTCAGGATGTTCGTTTACCACTCCTTTTCTCATCACCGCGTCGCCAAGAAGGATCAGACCCGCCGCTGTCGACCAATTCGGATTCCGACAGATTTCAGGCCATTTCACCGATGATTTAGGCTGTCCCAGCCTTGCCGGCTGTTCGAACACACGGCCCGCCAATTCGGTAACGCCGGAGAGCAGGGACCCTCCTCCGGTGATGACGATACCTCCGGCCAGTCTCGACGCACCGGGATATTTGGCAACCTGATCGCGGATGAGTCCGAAAATCTCCTCCATTCGAGGACGCAGGATTCTGCACAGTTCCGTAACCAGGACAGGTACGGGCGGGCGTCCGCCCACACCAGGAATGATGACGGGCTCTTCCGAATCGGCCAGGGGTTCCCAGCAGCAGCCGGATTCACGCTTCAGGCGCTCCGCCGCGTCCATTGGTGTTTTCAGGACAATAGACAAATCCGATGTGGCCTGAGCACCGCCGACCGGTATGGAACCGGTTATGCGAGGCGCTCCGCCTTGGACCAGGATGTAATCCGTTGATGAGGCGCCGATATCCACAAGCAGGACGCCCATTTCCTTTTCGTCCTCACTCAGAAGAGCTCTGGCGGCCGTGAGGCTGCCGAGAGCGACGTCCCGCACTTTGTAATCCGCACGTTCCACCGCCTTTGTCATATTCTTCGTAGCCGAGACGGAAGCCGTGACAATGTGCACTTCAGCCTCAAGCCGAACCCCGATCATATCCTTGGGATTCCGTACCCCGCCCTGATCGTCGATAATATATTCTTGGGGAAGGACATGAAGTATATCCCTGTCCATGGGAATGACGACCGCCCGGGCGGCCTCGAGAACCCTCTCCACATCAGCCGCACCAATTTCCCGGTTCTTTCCGGAAACCGCCACGACGCCTCGGGAGTTCAGACTGTCCACCGAAGAACCGCCCAAGGAGGCCCACAAACCTGTCACAGTTCTGCCGGATTCGTGCTCCGCGGCTTCAACGGCGGCCTGAACGGCTTCCCGGGCCGATTCAATATTCACAACGACACCCTTGCGCAAACCGTCTGATCGGCTTTCACCCCAACCGGATACTATGAGTTCCCCTCTCGACCCATACTCGGCTACGAGAACCCGTATCTTATCAGTGCCGATATCCAGACCGGCGATGACTTCGCTTTCGGCCATTCAGCTTTCCTCCGTACGGTGAAACACAACGTGTCCGCCGCGCATATCGGCCTCATCCACAGTACCGGCAGAACCGGATGATAAGACGTCCAGAACCAGGATGGCTTGACGGATCGATTCAACCGTCACCTGCCGATCGATAAGAATCGGGATGGGGACGTGATTCATATACAATTTCAAGTCGAAACCCTCGTTTACCCTGGGAATAATTTCAATTTCAGAAATGAGTGCAAAGATGGTAGGATCCTCGTTCCTCAGCGTATCAAGTCCCGTCAAGACTCCCATGAAGTCATCAGGTAAACGAGCACCAAGATCCGGTTCGGAAAATTTTGGCCCTGATAGAATCGGCAGGTTCACCGAATTGGAGTCCAGACCGATTTGCAGAGCATATCCCTCATTGTCGAAAACGGCCGGCCGTCCGGCCTCGGCCGAGTCGGAAAACGCCACCACCAAGGGATGTCGCCGATAAAGGAACACCTTCAATGTATCGGGGAATACCTTGATCACCTGTGCTCTCCGTATAACCGGATAGGATTCGAGGCGTGCCTCCAAAAGTCCCTCATCCAGGGAGGCCCAAGTTTCCCCTTCGATGGAAATCATCTCCATCAGCTGCCGGTCGGTCACCTTTAAGTCGCTTTCCAATGTGATTCTGCGAATCGCCATTTGAGGCGAAATCCAGTAAATCCAGGACAATTGTGCCGCCAGAACGATGGTGAGTCCGGAGACTATGATGATGGATATCAGCCGACCGGATTTCCGGCGTCTCACGATTGTCATCGATCGCCCTCCGAAAGATTAGCGATGAGACCGAATATCACCAAAGTCACGAAAGCCGCGGAGCCTCCGGCGGAAAACAACGGAAGGGGAACGCCGGTGGCCGGAAGAGTGCCGGAAACGACAGCGAAATTGATAAGAGCCTGCCAGTAAACCGCCGTTACCAGGCCGAAAATACCCCATCTCGAAAATCCGTCGGCTGCCTCTTCGGCCAAAGCCCAGCCTTTGACTGCAAACAGCGTAAACAAGCCTAGAATGAAAGCAATGCCGATCAGCCCGGCTTCCTCTCCAAGAACGGCAACAACAAAGTCGGAATGGGCGGCAGGCAGTCCGCCGCGCTTTACTTCTCCCCGGCCAAGCCCACGTCCCCAGAAACCACCCCGCTCCAATGACACCCTTGCCCTTAGAAGCTGATAACCGGCACCTGAGGGATCTTCGTCGGGACGGAGCCAGGAACGGAGCCGTTCAAGCCTGTAGGGCTTTGCCAGGAGCATTGAGGCGGAGGTCAGGACGACAGCTGCCGCCGAAGCTCCGATGGCGGCTCTGGACACACCGGCGGCAAAAAACATGCCCATGGCGATGAGTAGTAAATATGCCGCCGTGGAAAAATCATTCTGGAAATATACGGTCAATACCAGCGCGGATACGATAAGGAGGGGCGGCAGCAAGCCGTCTTTAAAATTCCCCAACCGTCCCTCATTTTTCTCAAGCATCCTTGCCAGATAGAGTACCAGAACGACCCGAGTCAGCTCCGAAGGCTGAAACGTCAGACCAAAAAACTCCACCCATCGCCGTGCGCCGCCGGACTCATAGCCGATACCCGGAACATAGGTGAGCATATTCATAATGATGGCAGTCCACACCAGAGTGGGGACCGACCCTCGAATCCATTCTTTCGGAACTTTCGACACACCAAAAGCGGCGATGCATCCCAGAGCGATCCATACCAACTGTCTTCGCCAGATCCGGAAAGGATCGCCGAATACGGTTCGAGCGAAATACCAAGACGCCGAGAAAAGCATGACCGCGCCAATCCCTACCAGGAGAAATTGTACGGAGAGCATACCTTTCATCGGTTCATGCCCTTTGAGTTTCTCTGCCTTGAATACTCCGATACTCACGTTTAACTTCTCTCCTACTGTATCTTTAACGTGCTGAGTCCGAGGATCGCGAACATACCGCCGAGTATCCAGAACCGAGCGACGACTTTGCTTTCCGCCCAGCCGGATAATTCAAAATGGTGATGCAGCGGCGCCATCTTGAAGACCCGCCGACCGGTGCGTTTGAATCCGACCACCTGGATAATCACCGAGAGAGTTTCCATAACGAACACACCGCCGATAATCAGCAGCAGGATTTCCTTCTTCAGAAGCAATGCGAATACGGCCAGCAAGCCTCCCAAGGTGAGACTGCCGGTGTCGCCCATCATCACTTCGGCCGGATGGGTGTTGAACCACAGAAATCCGACGCAGGCACCGAGCAAAGCGGTTGCGCTGATGGTCAGTTCACCGGCTCCCGGCAGATAAGGGATGAAGAGATATCGGGCGAATTCCGAATGACCGGTCAGATAGGCCAGGATTGTGACCGCCATCAAGGCGATGACCGTCAGTCCGGTCGCCAGACCGTCGAGGCCGTCCGTCAGATTCACGGCGTTCGACATTCCCACGATCATCAATACTCCGAATGGAATATAGAAAACACCGAGATCGGCGACGGCATTCTTGAAAAACGGAATATAGAGCAATGTCGTCTGATCGTTTCTTAGGACATAAATGATGACCATAATCACCAGCGATACCAAAATCTGACCGGAGAATTTCACTCCGGCACGCAAGCCGTCGGAATTCCTCCTGGTGATCTTCAGAAAATCATCCAGGAAACCCAGAAAGCCCAGACCGATGGCCGTAGCAACAACGACCCAGGTATAAAACGCGGTCACTTCCTGCCAGAGCAGGACACTGACGACAAAGGATATGATGATTAAGGTTCCGCCCATGGTCGGAGTTCCAGCTTTGGCCAAATGGGTTTCCGGACCATCCTGCCGGATTTCCTGTCCGATTTTCAGACCGGCAAGTTTCCGTATCACCCATGGACCCAGGAGAAAAGACATCAGGAGCGCCGATACCGCCGCGTAGGCGGACCGAAAACTGATATATTGAAATATATTGAACGCTCTGATGCTGTCCACCAGAGGATAGAGAATCGCTTTTATCATTACCCCTCCCTCATCGCCGTTTATCCGGCTCCGACCTCCGTAAAAACTTGATTCAAGCGTTCCAGCGCACTTCCCCGAGATCCCTTGAGCAGGACAACATCTCCGTCACCCAGAACCGCAGATAGGGCCATCTCCAATTCCCCGATATCAGTAAAACACCGGAGCTGTCCGTCAAAACCTGCATCTTTGGCCGCAGTCTCGACGAGAGTCATGGACTCACCGTACAGAAACAAGACATCCGGACCTGCCGCCACGGCCGCTCCCCCAGCCTTTCGCAGCGCACCTTCCGTCTCACTCCCGAGCTCCAGGAGCTCACCCAGCACGAGTACACGATTTCCTTTGGTTTCTGTTACCGCAAAAAGATCCAGAGCGGCCTGAAGCGACTCCGGATTGGCGTTATAGCAATCCCGAATCACCGTCACACGGCCTCTCATCACTTCCGAACGTCCGAATGAGGCCTTGACTGACTCCAAACCCTTGACGATGGAATCTTCCGGTGCCCCGAGAGCCAACGCGGCCGCCACGGCCGCCATGGCATTAAGAACGCTGTGCCGGCCGGGCAGCTGAAAATCTATATTCCTGCCGTGACGCACCAGACAATAACCATCAAGCCCGCGACTTTGGGCATTTTCCCAGCCGTCGAGGCCCCATACGCCGAACAGCCTGACGGTGCCTGGGAAATGCTCCAGAAGAAAGTCCTTCCAGGGTTCATCGGCACCGATGACGGCGACGGTGTTCTTTCCGGCGCCGTTGAATATGGCTCGTTTCTCTTCCGCGACAGCCTTCCTGGAGCCCAGCATACCCACATGGGCGCTTCCGATATTCGTAATCACTGCGACATCGGGTTTTCCGATATCCGCAAGGAGCGCCATTTCGCCCTGTCGATTCATCCCCATCTCAAGGACGGCCAGCTCATGACGGGCCCGAAGGTCGATCATGGTGAGGGGCAGTCCGATTTCGGAATTGTAATTGCCTTCGGTGACGAGTACTCTCTCGTTCTTCCAATCGACGAGAATCGCCGCAAGTATCTCTTTTGTGGTGGTTTTACCATTGCTTCCGGTAATGCCGACGACTTTCAGCCCTGCTGCCTGCTCCCGGCGTTTCTTGGCGAGGCGCTGGAGTGCCGCCAATGGATCGGACACTTCCACGAGAGCCTTGCCGTTCGGCGGTCTTGGAACTCGACGTGTTTGATCCGCCAGCACCACGGAGGAACCGGCACTCCACGCCGATTCAACAAAAAGACTGCCGTCTGTTCTCTCCCCGGGCAGCGCGACATAAAGATCTCCGGGCCGGCACAGCCGAGAATCGGCTCTGGCACGAACAACGGCGGAGTTGGAGTCGCCGCTCAATTGGCCCCCGACGATTCTTGCGATTGTTCCGGCATCCAAAGTGTCGACCAATGCGTTCACGGAGCACCGCCGGCCGAATCGGGGAAACGAACCTGCAGAACCTTTTCGGGAGATGCCGGGGCGAGTTCAAGAGACTCTTCCGCTACTCTATACACCCTGGCCGGTGCGCTGAAAACGGCAATTCCGGCTAGTATTCGTTTATTGTCTTCCAGCATGTCCAGCTGAACCGCATCATAGTTCTCGGCATCTTCCAGAGCGACGGCATATCGATAGGACTGAAGGACCTGCAACATCATCAAAAGAGGGACGCTGATAAGCACCAGAATGCTGAACAGACGCATCATATGATGCCTCCGTCAATCGGCTTCTCTATGACGCGGAATTTGGCGCTCCTGGATGGCGGGTTGGCCTTCGCTTCCTCTTCGGATGGTACCAGCGGCTTCCGCGTCAGAACTTCGAATGTGCCGTCATATCGTCTATCGAGCGCACGAAAACGCCTTTTAACAAGTCGGTCTTCCAAGGAATGGAAACTGATGATACCCAACCGTCCGCCTGGAGCCAGAAGGCCGGGAGCGGTTTCCAGAAGACGTTCAAGTCGGCCCAACTCATCATTTACGGCGATCCGCAAAGCCTGAAATGTCCGTGTCGCGGCATGGATTCGTCCATGCCGCGCCTTCGCAGGCACGGCGGAGGCCACGATCCGGGCCAACGTAGCCGAATCCTCGATTCGTGAACGTCGCCGCTCTTCAACAATTCTTTTCGCAATCCGCCGGCTGAAGCGCTCCTCTCCGAATTCGAATATCAGGTCGGCAAGGTCGGATTCCCCCAGACCGTTCACCAACTCCGATGCGTCATCACCATCGGTATCCGTCAACCGCATATCCAAAGGTTCGTCGGACTTGAAGGAAAATCCCCGGCCGCTGCCGTCGAAATGATAGGTGGAAATGCCTAGGTCCATGAGAATGACGTCGGGCCCGGGCCCCTCCCAGTCTCGAAGTACTTCATCAGTCCAGCCGATATGCAGTTCGAACCGGTCTGTCCAATCGCTCAAGCGATCTGCGGCCCGTCGGGCCATAACCGAATCCGCGTCAATTCCTATAACTTTAGCTTGTGGATAGGCCTGGAGAAATCGAAGCGAATGACCGCCTTCTCCGAGAGTGCCGTCAATAATCAGAGGCTGATCGACAGACGGTTTCAGATACTCCAGGATTTCATTCGGCATGACCGACACATGGATGGGAATCACGAGACCGCCCCTGAGCCGCCGAGACCCTCCCAGGTCTCTTTCACCTCGGCGGATCGCTCCTCTTCGAAGCGCTCATAGACGGTCTCGTCCCAAATTTCTAATCGTTCGCCCATGCCCAGCAGATAACAGTCCCGACCGAGTCCGACCGATTTCATCAAAGACGGAGAAAGTTTCACCCGACCGGCTTTGTCCACCGAGATTTCCTCTGCGGGGGCGATAAACCGCCTCAAGACATCTTGAGTGTTGAGGGAAAACACGGATGCGCCGCTGATCAGCTGTTCGGATACGCGGTCCCATTCCTCGGGAAGATAGAGCCAGAGGCACTTTTCCGCACCCTTAGTGAGAACAAGGATATCGCCGTTGATTTTTCCGCGAATCCTTGAGGGAAGGGACATACGTCCCTTTTCATCAATTGTGATGTTGAATTGTCCCCAGATTCCCTCTAATCCCACAATTTCCTACTTATCCCCACTTTTTTCCACTCTTCACATCCTATCCCCCACAAATTCTGTCGTCAATCAAGAGGAGACAGAAAACATGAATAGGGTTATCCGGGTGACGGAAAACTACTACACATACGTTTAACTTCTGAAGTTAATGCGGTTGAATGTTCAAAAAAGCTGAATCAAAGCCCTATAATGGACTTCAACACGGAGGCGATGGTGAGTGAAAGAAAAAGCGTCAAATTGAGCGGTCAGCTCAAAGGCGAAGAACACCGCAATCAGATTAGCGAGATGATGAGTCGACTAAGAGAACAGGACTTCGGGTATTTGGAACTGGATCTGGAAAAGGTGGAAGATATTGACTTCGATACCCTTGCGTTGCTTCTGACAATCAAGAAAGAGCTGCAAGAGAACAATATTGCAGTGGAACTGGCAAACGTTCCAGAACGGATTCAATGTATTCTGGAACTGTTTCGTGTCCAGGGCGCTACCAATTAAAACTCAGACGTCTTTTCTCTTGAACATCCGATAATCGATATCTTTGAAAATATTGTTTCTCTTTTCCAGCTTTGTCAGCCATTCGGTCTTGACGGTGTTCCGGCAGAGACTTTCATAGATGGTATTGAAATTGTGGATATGGCTCTTCACTCGACGTTCGGCATAAGGTACGGTTGTCCCGGTCTTGATGATGAACGGCCAATCGGAAGCCTGAGCGAGAAGCAGCTCCCGAGCGGCTTGATTGAGGGTTCTCAATTTCAATCCCTTTTCATCGGGAAACCGGTCAACCAGCTCCGCCATCCGATCAATGATTTTATTGATATGACGGTAGATCCAATCATTCGATCCGTCCAGCCAGACCTGCCCGTAGCCTTTATCGCCCCAACTCGAGAAAGCCGGCCTTGTGACCTGAGCATGCGGCCAGACATGGAGATATTCGCTGGGTGTCACCTGCATTAAACCATGGTCGCCGGCATGAAACTCACGGAAAAAGAAATCCAGAAACGCCGGACCTTCGAACCACCAATGGCCGAACAGCTCGGCATCATACTTTTTTTGAGATGCTTGGCAACTGGTCTTTAGGCGATTATTTCAAAAAAGAAGCCATTGAATTTGCTTGGGAATACATAACAAA
>JARGFR010000149.1 GCA_029210985.1 Spirochaetaceae bacterium | reverse complement strand
GCTTGATACTGCCCATCGCCATCGTCACGATGGTGGAACATTTCGGTGATGTATTGGCCATCGGCAATGTGGTGGGCAAGGATTTCATCAAAGATCCCGGCGTTCATCGCACCTTGATCGGTGATGGTCTCGCCACGACCATATCCGCCCTCATCGGCGGCCCGGCGAACACTACCTACTCGGAGAACACCGGAGCCGTGGCTCTTACCGGTGCTTTCAATCCGATCATCATGCGCATCGCGGCCATCTTCGCCATTCTGCTGTCACTGGTGCCCAAGTTCACCGCTCTCATCGCCACCATCCCCGGTCCGGTGATCGGCGGTATTTCCATTCTCCTGTTCGGTATGATTTCGTCCATCGGAATCAAAAACATGGTGGATGCGAAAGTGAATCTGTCCAACCCGAAGGTTCTCATCATCTCCGCAGCCATGCTGGTTCTCGGACTGGGCGGGGCATCCTTTGAGTTCGGAAACCTGAATCTCTCCGGATTGGGACTGGCCGCCATTTTCGGCATCGTTCTCAATCTTATTCTCCGACCCAAGGACGCCACCGGCTCCGAAGGTTAGGATCCGTTGGAAGAATGAGTGCGCCCTGCCGGGCGCACAACACAATAGGCCGCCTCTTCAGGGGGACGGCCTTTTAAATTCACGGCATTCTTGAGTGTCCGGCATTCGGCTCTATTGCTACAAAACAGTGAGTCCGCGCCGCCGGATAAGGCCTTTTCACAAAGGCAGAAAGACAGATCGTCGTGACTTCCCATCCGGGGAACGGGATTTGTGCCCCTTCCCTGTCGTATCTTCCACCAGGACAATCTCACCGGGGCCGAAGACCCTCGTTTCCCCGTCCGACACCTGAATTTCCACCAGGCCGGAGAGCATGACGATGTATTGACGGCGGGGGGCGACGTGCCAGTCGTAGTCGTATCCCGGTTCGTTCTCCCGGAGGATCATCTGAGAGACCGGAAGACCCTTTGAAACCCTGCCGATGAGCCCGGAGTCCTTGAGTTCCACTTCGAGATCCTCGTAATGGGAATCCCCCGCTTTATCGGCCCAAATTCGTGTAATGCGCATTCAGTTCTCCTGACCCTCCGCAAGGGCCCGTTTCACCGAGAGTTCGATGGTTTCATATCCGGTGCAGCGGCAGATGTTGCTCTCGAGCCATTCGCGAATAATCTCATTATCGGCATCCGGAACCGTTCGAACCAGGGCTTCGGCATTCATCATCAGACCGGGGGTACAGAACCCGCACTGGAAGCCGTACTCGTTCACGAACGCATCTTGAATCGGTGTGCCCCGAAGCCCCTCAATCGTGGTGATTTCAGAGTCGGAAACGTCCGCGACCAGGGTGCAGCAGGATTTTATGGGAATCCCGTCCCGCTGCACGGTGCAGGCCCCGCAGTCTCCGTTTTCACATCCCAGCTTGGTTCCCGTCATGCCGAGATTCTGCCGCAGCACCTTCAGTAATGTATCTCCCGGTCGTACCAGAACGCTGCGTATCTCGCCGTTGATGGATAAATCGATGGGTTTCTCGCTTCTGAATTCCTTCACGATTCCTCCAATAGGGCCAGGCCCTCTTCCAGAGTGAGTTTCAACAGATCCCGCCGATATACCGCCGAGGCGCGATGATCGTCCCGGATCGAATCCGAAACCGCATCAATCGCCGAAACGACATCCCCGGCATTCAGAAACTTCTCGGCCTCCGGAGACCTGAGGGGATATCCGTGCACCCCGGAGACGGCGAATCGAATCCCCCCCGATACTCGCCATACACAGAGTCACCAAAGGGTAATCGACCCGGGCGTCCTTAGTTCTCCGCCGATAAAAACCTTCGATTCCCGACACTTCAGGCATCTCCACAGACACCAGGATTTCATGGTCCGAGAGCTGCAGGCGCTTGCTGAACACCTCCATGGCGGGGGCGATTCTCGAGCCCGTCGGACCGGCGATGGTGATTGAGGCATCGAAGAGAAGAAGGGGCAGCTGTCCGCAGATGTTGCCCCCCAAGGTGATGGAGTTGCGGATAGTCCGATCGGCAATACCACGGGCAGCCCGGGAGAGTAGCGGCACCGCTGTTTGAGAAACGATATCCGTGAGTCTCAGAGCCGCGCCGAAACGCCTATTCACGGGGTCAAATGCCGTCAGATCATCGATACGCTTCAAATCGATGGCCGCGTCGAATTCATTATTCGGTCGACGGGCTCCGGTGACGATTTGAGTACCGCCTCCGTAGTACACAGGGTGCCTCCCGCGGCTTTCCATAGCGATTCGGGTGTGATGGGCAGCCGATTGATGGGCGATCCCACGGCTCGGGAGAAGGCGGCGCTCAAGGTACCGGGCATCCCGATTATGCCCTGCTCTCCAAGTTCCCGGGCTCCGAAGGGACCGTCGCCATGGGGTGTTTCGATGAACTCGACGATGTACTCGGGATGCTCGCCGTAACGGAGGAGTTTATAGTCCCTCAGCGAGGCGTTCACCACCCGTTCCCGCTTGTCAAAGAGGAACGCCTCCCGGGTTGTATAGCCGATGCCCATGGCCATGGCTCCGACAATCTGACCTCTGGCGAGAGCCGGATTGATCACTTTGCCGACATCCATCGCACAGACCGAGCGAATCACATGGAAACTGCCGTCCCGGAGGTCAACTTCCACTTCCACACCTTCGGCACCTAAAGTCTATTCGAGGCCAGGCCGGCCCTTACCGCCGTCGGGATGAATATGAGTCAGATGACGGGCGATGTATTGGCCCCGGCCGATGATCGGCCCGCCCACGGCGTTCCCATTCTCATAGACATACCCGAGAACCACATGAGACAGGGGCAATCCGTGTTCCGGATCGTCCCGGAGATACACCCGATCCCCGCCCGCCTCCAGATCCTCCTCGTCGCAGCGAAGAGGACCGCCGGCCGTCCGTTCAATCTAAGCCACGGCATCGTCGCAGGCCTGAAGAGCCGCCCGGCCGGCCATAAACAGCGTCCGGCTCGCGGCGCTGGCCCAATCATGGGGAGACCGGTTCGTGGCCAGGTCCTGGACGACATGGATACGGTCGGTGTGCATCCCCAGTTTCTCCGCCACGATTTGGGACAGGCTCGTGTAAAGGCCCTGCCCCATCTCGACCGCACCGGTCACCAGATTGACGCTGCCGTCGTCATTGAAGTAAATCGTCGCGGAGGCGTCGGTGAAGGTGGGGATGGCCGGGGCCTTCCAATAGCAGCTAAGGCCCTTGGTCCGGACCCGATGCTCGTCAACCTGGAACCTCGAGCCGTCTTTCCGCTCCAAGGCGCTCTCCACACGATCGATGCAGGCAATCAGATCGCCGGTGTTGGCGTCCAGAACATCCTGTGACGGTGTGCTGTCTCCCTTGCGAATCGCGTTATGCCGGCGGAACTCCACCGGGTCCATGTCGAGTTTCAAGGCCAGCATCTCCACAGTGCGTTCAACGGCGAAACTCATTTCAATATGACCAAACCCCCGATAAGCGGTGGCGAAGGGGTGATTGGTATACACATATCGAGAATCGGTATGCAGATTCGGGATACGGTAGGGGCCGCTGGAGGCATACCCCGCCGCCCGGCTGACGTTCACCGCGTAGTCGGCATAGCCGCCGGAATCAAAGTGAAATTCAACCCGGGCGGCGGTGATGGTGCCCTCTTTTCGGGCACCCATCTTCACCGTCGCTTCCAGGCCGGGAGCACCTGGGGAACTCACCATGTCCTTTTCCCATGTGTTGGCCACGCGAACCGGACGGCCGTCCAGGGCCTTTGAGAGAAGATAGGCCAGAGGCTCCAGCCGGATTCCGGCTTTCCCGGCGAATCCGCCTCCGAGTTCCGCGGTCTCGATAATCAGTTTTCCCGGCGGGATGCCGAGACAGTGGCTCATGACGGCTCGGACGCCGAATGGGAATTGAGTGGATGTTCGTATGACAATCCGGCCGTCATCCTTGATTTCGGCCGCGGCGATCCTTGGTTCCATCGCGGCGTGGTCGGCCGGCGGGAAGCCGTAGGATTCTTCCACGATGACGTCGGCTTCGGCAAACCCGGCTTCGATATCGCCTTTGCGTATCTTTGTTTGGTGGGCGATATTGGTTCCCGGCTGGGGCTGTATATCAGGGACATGAGCGTAGTCGGCCATGTCGGGATGGAGAATCGGAGCATCCGGAGCAACGCCCTTCTTAAGAGAAGTGACAGCCGGCAGCTCCGTATATCGGACCCGTATCAGCCGGGCCGCCTGTTAAGCGGTTCGCTCGTCATCCGCAACGATCGCGACAACAGGCTCGCCAAAATAAAGAACCCGGTCGACGGCCGGCGGAGGTTTGTCCCCGAGATACAATCCCACGCGGTCGGGGAAGTCTCGGCCGGAGAACACACCGGGAACGGCCCGGGCATCGGCATCGTCGATAGAGTTGATAAGGGCATGAGCCGGCGGACTGGTCACCAAGGCTGTGTGGAGCGTTCCCGGAACGATGAAATCGGCGGCAAAGCGGGTCCGGCCGTGAACCTTATCCGTTGCGTCCTTCCTGGGGACAGATACGCCAATCTTTGGTGAAATGGTCATGTTTGAAGTCTAATCATCCGGAAACCTCAACACAACTGATTGCTGTTCACTCGGCGGCCGATCCAACCAGACGCCGGCTGCGGCTCAGTCTCCTGTCAGACTCTCAATCAGATCGCGGCCGGCCTTGCATCCCGGAATCATGTAGCCCGCTTCCCGGGCCCCATCTTCGGCGAGAATACGGCAGGAGAGTTTCAATGCCCGGGCCAGTTTGCGCACACCGGGAGACTGACTCTCATCCCCGGCAGTCGTTTCGGCGATGGCCTCCTGGCCGGTCTTGCTTTCGGTGAGTTCCAGCAGCAGAGATGACAGATCCGAGTTCTTAGGCGCCGGTTCGGCGTAATTATCCATCACCAGATGAATGGCATGGGACGGACAAGCGTCAACACAGAGCCGGCATCCGTCCAGACAGCGTTCGCTGTCAATCTGACCCGTGGGTGTATTTGTCGCACCGGTCGGACAGATAAAGAGGCAGATACAGTCCTTGGTACATAAGCTGAGTTTTCTTCTGGCATACATGAAAGAGCCTCCTTATCCGACTTTGGTGAATCGGGATTTCGGTGCCTTGCAGACCGGGCAAATTTCCGGTAGGTCCTCGGAAAGGGCAATGAAGCCGCAGGCTTCACAGACATAGATATTCTTGTCGTCGAAGATTTCCTCACCCTTCGATTCGTAGCGGTTGATCAGACTCTTCTGTATGGCACTCACTTTCTCGCCCTATTTCACGCATCGCTGGGCACCGCTGTCCACGACGTCAACAGCCGTTTTATTCACGCCGGGATAGAGTTCGTCCAGATCCTTCTCCAGACCCACCTTGAAAGTATTCAGCCCCCCTGCCGCCGGATTCGGCTTCCAGTACTCACCGGAGAGCTTGTCGAGTATTGCAGATTCGCTGGGACGATCCTGCTTGTCCGCGGCTTTGGCTAAATTGCTGAAAATAGCCGAGACAACTGGTTTGGGAATTTTTTTCATAAAAAACACCTACCCGTATTGTCGATTTAGGGGCTATTCAAGATTAATACCGATTAATCGAAACGGCAAACACACCTATTCTATATAGATATATTGAAGCGAAGTGAGGGTGCGACGATTCATTGCGGAATCAGTTGTTTAGGATTAACATTAACGGAAATGGCAGGGAGGTTCCCACCTATGAAATTGAATTCTTTGATGACATATCTCATCTTGATTTTTATTTTCACCGCCGGCTGCACTACCTACGTCGCCCAAAACGATCTGATTCCGGAAGGGGAAACGATAGATTCGTCGGAGGTGGCAGTCCTTGTGGTGGCATATCCCCTGAAACCGAATTCCATCAACGGAGAGGCTGTGGAAAATGTCGGCAGTATCAACACGATATTCCGAATGAAGCCCGGCGATGTGCAGCTCGATTATCATATGGATACCGCGGACCATTGGTCCGACTCATTGCTGGTAGCCACATACACCGATACATCCAGTCCGTTTTCCACCACCACCTACTATCAGCCTGCCGAGGCGACGGAGTCTTCAGCCGTTATCTCAGAGACGTTTCGGACGTATCCAGGTGACATCCATTTTTTCCGGATTGTCATGAAGGACAATTCGAGATTCTGGACAGGTTTCACTCACGGGCCGAATCCGATGAAGACCCCGAACGGCATCGAGATCCGATTCGACGCTCCCGGCAATACAGTATTCGTCGATAACCGGAATGGGATTGTTGAGTACGACCTGAACGAAAAGATGGTATTTTTCAGCTGGGACCGGAAACATGTAGCATTCATGACAAGCGGCAAAAAAGGTTGGACGACGGTAATCGACGGCGTGCCAAACGGCCCATGGGACTCCATTCATACAGTCAGCAGAGCTTGGAGCCCTGACGGGTCTCAATTTGCATTCGGTGCCTATGTGAAAAAATCCATGATGGACAGTGATCTATACCTGGTTATCAATGATGAAAAAATCGGACCCTACCAAGCCATCGATCCCGGTACACCGATGTTTTTCGATGCCGATGGGAATATCGTCTGCGCGATTAAGAAAGATGATACGTGGCATTTCAAACGCGGCAGTGATGAGACACCGATGGCTTCGGAAGCCGCAGCTTCAGAGGCGATATGGGCACTGTTAGACAGTCTCACCCAAAACAGGTGAGTGTCTATCAATCTCTTAGAGGAACAGTAGAAAGGTCGCAAGGAAAGTCATAACCAGCAGAGTGATTCGGAACGGTTTCTCCGGAATCCGTTTCACGATAAGACGTCCCAGGAGCGCCCCGGCGAGAATCCCGGGAATCATGATGGCGCCGATAAGCAGACTCCCCGGCGTTATCGATTTCCACAGAAAAACATGGGGAATCACCTTGATGGAATTGACGATGAAAAAGAACCATCCCCAGCACGCGATGTAATTCTTTTTCGGCAGGCCCAGAGCCAGAAAGTAGATGAGTATGACGGCCCCGGCGGCATTGCCGACCATGGACGTGAATCCGCCGACGATTCCAACGAGGGTGGCCATTTGGGGGGAAGGTTCGACTTCAATGATTCGGCGGCCTTTAAAATCGCGATACCCCTGCGTCAGAAGACTCAAGATAATCACTGATCCGATGATAATCTTGAAGACTTCATCGGAAATCACCATTCCGAGCCATGCACCCAGAGCCACTCCGACGAGGGTGCCCGGAAGAATCACCAGCAACGGCTTCCATCTGAGATTTCGGAAGTTGGAGAAGACCCCGGTGAGGTCGGCTCCGATGGCAATGGGCAGAACCAGTCCGACCGCGGATCGGCCGCCGAAGGCCTGTGAAAGAATGGGGAGAGTCAGCAGGCTGATGGTGGAGAGACCGGCTCTGGAGACGCCGAGCAGTATTGCAGTGATAGCTGCAGCGGCAATTTGAGGCAGGGTCATTACAGAGAACGTCAGATGATACAGATAGAATCTCCCGTTTATTCAGCTTGAGACAGAATCGGCTCTGAATTTAACCTTTTTCAGAACGTGAGGATCTCGTATCCCTCGGTGATGTATCGGGCCATTGACGGATGACCTTTCAGCTCGGCGCAGAACGGAAGCCCCGCGGCTTCGACAGCCTCAACCGCCCCCAGCTGTGTGGCGCAGGCACGGCAGACGCAAGAAATCAGACCGGCATCCTTCACCTGAACAAATGCTCCGGAAATCATTTTATACATTTCCGGTTTGGCGGCCTTGAAATCCTCCAGACCGGCGCCATCGCTCAGCAGGCTGGTGAGCCGGACTGAGCTCCCTTCTATCACCAAGGCGACGTCGTGGCCCTTTTCATTGAGTTCCAGTGCATTGATCAGAACATGGATGAAACACATGGGATCGCCGTTGAAAGCGAACATGGCGAATTTTTTCATTTTTTAGGATCTCCTGTCCTCAGGTTAACGGGGCCTTCATCTTGTGGCAAGAAACGGTTAACGACTCCTCGATTGCCGGTTTGGCGAGGCGGTATTCTCCACACCTCGTTCATGACAACAGTCACCATGGCCATACTCGCCGGCACGATCGATCAGATCTGTTGAACCGCACTGAGGACATTCTACGCGAACGGCACCGAATCGAGCGGGAAAAACGCTCCGGCATGAACGGCATTCATAAACATTTCCTTTAAAGTGAATCGGGCCGCCGTCGATGATAAGCCGCTTTCCTTCGATGAGGAACTCAGAGCTCTTTCTGCGCGCCGACTCAATGAGTCTGGAAAAAGTGGATCTGGAAATATCCATTTCCGCCGCAGCCTCGTCCTGGCTCAAACGTTCATAGTCGGACAGACGCAGGGCCTCGAATTCATCAAGACTCATCTAGAATGCCCAAAAGGTTATTTCTTTGTTGGACCTCTAAAAACCGGATTCGCCTCTTAGGCTTTTTGGTACTGCC
>JARGFR010000148.1 GCA_029210985.1 Spirochaetaceae bacterium | reverse complement strand
CCTGGAACGCTCGACATCCAGAATGGAGAACATCCACTCGTCGCCTTCGGCATAGCCCAACCATTCGCCGGCGGATACAAGTCGGTCCAGATCAGGCCGCGGATCAATTCCTTTATAGACTGAGCGGAACCCGTCATCATGCCGGATGACAACAAACGGCCGATCCGGAACAGAACCGATTCTTGATTCTCCGTCTGTTGTCCATATCACCTCACCGTCACTCCAGGCATTTGTTCGCTGACCTTCGGATAGAAACGCGAGGCCCTCGGAGAACCGAAAATCACGGAAATCACCGAACACACCGGAGATTCTTTTCGGATCATCCGGCCATTGACGGTCTTCCGCCGAGAGAAATACTGCAGAGATGAAGAGAACGAACACGATGAATGCAGATTTCGTTTTATTCATTGCACCGCCATTTCGAGAATACCGACATAACGATCCCCGACGACCAGAATCTCATCGTCATCCAACCGCAAATCCGTTGTTGTCGACGGAAGTGTCGCTTCATAAAGTACCCGATCGTGCCGAGAAAGCATTCTCAGTCCCACGGAACCCTCCTGACGTCCGGCAACAATCAGAGTGCCGGTGCTCGGACTATCCTCCCACGCCACAGGAGTTCCCGGGAAGTTGATTGAAGAAACGAGACCCGATTCAACATCGTAGGATGCAATGGAAGCGGAGGCCTCGTACAACACCTGTCTTCCGTCCCGGACAAATCGGACCGGTACAGAGCGCCGAAAGTCGGTTTGGGTTTCATGATGGGAAATGGGCCGAAAACCGTTCTTTCTCTCCTCCATCAATATAAATCTCTGGGGATCCAGGCCGGTGATGAGTGCAACACTGCCGCCGCTTTCGGATAAAGCGCCGCCATAGACCGCTTCGACTCGGCTTCCTCCGGGACGATATTCCAGTTCCACCTCTCCGTTTTCGGAGATCACCTCAATTCGACCGTCAAGCAGCCCGACCAAAGTCCTATCCTTCCGGCCGTCGAGAACCGACACGGATGCGAGATATTCCTTTGTCCACATGACTCGGCCATTCGACGGATCAACCCGTTTCAATCGGCCGGCGGAACCGTCATAGAGATAGAGATGCCCGTTTCGTGAGATGGGATAAGCGCGGACGGCAATTCGCGACCTGAGTCTGCCGTCAGGGTCCAGGATTCTCACCGAATCCGGTTCCGAGACGGCAATCCAACGGTCGTCGACCGCCATTCTATCCGACGAGTACAGTGAAACCAGACGCCGTTCCTCATCAAGGAAACCCGCCAGATCGTTGGATTGCAGGGCCAGCAGGGACGAGGCATCCGTCACGGCGGAGTCACCGTCGAACTCGAGGCGGACCAACCCAACCGGTGAGATGACCAATTCACGTCCGGATTGTCTGGGGAAAATAAAGAAGTAACATGTGATAAGAAACAGGCCGATGAGGAAGACACCCCGTTGTTTCATGCGTGGTCGGAGGCCTCCCTTTCCGTTGGTGTTTCCATCCTATACGATACCCCAGCGCGGGGTCAAACGAGATTCGGCCCCGCCAAGGAGTACTAAGCTATGGACCCTGAAAAATTGATGAAAGAAGCGCGAATGGCGGCTGAAAATGCCTATGCACCTTATTCCAAATTTCGTGTCGGCGCGGCAGTCGCATTGAGCGACGGATCGGTGGTTCGCGGCGTCAATGTGGAAAATCGTTCGTTCGGTCTGTCCAACTGCGCAGAGCGCTCCGCCCTCTTTACCGCCATCACTTCAGGAAGGACGGATTTCGAAGCCATCGCGATTGCCGGACCTGACGCCTGGGAACCTCTGCCGCCCTGCGGCGCATGCCGGCAGGTCATCAGCGAGTTCTGCAAATCCGAGACTCCAATCTATTATGACGATGGAAAAGGCGGATTCATCTCATCCTCGGTCGAGGAACTCTACCCCGCCAACTCACTGATGGATCTTTCCACCCAATAAAAACTCAGCGCTGTCCGCCGCCGCTCATTTTTTTCTGGATTGAGGCTTTCTCACTGTTTATGTGATCGGTCTCCATACGTTCTTTCCAGATATCGATCTTCTTCTTGAGATTGGCCGCCTCCTGCTGACGGCCCAGGAGCAGGGAGAGTCTCTGCAGAGCCCCGAGATAGCTGATAGCCACCCGGAAGTCGTCCATGCGTTTCGTGGAAACTTCGTACTTAAGTCGGTAGCCGTCGGCCGATGATTGAAGCATTCGCCTAGCCAGGTTGAAAAATTCGATCCTCTCCCGGTAGTGTTCCGCACGAGGATCCATCCCTTGTACGAGGGTCTTGAGATTCAGGCAATTCTTCGCCACCGTCGCCAATCGTGCATCCAATTCCACGAAGGACCACTTCCATCGACTGTTCTCACCGAACGCGTCTCTGACTAATGCGATGGAAAAACCGGCCTTCCTGATCAAATCGTAACGCTGAGTTTCGGGGAACGAGGCGGTGGCTTTCAAGGCGTCCTCGTAATCCCCAAAGGGCACGTCAACCAGGTTTGTGAACACTTTTTCCAATTGAATAATGGTTCGGTAGCATGTCTTGCGGGCGTCATTAAGGGCATTCTCGTTCTTCACACCCAAAAGAGAGACGGAAAGAGAATTCATCACCAGATAGTAGGACACCATTGTGAGATGATCCTCGGCCAATGACAAACGTTTGTACGGTTCACCGGCGTCATTGCCCTTGAGTATGGCCTCTATACGGCTTTCCTTGTCGTCCAGTTCGCTTATGATTTTTTTATAGGGCGCGATATGTTCGAAATATTTTTTTCTGGCTTCTTCATTGACTTTCGCCACTTATCCGTCCGCTCCCGATGTCGAAACCGACAATTGTCGTTCTTCCAACAATTTCTTTGCATGATCAAGCGAAGCACTGCCGTCACGATCACCGGCCAGCATTCGAGCGATTTCCCTCACACGGGTTTCGCCGTCGACTTTCTCGACCATGGTAACCGAACGCCCTTCCACAATGTTTTTCTCAACCTGTAGGTGATTATCGGCGAAGAGGGCGATGGACGCAAGGTGTGTGATACAAAAGACTTGTTTGCGAGAGGAGAGGCTATGAAGGTGTTCACCAACAGATCGAGCCACTTCCCCTCCTATCCCGGTATCGACTTCATCGAATATCATTGTCTGAACTGTATCCGACTCTGAGAGCACAGATTTCACGGCCAGCATCACTCGAGAGAGCTCACCTCCCGATGCCACGGATTTCAGCGGCTTGGGCGACTCTCCGCGGTTGGCTGAAAGAAGAAACTCAACCGAATCCAAACCGTAGGTACCAATGACCGGTTTTCCGCCGTCATTCCTTTTCCCCTGCAAATCCACCGTGAATCGTGCATCCTCCATTCCCAAAGCCTTCAATCGAGCCTCGGTTTTTTCCTGAAGGGACACCGCAGACTTCTTGCGAAGGCTGCTGATCGCCGTTGCTTCGGATCTCACCGCCGACTGAAGTTCTTCTTTTTTGGCCTTCAAACGGTTTCGTTCCTCATCACGGTTATCAAAACCCTCCAGGCGTTTCCGGGAATTCTCCGCGTAGTCCAGGATATCGGCGATGTTGGACGCCCCGTACTTCTTTTCCAGTGTACTGATCCGAGCCAGACGTTCATCAATCGAGGCAAGTTCGGCGGGATCATATTCGGCGGCATCCCTTTTTCTGCGCAACTCGTCAACGAGATCCTCAAGCTCGTAGAAAGCTCCATCGAAGCGATTCAGCAATTCTGTCAGGTTGGAGTCGATAGCCGAAGCTTTCGACAGCGCATCCCTGGCATCCCGCAGTCTTGAGAGAGCTCCGTCCCGACCCTCTGAAGATGCATCGAGAATCTTCTCCAGGTCGGAGGCAAGTTCCTCGTGACGGGAGAGTAGCTTCTGCCTTTCGACAAGTACTTCCTCTTCCCCGGTTTTCAGATCGGCGGTGTCAATTTCGTCAACGGCAAATCTTAGGAATTCGGCTTCTCTAGCCATTTGACCTTCTTCCCTATCCAGTTCTTCAAGGGAACGTCCAGTTTCAGCCAATTCGGAAAAGAGCAGGGAAAACGACCGAACACGGACTTCCAAACCGGCAAATCGATCCAGAAGCTTGCGGTGAGTGGCAATCCGGAAAAGAGATTGATGTTCGTGCTGGCCATGAATATCGATGAGCGTGTCTGCAAGCTCTTCCAACGCCCCCCGGGGTACCGGTACCGCCTGAACGGAAGAGGTTCCTCTGCCGTTGGTCTTAATGGTTCGACGAACAATAAAAGATCCGTCCTCCGGCTGGATTCCGTATTTCTCGATCCATTCATCAAGTTCAGGACTGGAAGATACCCGCAGAACAGCAATCACTTCTGCTTCCGAGGCGCCTTCTCGAATACTGTCGGCATTCCCCTTTCCGCCCATCGATAAGGAAAGGGCATCGATGAGTATGGATTTACCCGCTCCTGTTTCACCGGAGAGCACATTGAAACCGGTCTCAAACCGGACAGTCACTTCATCAATCAGGGCAAAATTCCGTATTGTCAACTCCTCAAGCATGAGGACCTCCGGACCATCCAAGTTTGGACCTGACAACATCATAAAAAACCCGTTTGTCCGACTTGATCACCTTTACTCCGGCGGACTGCCCGATGACACGAACTACATCCGACACCTCAAGTTGAAATGATTCCTGACCGTCCACGGTAAGAAGGACATCGGCCCTCTGATGCGTTTCAACTTTGATGAGAACCGAATCCCTTTCAGGTATCACCATGGGCCGCCATGACAGCGAAAAGGGACAAATAGGCGTCAGGACCAACGCACTCATGGTAGGGACGAGAATGGGTCCTCCGGCCGCCATGGAATAAGCCGTGGATCCGGTTGGAGTCGAAAGAATCATACCGTCGCCGCGAAAATAACCGGCTTCAAAACCACCGAGTTCCAGAGACAGTCGAACGATCTTACTGATACCGCTGGCACTCACAACGGCATCGTTCACTCCCTTGAATCCGGCGACATTTTTTCCGTCCCGGATGACGCTGACGTCCAGTATCATCCGTTCTTCCACCTGCAGATGTCCTCCAAGCCAGGAATGAAGGGCATCAGGCCACTCATTCTGCGTCACCTCGGTGATAAAACCGAATGTTCCAAGGTGAATGGGCAGGATCGGTATCGGCGCATCCGCGAAAAGCCTGGCACAGGAGAGGAATGTTCCGTCTCCACCCAGAGATACAGCGAAATCGGCGTCGGGGACAGCTCCTCCAACGCGACATTGATGGGAATCACATGGTTTCACCTGATATCCGTGGACTTCCAGCCAGTCCCGTATATCAAGTGAAATCTCTGATGCCAGGTCGTTTGTCGGATTGTAGACAATGACCGTTTTTCCTTTCATCGCCGCCTTCTCAATCACATGACTAGGGCAAAGTGGAGAGCACTTTAATCATGTGCTGAACATTTTTCTTTCCAAGGGTTGGATACAGTGGAAAAAGCAATGTGCTCATCATCAAGTTTCTCGCCACAGACAAGTCTCCCTCGGCTCCGGGTGATCCGTCTATAGCTCGTCCAGAGAACGCGGGAACGGTCTCGATACCTTTTTTCCTTGCATATCGTCGAACATCGTTCATCCCCGTATCCAATACAACCGGGAAAGAGTACGGGACATTTCTGGTCTCTTCGTCCACCGTCGTCGAAAATGTTCGATGCCGTCCCTTCATCAAAGCCTGTCTGAAGGCTACTGCAATAATATCCCTGGATTCCAGAGCCTGAGGGTATTCTCTCCACTGAACCAGACCAAGGGATGCATTCAAATCCGGGAGGAACACATCAGGAGTAAAGGATTCGGTGGCGTCCTTAAGGGCGGTCAGTGATGTTTTATCTTTTGCCAAAACCAGCGTCCCACCCCCTGACGTGGCGATTCCATCCATCTCCATCGGAATGAGGGTGTATTGTCCGGCCGATCCCAGCAGACCGGCTGAGCCGACGGCGCCCAGTGCCTCACCGATATCTTCCACCAAAGGAATTCCCAATCCGGTGAAATACTCCATATCCGGAACCTGCCCGAGAGGTGCATGAAGGAAAACGGCTTGAATTTCATCACTCATATGGGCACTGACCGAATCGGGGGACATGCACGCGTCGCTTTCCCTGACATCGGGGAAAACGGGAATGATTCCAAGTTCGTTGAAAGACCGTATGTACGCACTTGGAGCCAGTGGTGAAAGAACAACCTTATCTCCTGCGGCAAGGCCAAGGGACCGGGCAACCAGGCCGACCGATCGAGTGTATTCCCTGAGGGCGAATCCACCCTCATGAGAAAGCTCCGAGGCGACAACGGCCACCAGATCGTCCTTAAGCACCGATGGACCGATGATGTCGGTAACCAGACATGAAAGAACCGAATGCATGTCTCTACGTTTTATGGAGGGTTTGAAGACTGGTATGGACATTTCTACGAGTATTGACTGATTTGCTTGAGTTCTTCGGGATCAAACAGGCGTATGGAGTCAAGAATAATGAGATAGCCTTCGTCCTGATGAACCACTCCCCGGATATATTCCGCTCCTATTCCGGATATCATCTGCGGAGGGGGCTGAATCTGATCCGGGTCGATGGTGATGACACGAAGAACCCGGTCGATGACAATTCCCAACTGCATACCGCCTATCATGACAATCAGAAGGGAATCCTCTTCGACATCCGCGGCCCGCTGTATATGGAATCTGCGGTGGAGACTGATGATGGGGATAATATCCCCGCGAAGGTTGTAAATACCTTCGACATAAACCGGAGCGTTCGGGATACCGCGGATTTCTTCATAATCCACGATTTCCTTGACTTCCATGATGTCGATACCGTATTTTTCGGCGCCCAGTTGAAAAGTGACAAGTTGTAAAGACGAATCCGATCCGGCCATAGCTCCTCCATAAAACAACAAAGCCGGCTCGGGACCGGTCTCCAAAACCATTGTAATCGCTCGGGTGTGGGAGGGCAACTCAGAGGCGTGTATCATTTGGCCCCAGTCCTATTCGCATGGATTCTTGAGTACCTCGCAGATTGGGGGTTTTAAATGACTTTGATAAATCAGTTTATGTGATGAGAATTTCATGCAATTTGATATATACGAATGATTCTGCATTGAACAAGACTTGCTGATAACGGGAAGTTGTATGTCGAAGTTCTGGAGGCCATTTAGACCTCTCCAATCTGCGAGGTACTCTACAAGGATTCGGACGCATGCGCCAATTTCACACTTCAGTCGGCAACCGGCCTCTTCCATACCGTCGACGCCCGGTGGAGGTTATACTCTCCCTTATGTGGTCCGGCGATCCAATTCTGCGCTATCTGCCGTGGCTGGTTTTCGGCCAAGGCATCCTCCTTTCCATTGCGGTGTGGACAAGGAGTCGATTCAAGAGCAATCGGTACTTGGGAATGCTGCTCCTGCTCCTGAGTCTCCACGGCCTTACGGCGTTGGCTTGGCAAGATCCGCACAGCCTCGGGTTCCCTGAGATAGCCGTCTTGTTCGGATGCATACCCTTTATCTACGGTCCCTTGGTGTATCGGTACATCTGGCACGGTCTCTATCGAGGTTGGGAGGATCGCGTTCCATTCATCGCCCATGCCGCACCAGCCCTCGCGAATCTGACCATTTATGCAGTCCTCTATGTCGTCCTGGGCAGAAAGGAATTCAACGGTATCGCCGAGTCCGTGTACGCCGGCCGGCCGCCATTCTATGTCGCCGCCATTGAGTGGGCGAAAATCGCCCAGGGACTCATCTATGCGGCCTTGGTGCTCAGACTTTTGTGGAAGCACAGAGAAGGCCTGAAGAGATGGGCGCAAGCGAAACAACGACGCCTGTGGCTGTGGGCCCTGGGCGTGTCTTTCAGCGCCATATGGCTGCTTGTCCTGGCATCGGGCATTGTGCTCTGGACCGGCAGCGGGGGAGACCTGTCGAATACCTTGATCGCGTCCCAACTGCTTGTTTTCCTGGCATTCTTCTACATGATTACTTTCTTCTCACTCCGTTATCCATCGGTATTGGACCCCAAGGAGACCCGGGAAGAAATTCGAAAAAAATTGAATCTACCCGAGGGATTTGTCGAAGAGACTCTGCGACGCCTGAAAAAGGCCGAAACAGCGCGTTTCTTCACCGATCCCGAAGTGACGCTTGCTTCCCTGGCACGGCGGCTCGGACTCCATCCCAATGCACTGTCATACATTATCAACGAGAATGAGGGCATGAACTTCCGCGCCTATCTCAACGGACTGCGCCTCGATGAGTTCCTCCGAGTGGCCGGTATCTCAGAGAAATCCCTTAACTACCTCGAAATGGCTATGGCGTCCGGCTTCTCGTCCAAAACAACCTTTCTGAGGGCCTTTCGCGCAAAACATGGCACGACGCCCGCGGACTATTTCAGCTCAAGGGGTGCCGATTCTCATACCGCGGATACCAGTATACATACCGGCACGACCTGAGCCGCCCGTCCATCTATCCTTCTCATCAGAATAAATAGAAGGAGGCGGAAGATGATCCGCAAAGTTTTGATTACTGTCGCGATAGTGATGGGTGTCCTCAGCATTCTGATAGCCGGTGGGACAGCCGTCCTATACCTGACCAACGGGGGTGATTTCAGAGTTCCCGCAACGACGTTGGACGACCCAAGCCTTCCGTAT
>JARGFR010000147.1 GCA_029210985.1 Spirochaetaceae bacterium | reverse complement strand
AAGAGGTCGAAGGAGCGGATTTGGCAGTACCAAAAAGCCTAAGAGGCGAATCCGGTTTTTAGAGGTCCAACAAAGAAATAACCTTTTGGGCATTCTAAAATGCTTCCAACAATAGCGTGTCGCAGCGATTCGACAAATCTCAATGCTAGAATCGGAACAATCTGAATGTGTCGTTTTGGATTTCCGAATGATCGATGGTGGCTCTTTCCACAGGAATTGAAGGGAATGAAAGCAAGCGGCTGATTCTTTCTCCAGGGAACGAATCAGCCGACTGACTTTTTAACGGATTCTCTTGGTACCGGCCGACAGGAGGTCATCCAGAGTCTTGGCCGGATCGGCGAATTTCGACGTGAGCATCATCGCCGCGATGATGTAGGGCTTGAAACTGGCCTCTTTGTAGAGCGGCACGCGGTATCGGTCGAACACCGACGCCGCCACTTCGCCCTCTTTGCAGCTCACATCGGTGATGTCCGCCGGCAGACAGTGCATGTAGAGAGCCTTGCCGTCCTTGGTTTTAGACATCAGGTCTTCCGTGCATTCCCAGTCTTTTTGCTTGGCATTCTGGGTCAGAAGTTCTTTTTCCAGGGCTTTGATTCCATCCTCGTCACGGTTGCCGTAGAGTTCGGTCCTCTTCTCCATGGCCGCAAAGGGAGCCCAGGACTTGGGATAGACGATGTCCGCGTTTTCGAAGGCTTCCGCCATGGAATTGGTTTTACGGTAGGAGCCTCCCCCTTTGCCGGCATTCGCCATGGCCACCTGCTCGACATCGGCCATCACCTCATAGCCTTCGGGATGAGCGAGGGTGACGTCCATGCCGAAGCGTGTCATCAAACCGATGACTCCCTGGGGAACCGAGAGGGGTTTCCCATAGGAGGGAGAGTAGGCCCAGGTCATGGCGACTTTCTTGCCTTTCAGGTTCTCCACGCCCCCGAAGTGCTCGATGAGATGGAGGGTATCCGCCATGGTCTGGGTGGGGTGGTCGATGTCGCATTGGAGGTTCACCAGGGTGGGACGCTGCTCCAGCACGCCGTCGTCAAAACCTTCCTGCACGGCCTTGGCCACTTCACGCATATAGGTGTTGCCCTTGCCGATGTACATATCGTCCCGGATACCGATGACATCCGCCATAAAGGAAATCATGTTGGCCGTTTCACGGACGGTTTCTCCGTGTGCAATCTGGCTCTTTCCTTCGTCCAGGTCCTGCACTTCCAATCCCAGCATGTTGGCGGCGCTGGCGTAGCTGAATCGCGTGCGTGTGGAGTTGTCTCGAAACAGACTGATGGCCAGGCCCGAATCGAAGAGCCTGGTGGTGATGTTCTTCTCCCTCAAACCCCGCAGAATCTGAGCCACCTTGAAGGTGGCGGCGATTTCATCGTCGGTTTTTTCCCAGGTGAGGAGAAAGTCGTTCTGATACATGGCGCCGGTTTCCAGGGCGGCCAGTTCTTTGATGAGTGTGTTCAAGTCGTTCATTGTCGTTTCCTTTTTTCTTTATCTGCAGCCCGCGGGCTGAATTATTTTTTACAGGTGCGGCGGCGACTCGGGACAGATCGCTCCTTCCGAAGAATTGCCTTACTCATGTGCGGCAGCCGATTCAGAGAGGCTCTTCCCTCTAGCTTATCTCGCCCAAAGCCCTCAGCACGTTTTCCGGACTGAAGGGCCAGCGCCTCAGCCAGATGCCGCAGGCATCGTGAATAGCGTTGGCCAATGTAGGGGCCGCGCCGTTCACGGATATTTCGGCGATGGATTTTGCACCGAAGGGTCCGTGAGGATCGTCGGTTTCAATCAGCTCCACCCGGAAATCGTCAGGAACGTCCCCGATCATGGGAACTCCGTAACTCCGGAGATCCGGATTCAGACATCGTCCTTCCTCATCGAACAGAAGTTCCTCATATAAGGCATGGCCGATGGATTTCAGGACGCCGCCGAACACCTGGCCCTTGGCAAGCTCCGGGTTGATGGGAGTGCCGCAGTCCTGGAGTGCGTAGTATTTCTGGACCTTCACCTTGCCGGTCCGGACATTCACCGCCACTTGAGCGAAATGCGCTCCGTAGGGGAACGAGAATTTCTCGGTGGTGAAACTGGATGACGCCACGAGCTGCCCCGTGCCCTCGCCGCCCTGGGTATGCCAGGCGAGCTTGGCGAAATCCAATTTCTCCTTGCCTCCGACAATGATCCCGGGATACTCAATGCTCAGTTTTTCGGGAACGGTGTCCAGAATCGCCGCGGCTTCCAGGAGGATCTTTTCTTTCAGTTTTTCGGCGGCGTTCCGCGCCGCACCGCCGGAGAAATAGGTGCCGCTGGAAGCATAGGCCCCGGTGTCGAAGGGAGCCATGTCTGTATCGCCGGATTGAACGGTCACCTTGGCAATATCCGCACGGAGCACCTCGGCCACCATCTTGGCGGACACGGTATCCAGACCGGTTCCCAGGTCCGCTCCTCCGGATTGAACGAGGAAGGTTCCGTCACCGAGCATTTTGACCGTACAGTTGGCCTGATCCAGACCCGGCAGACCGGAGCCCTGCTGCAGTATACACATGCCTTTGCCGATTTTCACATCCGGGTCCTCGGATTTCACGGCCTTGCCCCATTCGATGAGCCTGGAACCTTTTTCCAGAGCTTCATCCAAACCGCAGCTGTCCACCGGCGCGGCGGCCCCTTCCCGTCCTTCGCCCAGGCATTTGAGGATTTCCAGCATCACGCCGTCCCTCACCCGGTTTTTCTCCACCAGTTCGTAATGATCCATACCCAATTCGGCGGCCAATTCCTTCACGGCTACCTGAAGGGCATAGTTGGCTTTGGGCGCTCCGTATCCCTGGTAGGCTCCGGTGGGCGGGATGTTCGAGTAATACGATGTCACCGTAAAGAATGCATTGTCACACAAAAAGAGCGGAAGACTTTTGGACACACCGTTCATGGGTACAGTGAGGGCGTGAGCGCCGTAGGCCCCTTGGTTGGATTCCACATCCATACGCATGGCCGTGAACGTTCCGTCCTTCTTGGCACCCAGCTGAACGCGGATTCGCATCGGCTTGCGGGTGCTGCAGGAGACAAATTCTTCCTCTCGGGTGTATTGATGGAAGACCGGACGGGCCGTGGTCCATGCCGCCCAGGCGGCCAATTCATCCAGAAGGATGTCCTGCTTGGATCCGTAACCGCCCCCGACCCGCTCTTTGATGACCCGGACTTTATTCTCGGGAATTCCCAGCTGACCGGCGACAATCCGCCGAAGGTGATAGGGCACCTGAGTTGAGGCGTGAATGACGATTCTGTCCCCTTCCGGCCTGACGTAGGTGGTGTGCATTTCCAATGGGGTGCATTGGATCTGGGTGGTCTCGTAGGTTTTATCCAGGATGACATCGGCCTGGGCCAACCCTTTCTCCACATCCCCGATTCCTCCGTCCACATAGGCGGCGATGTTCTTCCGGGGATTTCCGCCGATGGGAAACTGATACACCACCGGCGTTTCGTTCTGATCCGTACCGGCGTTGAGTTCTTCCAGATCGTCAGGTGCACCGTCGACATATTCGATGGGACCATTGTGAATGAGGGGCGCATCCTCGGCTTTGGCGCCGTCCCAGTCCATCACATGCGGCAGAACCTCGTAATCCACATCGATCAGTTTCATTGCAGCGATGGCCGTGTCCTCATCTTCGGCGAGAACGGCGGCCACCCGGTCGCCGAAGTGGCGAACCTTTGTGTCCAGAAGCACCCGGTCATACGGAGAGGGCTCGGGAAAACCCTGGCCGGCCTGGCTGTAGGGTCTGCGGGGTACATTGGCATGGGTAAAAACAGCCACAACTCCCGGCATGGCTTCCGCAGCCGAAGTGTCGATTTTCTTGATGTTGGCGTGAGCGTAGGGACTGCGTAGAACTTTCAATATGCAGGCGCCCCTCTCGATCCGGTCCTCCACAAAGGCCTTCTCGCCGGCCACCAGTCGGGCAGCGTCCACTTTGGGACTTCTCTTACCCACATAACGGGCATCCCCGCCGAATTTCGGCGCCGGCGGCATGGCGTAATCGGTCCCGTGGGTTCGCGCCACCGCCAGGCGCACCGCTTCGAAGAACTGCTCATACCCCGTGGCACGATTGAACAATCCCGACAGGGCGTCCTGGACATCGGCCCGGGACGGCGCCGGTATGCGCTCGATAAGATCGGTTATCATCAAGGCCGCGGCCGGAGCATTGTACCCCGACTGAACACAGCCGGCCTCCACCAGGGCCTGCTGCACAACAGACAGTGTACGGCCTTGACGCAGGGAAGCGACGGTTTTCACTTCCCGTCCGTCCAGCTGCGCCGCGATAAGCAGATTGGCGCCGACAATTTTTCCGTCCAGGATTATCGTATCCGAACCGGCAAATCCATGACCGTCGTCGCTGTTCCTCACCGAATCGACGCCCAGACTCTTGAGGAATTTCACGGCATTGAGTCCCGGCGGGACATCGGCGCTCCGTCGTGCGCCGTCGAGTGTTAAGCTCATCTTCATGACAATTCCTCCAGGCAGCGGACCACCGCATCGGCGATGACGACGCCGTTGACATGTCTTTTGTATTCGGCGGACCCCAGAATATCCGTCCGCGGGCTGACGGCATTCCGGATCGCCTCTTCCAGATCGGCCCGATCGACAAGCCGTCCGGAGACGATTCCTTCCTCCACTTCAGTCAGGCGGATGGTTTTCCTGGCGACGCAGCCCACGGCGACGCAGGCCCCTGAGGGTCCGTCCTCAGGTGATGCGTCTTCCACCGTTAAAGACACAGCGGCGCTCACCACGGGTAAAGCCAGGTGGGAGCGGGACTCCTTCACGGCGATGCATGCTCCGACAGGCACCGGTACATGAATATCCAGGATGAGTTCCTGATGAGATCCGGTGACGTACTCTTCGACACGAATATTGCCTTCGGTGGTCCTGGCCACGGCGTCCAGAGCGATAAGTGCCGGAAGGATATAGGAGTCCGACCTGCCGGCTCCGATATTTCCGCCTATCGTGGCTTGGTTTCGAACGCTCCGGGTGGGAATAAATCCCGCCGCGTTTCTCAGTGGAAGGGGAACCCTCTCGTCGTCACAGACGTCCTGCAGAGAAGCCATGGCTCCGATGACAAGATCTGTTCCTTCGGTGTTGATCTTCGTGGGAACCACATCCCGCAGATCGATCACCGACTTCGGCAGCTCTCTATCCAGCGGAGCCCTGTTCACCTGAGTGCCTCCGGCCAGATAAACCGTTTCCGAATCGGCCGCTATCATGGCCGCCGCTTCTTTTAAATCCACCGGCCTGTGATAATTCTGAATCATACTCCCGCTCTCCCGTATAAGGCGTTCACCGCGTCGGTGGCCTTGGCCACCAGCTCGTCTTCCTCGATTCCCACCAATTTTCCATCCTCGACAACGATACGGCCGTTGACGATGGTGTAGGCGGCCTGATGGTTGTAGCCGGAGAAAATCAATGCCGCCGCCGGATCGCTCAAAGCACCCACATAGGGGATGTCACGGACATCAAAAATGGCCAGATCTGCCGCCCATCCCTCTTCCAGTCTTCCGATTTTTTCAAATCCCAGAAGTTTGGCGCCGTTCTCTCCCGCCATGCGCCAGGCTTCCCCGGCCGAGAGCGCCTTGGCTCCTTTGGTCACCCGCTGGAGAAGAAGGGCCTGCCGCACTTCTCCGAGCATATCGGAGGTGTCGTTGGAAGCCGAACCGTCCACCGCCAAAGCCACGTTGATGTTTCTGTCCAGCATTTCCCGCACCCGGCATATCCCGGATCCCAGACGCATATTGGAACTGGGACAGTGGGCGATGTGAGTACCCGTGGATGCCAGCAGATCGAGTTCTTCGTCGTTGAAGAAGATACCGTGGGCAAACCACACATCCTCGCCGATGAAATCGCAGTCCTCCATCAGCTTCAAGGGTCGGCGTTTGTAAATTTTCACGCAGTAGTCATCTTCGTCCCGGGTTTCAGCCAGATGTGTATGAAGCCGTGCGCCGTACTGCCTGGCCAGTGCCGCTGAATCCTTCATCAGCTGCTCGGAAACCGAGAAGGGACTGCATGGCGCCAGCGCCACCTTTCTCATCGCCCAAGGGTCGGGATCGTGAAACTCTTTGATGACTCTCTCCGAGTCGTCCAGTATGACATCCTCGTCCTGAACCGTGGAATCCGGCGGCAGACCGCCGTCCTTCTTGGAGCGGCTCATAGACCCGCGTGTGGGGCTGAACCGCATTCCGGTTCGCGACGCGGCATCGAACTGAAGGGCCATGATGTCGGCCCCGATGCCCTGGGGGTAGAGATAGTGGTGGTCGGTGGCGGTGGTACAGCCGGTTTTCAGCAGTTCCGCCGTGGCCAGAGCCGTGGACCACCATACCGAATCGGCATCCATATGCTTCCAGATATCATAAAGATAAATGAGCCAATCAAATAATTCGGCGTCCTGAGCGGCCGGTAGATTCCGGGTGAAGGTTTGATAAAAGTGATGATGTGTGTTCACGAGTCCCGGAACCACCACCATCCCCGCCGCATCGACAACCTGGACATCCGAACCGGGGGGAGGCGTCAGATTCTTTCCCACTTCCAGAATGGCCGTTCCTTTGATGAGAACATCACAATCCCGAAGCACTTCCCCGTCGGCGGACCTCATTACGGCCGAAGCGTTTCGTATATGAATCATATTCCTACCCCTTATCAGTTTTCTCGTCTTCCGGTTTCACAATCAAGCGGCACGGCCGTCGGCAGCCGACAGCCGTCCTTTGACTACCGATAACTCTCCACTTTCTTATTGAACTCGATAATCAGCCTGTCCAGCTCTTCCTTCGTTCCATAGATGCCGTCCCAATAGTCCCTGTCGTACCACTGGGCGTTGATTTCGTCATAGGTTTTACCCTGCTGTTCCACCCATGTGTAGTATTTCAAGTTATGGATTCGCTTCTTGTCCTCATAGCGGAGCTCCAGCAGATAGTCGGTGGATATCTGCTGCAGCATTTCGTAATCCGCCACGGCATCATCCCGGGTATAGGCGCCTCGTTCGGCGGTCAGCTCGGCGAGCCTCGAGGTGTACATGGCCTCCGAATCGGTAAACACCGTCATCACCACGTCGTCTTCGGTCAATTCGTAGTACTTGGCCATCTTTATGGCGGTGAGAACGTTGCAGATACAGCTGATACCCAAGATATCGAGCTTGTTCACCACATTCGCGTCGACGCCTTTGGAGATGAGGTACTCCCTTCCGACAGGTTCGTTGAACAGACGCAGGAGCCGCATGGTGTGCTCATCGTCGATGGCCGCCACCATGTCGGTGTCCTTCACGTTGTGAACCCAGGGAACATGCTTGTCCCCGATGCCTTCGATCCGATGGGCACCGAAGCCGTTGTCCAGCAGCGTGGGGCACTGCAGAGCCTCGCTGACGGCGAGCTTGCTGCCCGGAAACTGCTGATGGAGGTAAGTCCCCGAGCCCAGAGTTCCCGCGGATCCTGAGGAGAGGCAGACTCCGGCAAGGCGGCTTTTTTCCCCGGCAACCTTATGGAAAACTTTTTCCATAGCCGGACCGGTCACTTCGTGATGCCAGAGTGTATTAGGCATCTGATCAAACTGGTTGAAGATGAAGATGCCGTCGCCGTGTTCGGCCTCCAGCTCATGGCACTTGTCGAAAATTTCCTTGACGTTACTCTCCGAACCCGGAGTGGCGATGGTCTGGTCGGCCATCTTCTCCAGCCATTGGAATCGTTCCTGGGACATCTCCTCGGGGAGGATGGCGATGGATTTACAGGCCAGAAGCCGGGAAATATAGGCTCCGCCGCGACAGTAATTTCCGGTGGAGGGCCAGACCGCCATGTTCTTTTCCGGATCGAACTGACCGGTCACCAGGGTCGGCGCCAGACAGCTGTAGGCGGCCCCGACTTTGTGAGCGCCGGTGGGAAAATACTTGCCGACCAAGCCCACGATGCGGGCTCGTACACCGGTGAGTTCCGATGGAATTTCCAGAAAATTGGTTCCCGTGTAGGTACCGCCGGTTTCCACCGGTTCATTTTCCCAGGTGACTCGGAAGAGGTTTCGGGAATGCACTTCATCCCGGCCGATGCTTTTCAGTTCGTTCTGAATTTCTTCGGGAATCAGGGACGGATCGGCCATTTGAGCATAGGTGGGGAGAATGATGTCCTGCTCGGCGCAGATTTTCGCGTTCTTTTCAATTTGGGCTTCATTCTTCGTCAGATTGATCATTTACAGGTACTCCTTTAGGTGTTGTGCGAGGGATTCGATGGCCTCGCTTATGAGATTCAACGACACCGCCTTGCGGTAATGCGCGGTGGATCGCTGGTCGTCTATGGGATTGATATGAGGTCCGATACCGTCTTTAAGACGCTTGATCAGAGGACTCCGCCGGTTTGCATCGAAATCGGCCGCGTTCAGGCCTATCACCAGAGACTCGGCTTCCGGGACGCGAACGACAATGGGGCCGACGGCCCCGAATGCCATGGAAAAGGCGGCGATTCCGCCTCTCCTTACGCCGGCGGCGGCGGCCAGAGAGACTTTGGTGAGGGCGTTGGCTCGTCGGGTTCCGACCTTGCGCCAATAATTCCAGCCGCCGGCCAGGGCACCCGTACCCAGGGGAATGCGCACCGACAGAATCAGCTCATCCTTGGCCAGAACTGTCTTCCCGGGTCCGATAATGAAATCCCTCAGCGAAACGGTACGCTCGGCGGCGGAATTCACCAGCACCAGGTCCGCGTCCA
>JARGFR010000146.1 GCA_029210985.1 Spirochaetaceae bacterium | reverse complement strand
GGAGGGCACATCATCTCCGACGGCGGCTGTTCCCGTCCCGGGGATGTGGCTAAAGCCTTCGGTGCAGGCGCGGACTACGTCATGCTGGGAGGTATGCTGGCGGGTCATGACGAATGCGGCGGCGATGTGGTGGAGGAAGAAGGAGTCCCCTATGTTCTGTTCTACGGAATGAGTTCGGCCACGGCGATGGAGAAACATTCAGGCGGGGTCGCCGAGTACCGGGCTTCGGAGGGCAAGACGGTTCGGATACCCCATCGCGGTCCGGTGGAAGATACCGTCAAAGACATTCTCGGCGGGGTCCGTTCGGCATGCACCTACGTCGGTGCGGCCCGGCTGAAGGAATTGAGCCGCCGTACGACATTCATTCGTGTCGCCGAACAGGAGAATATCATCTACGGACGAACCTAGAAATCCGAAGAGTTCCGATGTCGATTATTCATCTGATTTTCTTGGACTCAAACCGGCCTTGAGGGGTATGATATGTCTGCCCCATGAAACACGAACAAAAAACCTTCTGTCGTATCTGTGACGTATGCTGCGGCATGATTGCCATCGTCGAAGATGGACGTATCACCGCACTTCGCCCCAATCCCGACCATGTTGTCTCCCGGGGATATTCCTGTCCCAAGGGCCTTCTCTACAAAGAGATCGTCCATTCCCCGGACAGAGTGATTTCTCCCATGAAGCGGAAAGGGCTCGTCTCGGATAACCATTCCTGGACCACTCTGAATTGGGAGAACGCATTCGAAGAAATCGGTGCCAAGCTGAAATCCATCATTCAGGAGAGCGGCCCGGACTCGGTGGCCATGTATGTGGGGAACGGCGCCGGATTCGCCTTCCTTCACCCATTCTGGGCTCAGGGTTTTTTAACCGGCATCGGGTCGACCTCGCTGTATGGATCGGCCACCCAGGACTGCAGCAACAAGTTTGCCGCGGCCCGTCATATGTACGGCTTTCCCATGCTCCAGCCGGTACCGGATTTCGAGAACTCCCGGCTCTTCATCGTGTTCGGGGGAAATCCGGCGGCCACCAAACTGTCCTTCCGGGGTGTCCCCGATCCCCAGGGTGCGTTTCGGAAAGCGGCGGAATCCGGGTGCCGGATCGTTCATATCAATCCCAGAAAAACCGAGTCGGTGGATGCCGGCGGTGAACATCTGGCCATCAGACCGGACACAGATGTCTTTTTCCTGCTCTCTTTTATCCGGGAGCTTTTCATCAACGGAGGTGTGGACCATCAGCGCGCCGAAGCGTTTATGAAAGGGATGGGGAGCCTTGAGGAGGCTGCTCGTCCCTGGACTCCGGAACGTCAGGCCGAAGTGACCGGGATCCCGGCCGATGTCCTGCGCAATCTGGCCGCCGCGCATCGGGATGCCGACGGCGCGGCTTTGTATCTTTCCACCGGCTTGAATATGGGACGCAGCGGTACCTTGTGCGGGTGGCTCGTAGAGGCCGTCAATGCCGTGAGCGGCAACCTGGATCGGGTCGGCGGAACCCTCGTGGGGCGTGGGGCGCTGATGGATTTCCCCAGGCTCGGAGCCGGGGCGGGCGTGATGATGAGCGACAGAACCAGCCGCCTGGGCGGTTTCAAAACGGTGAATGAACTACTCCCCGGTGCGATGCTGGCCGATGAGATTCTCACCGACGGTCCCGGACGCATCCGCGCCCTTCTGGTGGCGGCGGGAAATCCTCTTCTGACTCTCCCCGATACGGCAAAGACCGAGCGGGCTCTGCGGAATCTCGATCTCCTGGTGACGGTGGATATTTTTCAGAGCGCCACGTCGGACTTCGCCCACTATGTTCTGCCCGGCGTCACGCCCTATGAGCACCCGGATATCGGCTATATTTTTCATTCCCTCATGGGTATCGGGCACCGTCGTTTTTTACAGTACACCGACACCGTCGTGCCCCCTGTCGGTGACTCCCGGGATGAGCCGTGGATCTGGCAGAACCTGTGCCGCGCCGCCGGTGGAAAATTCTTCGGTTCCTCTCTCATCCAGGGTCATATCAACCTCCGAAAACGCTTATCGACTCTTCCGGGAGCCTTGGGGAGACTCTTCTCATATTCTCATGAGCGAATTCTCGACCGATTCCTCCGCTTTTCTGGTAAACCGGGAGTCCGGAGGATGAGAAAAAAAGCCGACGGACTGCTCCTGGCCGAACCCCAGCCGGGTTCTTTTCTGGGCAAGCGCGTCAGGACCGACGACGGTCTGGTGAATCTCGCACCGGCTCCTTTTCTGGAAGCCATGGCCGGCCTTGACGATCAATTCGAATGGGAGAAAGATAACTTCCATCGGCTCAAGCTGGTGAACATGCGGGGATTCCGCACCCATAACAGCTTCCTCCAAAGCTCCCCGACTCTGATGAAAGGCGCCCACAATACCAATCATCTGCACATTCATCCGGATGACGCGGCCACACGGGGACTCGTCGACGGCCAGGCGGCTCTGGTTTGGAGTCAGGCCGGATGTATCAGAATCCCGGTAAAGGTGTCCGATCGTATGTCTCCCGGATCAGCCGCCATACCCTTCGGATGGGGTCAGCAGCGGGCCAGAGGGCTGACAACCGCTTCCCGCACCGGCGGAGCCAATGTCAATTGGCTGTTTCCCTCCGGCGAGAACCACCTGGAACGTCTGAGTCTGATGGCTCATCTGTCCGGGCTTCCCATCGAGACATTGCCGGCGCCGAAGGGAGTCCCGGCGGTGGTTCTCGCCGGCGGGATGAGTCGTCGATTCGGCTCGGACAAGGCCATGGCGAAACTGAGGGGCCGCCGGCTGATAGACCATGTCATGACCGCCGCCGTCGAGATCTGCGGCGATGTCGTGTTGAGTGTCTCGTCCTCCCGGGGATACGAGGAATTCACTATGCCTCGGCTCATTGATCCGAACCCCCAGCTCCGGACGCCCCTCAACGGTCTGATCGCCGCCGCACGTGTTCTTGATGGGCATTTTATCGTCTTCGCTTCCGATACACCCGGGATAGAACCGAGTCTGGTTCGGGCCATGGAGGCGATGGCTTCCATGGGAGAAGGTCCGGTTGTCATCGGCGACCATGACAACCTGTATCCCTTCCCGGGGGTCTATCATTCCAGGCATCTCGATATATTTGAACAGGCGATGGAGAAGGGAGAGTACCGCATCACTCACATTCTCCGGGGAATGAATCCGATTTTTATGTCCATCGAGGAAGCCCGATCCCACAATCCCGATCTTTCCACCCTGGTGAATATCAATACTCCGGAACTGCTGAAAAAATGGGACGAATTGTCTTCGGCCGATAAGGTATACTGACTCTCATGGAAGAAGTCAGATTCAGCGGAGCGGACGGAACGGAATTATTCGGGCGAATATGGAGCACCAAGGCGCCTCGGGCAGCCCTCATTCTCATTCATGGGCATGGTGAACACGGCGGCCGCTACGGCCGGATGGCGGAATATCTTGTAAAGATGGATGTGGCCGTTTTTGCCTTCGATTATCGCGGACATGGGCTGTCCGGCGGGAAACGCGGTCTGGTTCTCCGATGGCAGGATCTGCATGAGGATACCCATGCAGCGGTTTCGTTATTCGCGAATCGGTTCCCCACCACGCCGATGTTCTTCTATGGCCACAGCCTGGGAGGTACCATCGCTTTGGAGTATGTCGTGAACGGCGGCATTGTACCCCGGGGACTCATCATTTCCGCACCCGCTCTGGGGGCACCCGGCATCTCGCCTGTGATTTTAACACTCGGGAGGTTTCTTTCGGCTGTTGCACCAAAAATCATCATGAGCACGGGTCTGGACAGCGACAACATCAGTCGTATACCCGAGGAGTGCCGGAAATATCGGGAGGATCCTCTCGTGCATGATAAGGCCGCAGTACGTATGAGCACCGAACTCACCAAGGCTCAGGAGCGGATTTTTGCCGGTGCCGCCGAACTCTCTTCTCCCATTCTCCTTTGTTATGGAGGTGAAGACCATATTGCTCCTCGGCCTCCAATCGAAGAATTCTTTGAGCTGGTCGGGCATGAGGATAAAGCGCTGCACATTTTTCCGGATGCCTATCATGAAGTGCATAATGATTTTGTACGGGATGAAGTGAATCAGCTTTACGGGAGCTGGATACAAGCGAGAATCTAGACAATAACGAAGCGTTTTCCCGAGCTGTTGTCCTTGTTTGCAGGCGTTGCAATGGATGAACTAGACTTTTTATGTGGAATAGTCGGACTTTAGACGCCCTGTGTGCAGAGTGGAATCCATGTCCTATTTCTTTTCTATGAAAGAGATTAATGAGACCTGATGCGTCGGAAATGTGAGCAGAAGGACAATACGAGACCTATGACGTGAAGAACAGATCAACAAAATCAATTCTACTGCTGATTCTGGCCTCAATTCCTGTCCTTTCGGTTTTCCCGGTCATACCCGATCCTTTGAGAGTGGCGTTTATGCCGGAATTATTCCCTATCTCATATTGGGATGAGGACGGGAACCCGGACGGTATCTTTCCTCGGATCATCTCTGAAATCGCCCGAAACAACGATATCGACATCGAATGGATTGAAGGGAGTCGGGGTGAAAACCTGGAGAGGACGAGACGCGGCGAAATCGATTTGATGTTTGGAATGGTCTACACCCAGGAACGGGATATGTTTCTAGATTACAACCGGGAGAGCGCGGTTTCCACCTGGAGTCAGGTCTTCCAGACCAGGGACGGGAAAATCCATAGCCTGTTTGATATCAAAGGTAAACGGGTGGGGATGGTGAGCGGGGATCAGAATGCCCGGGGTTTTGTCGACCTCACCGAGAGTTTTGATATCGATTTTGTGGCTATCTACTATGACGGATTCGATCAGGTCTATGAGGATATGGCGTCCGGAGAACTGGACGCCGGAGTGTTCTTCAATCTTTACCAGCTTTCCCAACCGGACATGTCCCCCACCAGCATCATCTTTCAGCCGAACAACTCCTATTTTGCGGTCCCTGAGGGTGCCGAGAAAGAAATGCTGGAGTTGATCGATCGTACGCTTGTCTCCTGGAAAAGCGACAATCAGTCCTTTTATTACACCGAAGTCATGGAGCTCCTCTCAACGAAAGGATCCTGGAAAGTCCCCCAATGGCTGGTTTTTCTCAACATCGGTCTGGTCGGCCTGGCTTTGGCCGCATCAGCTTTTGTTCTGGTGCTCAGGCTGCAGGTACGTCAGCGGACCGCCGACCTGCTGGAAGCCCAAGAGTCCTACCTCAGCACCTTCGTCGAGGCGGATGTGGGTATGTGCCATGTGGATGCCGACGGGCGTCTGCTCAGGGTAAATCCCTGGCTCTGCTCATACCTGGGATACGATGAGCAAAGCCTGCTGAAGATGAAATTTTCGGATTTCACACATGAGAAAGACCTGGAGGCAACAGCTGATATCCACAGTTCTCTGGTGGAGAATCACCGGACCTCCTATCGGATCAATAAAAGATATGTATCCAAAGACGGACGAACTCTTTGGGCGCATGTGACAGCCACCGGCGTCAGGGATTCCGAAGGAAGGCTCTCCTACATCACGGTGCTGATTGAAGACATCAATGCCAGGCTGGAAGCCCAAAAGATGGTGGACGATCTCCAGAAGCGTTATCGGAGTATGTTCAACAATTCCTACCAGATGACGGCACTCTTTGATGAGGCCGGAAGATTTCTTGATGTCAATCAGACTCTTAAAAAGGTTTGCAGGCTCCCTGATGACCTTGAAGGCAGTCTGGGCAAGACACCCGGCGAGTTGGAATGGTTCGGAACCATCGGTTCCCTGAGGGTTCAGGAAATGCTGGACGAATGTCTTATGACAGGTCAGCCGATTCGCCATACTCTCGGCCTTGAGGACACGGGTACGGGAATGGCTCTGGACATGACGATCAAGCCCATTTTTGATGAAAATCAGAATATCAAATACTGCGTCACGGAGGCGCATGACGTTACCGATATGGTCAATCTCACCAACAGTCTGGAACAGCAGGTGGACGCCCGCACCCGGGAAATCCGTGATGCGCAGGATCGGTTGGTGGAAAGTGAAAAGCTGGCCGCCCTCGGCCGATTGGTCGCGGGTATCGCCCTTGAAATCAATACACCGCTGGGCGTGGCGAAAACCGGTGCATCTTATCTCCTGGAACAGGTTTCGGATACCAAGAGACGATTTAATGAACAGGCCCTGTCCAAAGAAGACTTCCTTCATATGCTTGATTCATTTGCCGAGCTGGGGGAAATTCTCGAGAAAAACCTGGATAGAGCGGCAATACTGATCCGTGATTTCAAGTTGACATCCGCGGATCAGTCCAATCAGGAACTCAAGATGGTTTCCGCCAAGGAGTATCTCGAAGCCGTTATGCACAGCCTGACCGGCCGGTTTTCTCCTCTGGGTATAGAATGGACCGTCGAGGCTGATGAGGATGAGCATCCGATGTACATCGCGGTGATGAATCAGATACTGGTAAATCTCGCTATGAATACGGTGAGTCATGCCTTTCCCGACGGGCAAGGCGGCCTTATACGTATTGTGTATAAGAGGACCGGTGGGGATTATCGCCTTGAGTACCAGGATAACGGGAAAGGTATATCCGAGAAGTCACTTAATCATATTTTCGAACCGTTTTTCACCACCAAAAGGGGCAGGGGATTTCCCGGATTGGGACTCAATATTGTTCACAACCTGGTGAAGGATATTTTGAAAGGCGATATTCAATGCACGGTCCCCCCAGGCGGCGGCGTGGCATTCATCATGGAGTTTCCTGCTCCGTCCTGAATCAAACAACCTGGGTGAATCCTCTGTTCTCGGCGGTCGACCTTGCCTATACTGTCCTCAATGAAACCTTTTCGAGTTATGTTCATCTGTTCCGGTAATATATGTCGTAGTCCACTGGCTCAAGCTGTTTTTGAGCACCTGTCGGCCGAGGCGGGATTATCAGGAGAGTTCGAAATTGAATCCAGCGGTACCGGGGCCTGGCACGTCGGTGAACAGGCCGATTCTCGAATGAGAAAGACCGCTTCCGCCCATGGTGTGAAACTCAACCATCGTTCCAGGCAGCTCCATCGTGAAGATCTTTCCGATTATCATCTCCTTCTGACCATGGATCACCATAATCATCGTGACACTATGGCCTTGGCACGCACTCCCGAGGAACGTGAGAAAGTCCGCCTGTTCAGGGATTTTGATCCTGCCGGTACGGGCGATGTGCCCGATCCCTGGTATGGGGGATTGGACGGATTCGAGGATGTCTGGCAAATTGTCAAACGTACATGTGAGTCCTTGTTGAAAAACTTGAGCAGTGAGTGAGAATCGACCGGACTTTTCTTGCGGGACCGAAACCGAAAAGATAAGCTTGTCGAACGTCTATTGTGAGATAAGGAGTTCATAGTCATGCGTTTTATTCACGGCCGCTTGTCGGCCATAGTCATCATAACCGCCATTTTTCTTTCGCCCCTTGGTGCTCGAGGTGTTGACGATTCGGAAGTAAAGGACTTATCCGATAGAATTGTTCAAACCGGCCCTTCCGCCTTTATTGTCGAAAACGCCCTCTACCTTTTTCCCGAAGCGCAGAATCGTGTGGTGGCCCTGGCCGACGGCGATCAGGGCGGCGGTTTCTTTGTGGGCGATCTCGATCCCCTGATAAATGAAAAAACCGTCCTTCCAAGACGGGCTACGACCGAAGAGGTTCTCGCCCAGAATCCCGATATTGTGGTGATGAAGAACTTTCTTAAAAGAAGTATGGGCGAGCCTCTGGAACGGGTGGGAGTACCGGTTGTCTACCTGAATCTGGAGACGCCCGAGTTCTGGATGGCTGAACTGGATTTACTCGGTGAACTCTTCGCGAATCCCCGCCGCGCGGAAGAATTGAAAGGCATTTTTGAAAGAAGAATTTCATCGGTGACAGAACCGCTGGAGGTGCTCGCCGATGATGATAAACCGACGGTCCTGTTTTTGTACTGGTCGATCAAAGACGGCGTTTCGGCTGTGAATATTCCGCCGGTATCCTGGATACAAACCCGCATGGTGGAAATGTCCGGCGGCGTACCGGTTTGGCGAAACGCGGATTTGGACGAGAGATGGACCCGTACCAATGTGGAACAGATCGCTTTATGGAACCCGGATCATATCGTGGTGGCCGCCTACCATATGGACGCATCCGCCGCCGTGAACAGCATGCTTGAGGATCCCATATGGTCGTCACTCACGGCTGTGAAAGAAGGACGTGTTCATGCATTCCCGTCGGATTATCACAGTTGGGATCAGCCGGACGCCCGATGGCTGTTGGGTCTCGCCTGGCTGGCCGGTGAACTTCATCCGGGTTTTTTTGATTCACTAAATATGAAGAATGAATCCCGTTCATTTTACCGGGAAATGTACGGAATGGACGACGAGAAATACAACGAGCTCATTCTCCCGCGTCTGACGGGTCTGGATTGAATCGCGGATCATGGTAAACAAGCATACAGGACGCATCATCCTTCTGATTTTTGCTTTGATTGTCCTGTTTCTTTTGACGCTGCTCTGGGGCCGATATCCGAAACCGGGATTAACGCCGCCTTCCCGGCTTCTGCAGGATGATTTGGCTATGTCGCTTCTGTGGAACCTGAGACTGCCCAGATCACTCATGGCGTTGATGCTGGGGGCTTCACTTGCCGCCGCCGGTACTGTACTGCAGACCGTTTTGGGCAATCCTCTGGTTGAACCCGGGCTGCTGGGAGTGAGCCAAGGCTCCGCATTCGGAGCGGCACTCGCGATTCTTCTGGCCGGTGATCGTTATTGGTCCATACCTTTTTCGGCGGCAGTTTTCGGACTGATCGGGCTGGCTCTCAGCTGGTCGCTGGCTAAGCGTATCCGGTACGGCGGCAGTATTCTCAGGCTTGTGCTCGCCGGGGTGGTGATATCCGCGCTTTTCTCCT
>JARGFR010000145.1 GCA_029210985.1 Spirochaetaceae bacterium | reverse complement strand
GTTTTCCTGAGCTACAAGAACGTCATGCTGATACTGCGGCAGGTGTCTGTCGTCGGTACGATTGCTATCGGCATGACGTTAGTGATTATCGCCGGTCAATTCGACCTTTCGGTCGGTTCTCTGGCGTCATTGACAACTGTTGTCGTTATCAGTCTGCATGATGTCATCGGACCCATCCCCTCCATGCTTATTGCCGTGGTGGTGGGCATTGCCTCAGGAATGATCGTCGGCTACCTGGTGGGATATCTGAAGCTCAATTCCATGATTGTCACCTTGGGATTTCTGGCCGCACTACAGGCAATCACCTTGATATATACCGGCGGTAAATATTCAAGGGTTCAGGCTCCTGAAGAAGCATGGTTCGGAGTCATAGGCCGAGGCTTTGTTCTTGGAGTGCCGGTTCCGGTTATTATCCTGGCAATTCTGATTATCATTTTTTCCATCATCATGATGAAGACGGTCTTCGGACGCCAAGTCTTTGCGGTTGGTGGGAATTCCGTCGCGAGCCGCTTTTCGGGCATCAACGACAGCAAAACGACGATGCTGGTTTTTATGATTTCCGGCGGCCTGACAGCGATTGCGGGAATCATGCTCGGTTCGAGAATGATGGCGGCTCAGAACTATATCGGACAGGGATATGAATTCCAGGTGATATCGGGTGTCATCCTCGGCGGGGTGAGTCTCTCCGGTGGTAAGGGCAACGTTTTTAAGGCTTTCATCGGTATTCTGATCATCGGGATACTCAAAAACGGATTCATACTGCTCGGATTCCCCTATTACACACAGTGGGTGGCCCAATGGATCATTGTGCTCGCAGTGGTGTGGATCGACGTCGCTTCGGAACGCGGGAAGGTGTTAGGCTGATGAAACGAATTATTGCATATTTTAAGCGAGAGCCCATTTGGGCCATCTTCCTGGGAATGTTTCTGCTGTCCAGTATCTTCGTGCGCGGCTTCTTCAGTACCGGCAACTTCCTGAACATACTTGTTCAGTCGGCTGTTGACGATATGTTGGCCTTGGGCATGACCTAGCTTCAGTGGGTGCCGAAAAAGTCGAGATGGATGAAATCCTGAAGCGGAGCGACTTCATCTCCGTTCACTGCCCCCTGACTCCCGACACCCGAGGAATGTTCGATTATGAGGCCTTCAAGAAGATGAAGGACACGGCCTACCTGATTAATACCGCCCGGGGTCCCGTCATCAACGAACCAGAGCTTGTCAAAGCCTTGGAAGAAGACATTATCGGCGGGGCTGGATTGGATGTCCTCATGGACGACCACGGCGGAGCGGGAAATCCCCTTTTCAAGTTCGAGAACGTCGTACTGACTCCTCATGCCGCGTGGTATTCCGAAGAGTCCATGATGCGCCGCAGGACTCAGACTGTGGACAGCGTCATCGAAGTCCTGGAGGGACGTGTGCCATTCTCCTTCGTCAACAAAGATAAAATCTCTTCCTGATTTTATCATCTTCAGCGGCGCAGCATCGGAATGGTGGCGTTCGCGAAAGGCAGAATTACGATACGCGGCGGTCTGAATTGGCCGCCGCATTTTTTTTTCGCGGCGACCCAGCGTTCGGCAAAATTATCCACGGCATGCTGGATTGACTTCTCCGGCACCAGCAGAAGGTCACGAACCTGATGGTCGGGTATGTCCGATACCAGGTAGATGTCGCGGTGTTCGGCGTCTACGGCAAATAGCATCGCCTTATGCGGTCCCAGACGGAACTCCTCGATCCCGAATCGTCGTCTCACTTCGGCAAAATCGGCAATATCCTTCATCCAAGTCTGATACCCCTCACTGCCCACACCTTCACTGCAGGCGGCGGCGATTATCACCGGCGCATTATGACTTGCCGCCCGCGCTCCGTGGCGGAGAGCTTTCTGGGCCTGATAGAGGTTGATATCCTTGGGAAATCCTCCCGGAGAAGCGATTACCAGGTCTGCCGGCGCGTCCACCGGTATGACAAACTGCTCGTTGGCCAGGGCGATGCCGCGTTTCATCACACTCACAGGATCTCCGGCGAAAACACCGACGATATCCTTGGACTCATCCAGGACGACATTAAGAGCCAGGTCGACACCTATGAGCCGGCCCAATTCCTCGACGTCCTGACGTATCGGGTTGTCTTCGTACCGGCAAGGTCCGGTGCCTTCCCGTGAGAGCATGGAGTGATTTGCGCGGATCGTTTCGGCCGAGGCCAGGCCGATCGCGGCGCTCTTTGCACCTCCTGAATAGCCCATGAATTGATGAGGTTCGATATTTCCGACGACGATTTTCAGATCCGCCTCAGCGAATGCGGCATTGACGCGGCATGGAGTGCCCATCGATGTCATTCCGAGGTCAACCAGATTTTGCTCATCAAACGCATCGTGGGAGACAATCTTCCATTGCCGGGTCATATCCTTGGAGACGATCATCGTGAATTCGTCCGGCGTCATGGGCGCATGAGCACCTGTGGCGATGATGAGGGTAATCTCCTCCCGATGATAGCCGCAGTCCAGAAGCCAATCGAGCAGGACCGGCAGCAGCAGAGTATGGGGCACCGGCCTGGTTTTATCGTTGATGGCGATCGCGGCCCGCCGTCGATTCGGCGACGCGGAATATTGACTCTTCAGCCCACGGAGCTCGGCTTCCACAGCTTCCCGGGGATTCTGTAACGGCGTGATGGCCTTGGGCTCGATAATATCCGCCGCCCAGCCGTTCGGCAGGGAAAATTCCCGCATTTTTTTTCCATACGGAATGCTCAATTTGGTCAATAATCCCCTCCCTTCGGATTACGATACCTTCTATAATCGATCTCATCCACATCTAAAAGGTATTGGTTGACAACATCATGAAAATATTTCTCGACTCAGCTCGTCTCGATGAGGTCCGGCAAGCCGTCGATTGGGGCATCATTAACGGCGTCACAACGAACCCTTCCCACGTGAAAACCGCCGGGGGCAATCCCAGCGAAATCTACCCGGAAATATGCCGGTTGGTTTCCGGACCCGTGAGCATCGAAACCATCGCCACCGACGCAGAAGGGATCCTCCGGGAAGGCCGTGCCCTGGCGGCGATTTCCGACAACGTTATCGTCAAAGTTCCGGTGATTCGGGAAGGAATTAAGGCCATCGGCATGCTTTCGGCCGAAGGCATCAGCACCAATGCCACCATCGCCTTCACTCCGCTCCAGGCCCTCCTGGCGGCTAAAGCCGGGGCCACCTACATCAGTCCGTTCCTGGGCCGTCTGGATTCCGCGGGTCAGCAGGGTGTAGAACTGGCCAAGCAGATTCGCACAATTTACAATAATTACGGGTTTAAAACACAGCTTCTCACCGCGGCGATCCGTCATCCCGATCATGTGCTTCAATCCGCCCTGATCGGTGCCGATGCGTGCACGATGGCGTTTCCCATTCTGGCCGATCTCTACAATCACCACCTCACCGATCAAGTGCTCCACCAGTTCCTCAGCGACTGGGAAGAGGTCCCCAAATGGAAGGGAGGGCCGTATGGCGACTGATACGAGCGGCATCGAAAAACTCTACATTGCCGGTCGGTGGGTGGAAGGCTCCGGTGAGCTGACCGTCACCGACCCTGGGACCGGTGAGGTGGTGGCCAAAGTCGCCACGGTCGGCAGGGACGAAACCCGATCGGCGCTGGAAACGGCCCGGGAGGCCTGGCCGGCCTGGCGGAAAACCACCGGCCGGGACAGGGGCGATATTCTGCTCCGGGCTGCCTCCGTTATGAAAGATCGGCTGGAAGAGATTGCCGTGATAATCACCAGGGAGAACGGGAAGCCTCTCTCTCAGTCACGGGGAGAGGTGAATGTGGCCATTGACCATTTTCGCTGGTTTGCCGAAGAAGCACGGCGGGGATACGGGCGTATCGTTCCGCCCCAGGCCGACGGGAAGCGCCATATGATACTCAAAGAACCGGTGGGTGTGGTGGCCGCGATATCGCCGTGGAACTTTCCCCTGGTATTATCAGCCCGGAAAGTGGCACCGGCTCTGGCGGCCGGCTGTCCTGTTGTCCTGAGGCCTTCGAGCAAGTCTCCACTATCCGCCCTGGCCATGGCCAGGGCGCTGGATGAAGCGGGCATTCCCCAGGGAGTTTTCCAGTTGGTACTGGGTCCGGCATCGGAAATCGTGGATGAGTTTCTGGAAAATCCCATCTGCCGCAAGCTCACATTCACCGGATCGACTAAGGTTGGCAAGGATCTCATTCGCAAGTCGGCGACGACGGTGACGAACCTTTCCCTGGAACTCGGCGGTCATGCTCCCATCATCGTTTTCGGTGATGCCGATATCGACGCGGCCCTGGACGGGGTGCTGATCACCAAATTCAGAAACAGCGGACAATCCTGTATCGCGTCGAACCGCACCTATGTGGAACGGAGCATCTATCCGGAGTTTCTCCAACGCCTGGCGGAAAAAACCCGCGGTCTGAAAGTGGGCTATGGGCTGGAGGATGGAGTGGATGTCGGTCCACTCATCGATGAGATGGCCTTGAAATCGGCCCTGAACCAGGTGAAGGACGCGATTGACCGGGGTGCAAAGCTGGTTTGCGGCGGCAAAGCCCTGGACCGACAGGGTGTCTATCTGGAACCCACCGTCCTGGCGGATGTGCCGAGTGACTCGGTGTGCATGATGGAAGAAAGTTTCGCACCACTGGCTCCGGTCGTTCCTTTCGATACCGAGGAAGAAGTGATTGCGGCGGCGAACGACACACGCTACGGTTTGGCCGCCTACGTCTTTACCCGGGATTTGGCCCGGGGATTTCGGATGTCCGAAGCTCTGGAAGCCGGTTCTGTGGGCCTGAACGACGCGGTCCCCTCCACCAGCAATTGCCCCTTCGGCGGAATGAAAGAGAGCGGAAGCGGCAGGGAATTGGGTATCGAAGGTATGGATGCGTTTATGGAGACAAAACACGTTTCCATCGGCGGAATCTCCTGATGTTCTCCAAGATAATGAGAATCCCGGCACGCCGATATTTTGCTTCGTTTGAGAACCGTCTCTTCGGACAATCGAATAAACAAGGGCTCTCCGGCTCGACGGCGGAAAGGTTCCGAGTACTGCTGATTCTGATCGTGGGGATTGGGCTTTCGTCCTGTGTCACAACAGCCGATCCACCGGTGTCTGCGCCGCCGCCGGTTCCATCCTCTCTTTCCGACAGTCCCTCGTGGCTGTGGGATTCCCGGCCCGAGAACGGCCGGCTGGTGTTCATCGCAGCGGGAGGACGGAGGGGAAATCGGGATGATGAAGCCCTGGCCGCCCTGGATGACGCGGCTCTGCAGGCCGGTGTCTACGCGAATTTCTGGGGAGCCAGTCAGGATTTCATCGTCTCCGACGGCGGGGGTACCGACTGGAATACCCGTACCCGTGCACGATATGACGGTTCCGCCGAGGACAGGGCCAAGGTCAATATGGACGCCGATGCCATCTGGCGTACCGAACAGGCCACATGGGTGCGCTTCACCCTGGATGACCCGAGTGTTCCGGCCGTTAACTGGACGCCGGTGTACAAAGACGGCGTCCCGGAATGGATAAGGCGCACACCGGAAATCCCGGGTTACCATGTCACTGTCGGAATCGGCGGGGAACGGAGCACCTTGGCCAAGACCATCAAAGGATCCGAAGTCAGCGCCCTGGCCGGAATGGTGGATCTCCTACATAGTGCCAGCCGAACGGTGACCGCATCCAGGGAAACCGCCGGAGCCATCGGAAACACCGATTCGGCCGCCACCGCCAGCTACGATCGGGGATTCGGTGAGGTGAACGGCTTTCTCGTCATCGCCCGATGGGTGGATGAAAGCGGAAACGCCTGGTCGCTGGCGATTTGCCCGGTGGATGCGAATCGGTAGGAGCCTGTCGGGCTTAGGCGGCAGGCGTTCCAGTCCACGGTGACCAGACTGCCGCCGGCCGCCGGTAATGAAATGTCTCCGGATTGCAGACTTCCTCCACCGAGCGCTTGAAAGAGGCCCCGGGTGAAGAACTCCCGGCACGCGGCTGCCGTAAAGACGCCGCCCGGGGCCGGCTCATGCGCGCGCCGATGGCCTATTTCAAATCCGCCATGTCCACGAAATCCATATCGTCGAATGTGATGTTCTCACCGCACATGCCCCAGATGAAGGTGTAGGAGCTGGTTCCCACGCCCGAATGGATGGACCAGCTGGGTGAAATAATCGCCTGCTCGTTGGCCATCACCACGTGCCGGGTCTGATCGGGCCGGCCCATAAGGTGGAAGACCCGGGTGTCCTTCTCCATATCGAAATAGAGGTACACCTCCATCCGCCGTTCGTGAGTATGGCAGGGCATGGTGTTCCAGACGCTCCCGGGTGCCAGGAGGGTCATGCCCATCACCAGCTGGCAGCTTTGGCAGACCGCCGGATGGACGAACTGGTTGATGGTGCGGACGTTCAGGTTCTCGGGGCTGCCGAGTTTCACCTTGTTGGCCTTTTCCAGGTCGATCAGAACGGTGGGGTAGCTCTTGTGAGCCGGAGCACTGTTGATGTAAAATTTCGCCGGACTGGTGGCCGTATCGCTGGCGAACACAACATCCTTGCTGCCCATGCCGATGTACATCCCCTCACGGGAGCCGACGGGGTATTTTTTTCCGTTGATGGAAATGCTGCCCTGGCCGCCGATATTGATGACGCCCATCTCCCGACGGGCCAGGAAAAAATCGACGCCCAGCTCCTTGCCGGCCTCCAGGGCCAGGGGTGAGGAAGCGGGGGTGATGCCCCCGGCGATGATGCGGTCGACATGGGAATAGGTGAGGGCGATCTCGCCGGATTTGAAAGGTTCGGCAATGAGAAATTTCTCCCGGGTTTCCTCTGTGGTGAAGCGTTTGGCCGCGTCGGGATGATCGGCGTAGCGAATGTCAAAATCAATACTCATGTTCTTTTACTCCTTGGTCATCAGATGTCTATAAAGCAGGAAAGAGCGTCGCTCCTTCCGTTATCATGCTGTTTGGTTGAATCCGATTTCTTTGAGCCGCATGTATGCCGCTCCAAGTCTCCCGGACAGTTCATCGGTTATCCGTCGTAGACGCTGCCCCTCGATGCTCAATTTCCGGTGACGGTCCGCCGGCCCGGCGATGCTGATGGCGGCAATGACGTCATCGTCATGGTTGAAAACGGGAGCCGCCACGCACTGAACGAAATCGAGTATCTCTCGGTTGTCTATGGCATAGCCTCGCTTCCGTGTCTTGCGTAGTTCAGCCTTAAGCCTCTCGGCGGAAACGATGGTACGCCTGGTTCTGGGGTGAAACTGCAGTCGCGGTAAAAGGCTCTCCAGGGTTTCCGGCGGCAGCCACGCCATCGAAGCTTTACCAAGGGCCGTACAATACACATCCTGGCGATCTGTCACATCGGCGGTATGAATTGCGACGTTCGACGGTTCTCTCTTATCGAGGAACACCACCTGGGTCTGTTCTCTGACAGCCAGAAAACTTGTCATGCCGAACTCATCCCGGATGGATTCCAGGAAAGGGGCGGACTCGCGAACCAGATCCATATTGGCCATATAACGTCGGCCGATTCGAAACGCCCTTAATCCAACCGCCCATTTCTTAACCGACCCCCCGATTGTCTGGAGCATTTGCGTCGATTCGAGCATACAAAGAATCTCGTATACAGTGGTCCGCGGTATGTTCGTAGCCTCGACAACTTCGGTGAGTGAAAGGCCTGAGGGTGAGCGGGATATCATATCCAGTATTTCGATACTGCGGACCACACTTCGATTATGCATCAGTTTAAATTATACAGATACGCAATTGCGAATGTCAATTCGTATATACGAATGCGATATGAATTTTTATGACTATAGTATTCTCTGAAAATTTATTGGAGCGTAACTGCCGGCTGTGACGGATCTGATCAATATGTCGGACCGGTGTCAATTCACCGGCAGTACTGGTGCATTTACATCCCTCCGGCAGCCTTTACCCCGACCGCTGTTTTCGGCAACATGAAGTATATGAGTTCTACAAACAGGAGCATCGCCATGCTCGACGAGAAATATGCCGTTTGTCATCATCCCATTGAAGAAAAGATGAATTCCCTCACCCACGGAATCGGGGCGGGGATGAGTATTGCCGGACTGATTTTCCTGATGACCCTGACGGGAATGCGAAGCGGCGGGGTGCTGCGCTACACCACCTTCGCGCTGTACGGTTCTTTTCAGATTCTTTTATATGTGTCTTCGGCTCTGACACATCAATTCACGGATCATCCAAAGATACACGGACCGCTGAGAGTGCTGGATCAGGCCGCCGTCTATCTTCTTATCGCCGGTACATACACACCGGCCGCTCTGATTGCGATACCTGGAGTTTGGGGATGGACGGTTTTCGGCATCGTATGGTTTCTGGCGATCGTCGGCATACTCCTTAAAACCGTCATCATTCCAGGTAAGAATATCGCGTCCGATCTTCTCTACATTCCCATGGGCTGGCTTATTGTCATCGCGGCCAGACCCTTAAAAGCGATGGCACCTGAGGGTTTCGTGATGTGGATGATGCTGGGAGGCGGCCTGTATACCGGCGGAATTGTCTTCTACATCATGAAAAAGCTGCCTTTCAGTCACGTCATCTGGCATCTTTTCGTATTGGGCGGTGGAATCAGTTTCTATTTAGGCTTCGCCAAACATCTGACATGAACCTCAACACGGCTTATGCCAGCACGTTATTCCCCCGTGTCGGGATGGCGACCTTGAACCCTTTCGATCTGAGTAGGTCAGCGAATTCGTCCATGGTTTTCCCTTCTCCATGAATGAGGAACACTTTTTCAGGATGTTTGCCGAAGGCCTGCAGCCAGCGGATGAGCCCATCCTTGTCGGCATGTGCGGAAAAGGTTCCGATTCGCACAATTTCGGCTTTTATCGCCAGGGTGAGTCCCATCATCCGGATTTCCTTCGCACCGTCCAATATCACCCTGCCGAGAGTTCCCGGGGCCTGATAGCCG
>JARGFR010000144.1 GCA_029210985.1 Spirochaetaceae bacterium | reverse complement strand
GTCCCTCTTCATCCCTATCCCGGCGGGAGGCCACCCGGGCGGAAATCAGATGGAGCCGGACTCCCAAGCGGTCGGCCAAACCTTTAATGTCCTCGACGTAGCTGCCGTTCAGCTCATCCCCCTGGTAAAGGGAGACGATAAACTGAACCCGGCTCGCCAAATCGGGACAGGCTTCCATGAATCGGCCTACAAGCCGGACCGAATCTTCTATTCGCTTCCGGGGCACGATCCGGGTGGGCTGAACGATCAGAATGTCATCCTCGGTAAATCCCAGCTCGGTTCGGAAATCGGCATTCCAATCGTCGAGAACGACAGGATGGTCAAAATCCTCGCAGTTCGGCACAACCCGGGGGTTCACCCTCTTGATGGACTTGAGGATGTGACTGGCATAGGACGAGATGACGACATGCTCGGTTCCCAGGTCCGACGGCGGCATGATGCGGTTCAGGAGCGGATCGATAAGATTGTCGCTGAAGCGGCTCCGTTCCCACCAGAAATCATGATGATGAAAAATCGTCGCCACTCGACTCAACGTCGCCACCCGATAGACGGCAATCCCGGCAAGGAGACTCATGGGCATGGCGTTGGTATTCTCGGCGATGATGACATCGATATTATTGTCTTGAATGATTTCGTAGAGATGGTTGCCCACATCGGCTCCGGCGGCTTCGAGTTCGGACTGGATTTCCGCCATCCGGTCATCGGTGAAGTGGGACGGCCGCTTGGATAAATACGGGAAAACCAGAGTTTCGAAGTACTTCTGCTCGGCCGAGTCGAAGCTGATGCTTTCCATCAGTATCTGCCGCTCTTCGGGAACCCGATCCACAGGCTGTCGATACAATCCGGCGATGGTGTAAATTTCGTGCCCGAACCCCGTCAGAATTTCAATCCACTTATCCACTTCCAGGGAAACGCCGTCGACATCTCCAAGTTTCCCGCTGACAAAAGCGATGCGAAAGGTGCTGTCAGGCATAATGATATCCTTTGTAGAAAAGTATGGATGGGAGCCTGTTAATGGTCAATTCCCAGATGTTTTTGAGCGGCCGATAAACCCGCAGCTCGTCATGCACAAAAAACCGGCCGCCCCGAAAGGCGGCCGGAAGGAGTAATGAAAAGGAAGAAACTACTTTTGGTAAAGCGGTCTTGCCTGATATTTGGTGTGCAGCAATTCGTGACTCTTGTGAGAGAGGGGTTCGCCCAGGAATTCTTTGTAGATCTGGGTGATCTCCGGATTCTGGTGGGAACACCGCACAGTACTCTTTTCGTCATCGCTGTAGATACCGGCGACTCTTTTCTGCCGAACCTCTTCATCGGTGAAGTACGGCTGACCGCCTCCGCCGATGCACCCGCCTTTGCAGGCCATCACTTCGATGAAGTGATATGGGGGCTCTTTACCGGCGATCCGGGCTTCACGAACCTCGTCCATAAGCTGCCGAACGTTCACCATGCCGTGGGCCACGGCGACTTTCAGCGTGACATCCCCGACAGGGACTTCACCCACTTTGACGCCTTCCATTCCGCGCACGGCGGTGATATTGACGTCTTTGAGTTCCTCGCCGGTCACCAGAATATGGGCGGTCCGCAACGCCGCCTCCATGACGCCGCCTGTGACGCCGAAGATTGTCCCGGCACCGGAGTACGCTCCGATGGGACTGTCGGCGCCTTCTTCGGGGAGAGTCAGGAAGTTGATTCCCGCCCGTTTTATGAGTCTGGCCAGTTCACGGGTGGTGAGAACCAGATCCATGTCGGGATGTCCCGAAGCGGCCATGTTGTCGTCTCGGCCGATTTCGTACTTCTTGGCCGTACAGGGCATGATGGCCACCGAATAGATGTCTTTGGGATCCACACCGGCTTTATCGGCATAGTAGGTTTTGGTGATGGCGCCCTGCATCATCATGGGACTCTTGGCTGTGGAGAAGTGGGGGATCATATCCGAATAGTACTTCTCCATGTAGTCGGTCCACGCCGGACAGCAGGAAGTGATCTGGGGGAGAGGCCCATGATCCTTTTCGGTGAGGCGCTTCACCAGTTCCGAACCCTCTTCCATGATGGTGAGGTCGGCGGAGAAGTTGGTGTCGAACACCGCATCGGCGCCGAGCATCCGCAGTGCGGCATACATCTGGCCGGTCATGATGGTGCCCGGCTCCATGCCGAAAGCCTCGCCGATGGCCACGCGGGTGGCCGGGGCCACCTGCACCACAACGTGCTTGCCTTCGGTCCGGACGGCTTTCAGGAAGTCATCGGTTTCGTCCTTCTCGTAGATGGCGCCCACCGGACAGTGAGCCGAACACTGGCCGCACTTAATGCAGGGGCTTTCTCCCAGCAATGCGCCGCCGGCCGGCTGGATGACGGTATCGTATCCTCGATTGATGAACTCCAGAGCCCAGACGTCCTGCAGCTGCTGGCATACCAGCGCGCATCGTCCGCAGTTAATGCACTTCCGGGGATCCAGAACGATGGAGGTTGTTGAATGGTCCGCCGGGAGGTCCTTGAGCTCTTCGCAGTAGGTTTCGTTGCGGATACAGAAGTCCTCGGAAATATTCTGGAGCTCGCAGGTGCCGTTTCGGGCACAGGTGAGACATTCGTTGGGATGGTTGGAATGCATCAGCTCCACGACGGTTTTGCGAACTTCCATAAGCTCAGGATCGTGGGTGATGTAATTCTGACCCTCCACTACGGAGGTGGCGCAGGCTCTTACCATCTTGGGAGAATTCTCCACCTTCACCACACAGATGCCGCAGGCCGCCCAGGGCTCGAGGTCCGGGTGATAACAGAGGGTGGGAATTTTCACCTGAGCCGCTTTGGCGGCTTTCAGAATACTTGTTCCGGCTTCCACTTCGACAGGTTTGCCGTTGATTTGAATTTTTACCTTAGGCATAAGTTCATTTCCTCCTAGGCCACAATGACGGCGCCGAATTTACAGGCCTCATAGCAGGCGCCGCACTTGATGCACTTGTCCTGGTCGATGACGTGGGCCGTCTTGCGTTCTCCTGCGATGCAGTTGACCGGACACTTCCGGGCACAGACGGTACATCCGATGCACTTAACCGCATCGATACTGTAGGACACCAGGTCTTTACATTTTCCGGCGGCACATTTGCCGTCCCGGATGTGCTCAAGGTATTCGTTCTCAAAATAGTTCAGGGTGGAGAGCACCGGGTTGGCCGCTGTCTGGCCCAAGCCGCAAAGGGAGGCTTTCTGGGTGGCCAGACCGATGGAATGGAGTTTGTCGACGTCCTCCATGGTGCCCTGACCCTTGGTGATTTTGTCCAGGATCTGGTACATACGCTTGGTACCGATCCGACAAGGGGCGCACTTACCGCAGGACTCATCGACGCAGAACTCCATGTAGAACTTGGTGACGTCGACGATGCAGTCATCTTCGTCCATGACGATCATACCGCCGGAACCCATCATGGAACCGATGGCCGTCAGATGATCGAAGTCGATGGGTGTATCCAGGTAGTCGGCCGTAATGACGCCGCCGGAGGGTCCGCCGGTCTGGACGGCCTTGAACTTCTTGCCGCCCCGGATACCGCCGCCGACATCGTAGATGATTTCCCGGAGTGTGGTTCCCATGGGAACTTCCACCAGACCGGAGTTTTCAATCTTTCCGGTGAGGGCGAACACCTTCGTTCCGGGGGATTTTTCCGTTCCGATGGATTTGAACCATGCCCCGCCTTTCTCGATGATGAGCGGAATGTTGGCGTAGGTTTCCACGTTGTTGATGACCGTCGGCTTCTTGAAGAGGCCCTTGACGGCGGGGAACGGCGGCTTGGGGATGGGCATTCCGCGCCTGCCTTCGGTGGATGCCAGGAGTGCGGTTTCTTCACCGCAAACGAAAGCGCCGGCGCCGAGGCGGATTTCAATATCGAAATTGAAACCGGATCCCAGGATGTCGTCGCCCAGAAGGCCGTATTCCCGGGCCTGACCCAAGGCGATTTCCAGCCTCCGGATGGCCAGAGGATACTCGGCGCGGATGTATATGACACCGTGATCGGAACCGACGGTTCGGGCCGCGATGGTCATGGCTTCGATGATGGAGTGAGGGTCCCCTTCCAGAGTGGAGCGGTCCATATAGGCACCCGGATCCCCTTCATCGGCGTTGCAGACCACGTATTTCTTCTCGGAGGTAAAATCGGCCGAGAACTTCCACTTCAGCCAAGTGGGGAATCCGGCTCCGCCCCGGCCGCGCAGACCGGAGATTTTCAGTTCATCGAGAACCTGTTCGGAGGTCATCTCAAAAAGGACTTTTTCCAAGGCCACATATCCCTGCCGGGCGATGTACTCGTTGATGTCCTCGGGATTGATGACGCCGCAGTTCCGGAGTACCAATCGTTTCTGTTTCTGATAGAACTTGATTTCCGACAGATCGGTTTTGTCGTCGCCTTCCTCTTTATAGAGAAGCTTCTCGACGACTCGGCCTTTCACGAAGTGCTCCTCAACGATGGTGGTAGCATCTTCAGGCGTCACTTCGACATAAAAGGCTTCTTCAGGGAGAACTTTGACGATGGGTCCCTTCTCGCAGAGGCCGAAGCATCCGGTCTTGACGATTTGCACTTCGTCGCCGATCCTGTGAGTTTCGGCCGCAGAGCGCAGACCGTGATAGATGGCGTCGGCCTTTCCGGCTTCACATCCGGTTCCGCCGCATACCAGGCAGTAATTCTTGATGGACATGGGCTACTCCTTGTGGATATCCCGGGCGGGATAGTCGAAGACATGTTCGTTGACAAGCTTGCCTCCGAGGAGGTGAATCTCGACGATTTTCTTGGCGATTGCGGCGTCGACATTGCCGTAAAGGGTATCGGGCATGCCGTCCATCTTCACTTCGACGGTGGGCTCCGCATGACAGAGGCCCATACACCCGGTCTGTTTCACCACGACATTATCCATTTTGCGGGTGTAGGCCTCGCCCAGGAAGACATTCAGGGCTTCCTTGGCGCCGGCGGCGATGCCGCAAGTTCCCATTCCCACGATGATATGGATACTTTTGTCGCCGGTTTCCCGACGATCAATGGCCTCTTTCTGCTCATTACGGAGCTTCCGGAGGGCGTCCAGGGTCATCTTTGCCATCTATTTCTCTCCTTCTCGTTGTTCTTCATTCAGCGACTCCTCAAGGGATACGATGTACTCCTTCAGCAGTCCAAGGGCTCCGATATCTTCCAGCCCTCCCAGGGCGTCGGACATCTCATCCCGATCGATTCGGTAGGCGTCCTCCCGGCCGACGAGCTCTCGCCGACGATGGATATCCATACCGTAAGATCCTTCAAAACTCAGGCACTGCAGCCAGAGCAGCACCAGATTCCCAACAGGGGGCAGATCCACGTTGTCGGCGGGAAAGACCGCCTCTATCCGTGTTCCCTCTCCCGGCTTGGAGACGATACTCGCCTTCCCGCCGCATTGATCCGCCGTTTGACGGAGAAAGGGTATGCCCAGTCCGACACGGCGACCCGGATGCTTCACGCCGTCGCTCCAAAACGGATCGAGGGCCTTGGCCAGGGTGTCGTCATCCATCCCCTTTCCGTCATCCTCCACCGCAAACCGGATTTCATCAGGCTTCTCACTGAAGCTGATGCTGATCCGTCGGGCTCCGGCCTCGACGCTGTTCTGCGCCAGATCGGCCAGGATGTCGGCCAGGGATGCGTGCATCAGTCGTTGAACTTAGCCAGTACCTCCGGCAGCTTTTCGGGTGTCAGCTTGCCGAAGACTTCTTCTCCGACCATCAGAACAGGCGCAAGTCCGCAGCATCCGACACAGCGGACGGCTTCCATTGAGAACTTACCATCGGGGGTTGTACCGCCGACGCCGATATCCAGCAGATTTTCCAGCTCGGAAATAAGATCGGCGGCGCCCTTGAGATAGCATGCGGTGCCCATGCATACCTGCATGTTATGATCGCCGGGCTTCTCCAGCTTGAAGAAGTGATAGAACGTAATGACGCCGTAAATTTTTGCCAGAGGAACGTCCAGAATCCTGGCTACCTCAAAGGCAATTTCACGAGGTACGTAGCGGTACTCTTCCTGAACTTTATGGAGGACCATGATGAGATTGCCGGGTCTGTCCTTCCACTCCTCAATGAACTGCTTCAAGCCTTCGGTCAAGGCCAATTTTTCTTCCGTCGCCGTTGCCATGAAACCTCCAATGGAACCTAAAATGCGGTCATCCGCAATAACCAGTGTTAATTCGCGGCCAGTATATAGACTCAGATATGAAATTATCAACACCTAAATTAGATTTATTGATACATTTTTCTTATTAGGCAGATCTAACTTGACAGTTGTTGTGACTGTCGGCACAATAAAAAACACTATGGTGCGCAAATATTTTATGCTTCGGCTGATGAAGTACAAACGAGTTCTCATTCAGCTCCGTTCTCTGGGGCTCGAACGGGTGTTCTCCAACAATTTGGGAGATGCAATCGGCATCTCGGCGGCGCTGGTCCGCAAAGATCTGGCCAGAATAGAGCTTCAAGGCAACAGGAGAGGCGGATACAGCATCGATGCCATGCTGGAAAGGCTCAATAGGCTTCTGGGGGGCAAAGAAGCCCAGGAAGCCATCCTCATCGGCTGCGGAAACCTGGGCCGGGCTCTGTTGAATCACGATACCTTCTATAAAGAAGGCATCAATCTCGTAGCCGGATTCGATATCACGCCTCCCGCCCGGGAAATCGGCGGCATTCCCATCCATCCCATGGAAGATCTGGAGGATTTTGTCCTGAACAACAATGCCAAAGTGGCTCTTCTGACGGTGCCCGCGTCTGCGGCCGCCGAAGCGAGGGACAGACTGCTTCGGGCGGGTATCAGGGGAATACTGAATTTCGCACCGATGGAACTCAAGTGCCCGGGTGACTGCGTCATCCACAACGTGAATATCGGTTTGGAAATTGAGAACCTCTTCTTTCTGGTCAATTCTCTGGAAGAACGGGAAGCGAGAACCGGCAGCCCCTTGACGGACTGTCTGGAGTCCGGCAACTGCGACGAAGAGGATAATGAAAATCTGGTGGCGGCCGAACGCACAGCATCAAGAGGGAACGAATGACGGTTTCACAACTCGCCGAAAAACTTGGGCTTATACCGGCTTGGGAAGGATGGGAGGATCGGGATGTTTCCGGCGCCTTCACTTCCGATCTTCTCTCGGATGTCATGGCCCACGCGGATGAGGGTCAGATTCTCATCACCATACAAGCTCACAAGAACACGGTGGCGGTGGCGGTGTTGAAAGACCTCAGCGCCATGTTAATCGCTTCGAACCGTCCCGTACCCGAGGATATGATGGAAGCTGCCCGGGATGAAGATATTCCGATCTTCATCACTTCGGACAACCAGTATCAGGCGGGCTGGCGTATCCATGAGATACTCCAAAAATAGTCCTCATGGCAGTGTTCCGGGCTGATCTGCACATCCACTCATGCCTTTCACCCTGCGGGGATTTGTCGTCTTCACCCCGCGCCGTTGCCCGTGTCGCCAAACGCGCCGGTATGGACTTGGCCGCCCTCACCGATCACAACACCGCCAGAAACGCTCCGGCCTTCGATACCGCATGCAGAAACGAGGGAATCACGCCCCTTTTCGGCATTGAAGTCACCACATGGGAGGAAGTTCATGCTCTGGTGATTTTCCCCAGCGCTTCGACGGCATGGAACGCCGGGGAAGAAATCTACGAGCGGTTGAGTTCGGATTCTTTCGACGCCGAGTCCTTTGGAGACCAGGTCTGGGTGAACGAGCATGAGGAAATTGAGGGAACCCTGGAGAAACTCCTTATTCTGGGGGCGACCGATCTGTCTTTGGATGACCTGGGACCCTGGTGCCGTCAAAGGGGCGGTCTGTTCATTCCCGCACATATAGACCGCACCGCTTTCGGAATCCTGGGTCAATTGGGGTTTCTCCCCGAGGGGCCCTTCGACGGAGTAGAGTGCACCAAACCCCTCCCGGTTGAAACAACCGGTCCGTGGACGGTGATCGCCTCGTCGGATGCCCACCATCCGGACCACATCGGCCGCCGACATCTGGAATTCGACGGATCGGCGCCGTCATTCGACGATTTATGCTATGCTCTTGGAGCCGGAGACGTGCGTCCGGTCTTCTAATCCTCCGCCATGAGTCGAAAATGTGAAAAATCACAGCCGATTCATGGAATTCACCCCCGGAGGAGCAGTATAATCGTCCATGACGCACCTGAAGCACCAGCTTCGGGGCTTTTTATCGATTTGCAGTCGTCAGTGCCCGCGACAATAAAAAGACGACTGCCAAGGAGAGAATAATGAAATACATTGTCCGAATCGGGATTATGATGGCCGTCATTGCCGCCCTCGTGATGACCGGCTGTGCATCAGCGCCGGAAGAAGAAAGCGCCGGACCTCCGGAACGCAGAGATCTGCCGGAATTCTTCCTGAATCCTCCCCAGCCTGAAGACCAATTTGTCGGTCTGGGCATGGCGAAGCTGCAGGACGACAACCTGTCCCGAACCACCGCCCTGGCTCGCGCCCGCGCCGATATTGCCGCTCAGGTGGCCGTCAGTGTCGAGACTATGCTCACCGACTACGCTCAGGAATCGGGAGCGGACGACAACACCCAGACCCTCACCTTTGTTGAAAGGGTCACCAAAGAAGTTGCCGATATCGAACTCCGCGGCGCCGTCACCAAAGAACAGTATCCGTCCAACGACGGCACCTGGTATGTGATGGTTTATTTCCCCAGAGCATCCATGATCGACAACGTCGGCGAAGTGTTCAATCGGAACGAAGACGCCGCCTTTGCCGAATTCAAGGCTCAGCAGGCCCTGGAACGCCTGAATGCCGAAGTGGAAAACAATCCTCCCAGATCGGCTGGTATGGATTCACCTGTTAATCAGAACTGATTTTTAAGACCGCTGAAATCAATCGGGCCGGCGGAGAAACTCCGCTGGTCTTTTTTTTGAATGCCCAAAAGGTTATTGCAGACTCAAGTGAAACCCCAATTTGACGCGTCAATAAAGGTGTCCCAATCCTAAA
>JARGFR010000143.1 GCA_029210985.1 Spirochaetaceae bacterium | reverse complement strand
CAGACTTCCAAAAAATGTGCTGGATCTGGGCACCCTGAACCAATACATCAGAAGTCATGGTGAAAAATTACTCCTACTGACCGAAGAGGATGTCCTGACCGGTGCGGCGGATCCTACTGATCTCTCATTGTTTCCCGACAAAGCGGAAATCGCAGGGGATTCCTGGACCCTCTCATACGTATTTGATCCCGAATCGGACAAAGACGGTGTGACGCTGAAGATTCCAGCGGGTCGGCTCTCGGATCTGACTCCCGACGTACCTGATTGGATGGTGCCCGGTCTGCTGGAGGAAAAAGTGGAGGCTTTGATGAGAGGCCTGCCCAAAGCGCATCGGAAGCGTCTAATCCCCATACCCGAAACGGCCGCTCAGGCTGTTGCCTCAATGGAACCCGAGGGAAAAGACTTGGTTCATGCTCTCTCCGAATGGCTGTATCGGGAAAGGCAAATCGATATACCGCCGGATGAGTGGGATGTGGAGGGACTCCCGGAAAACCTGCGCATTCGCTTCAGTCTGCTGGATGATTCGGGACGGGAAATTGCCGACGGACGGGATCCCGCGTCCCTGATGGCTCAATCGCCGGCAAGTGAGGATTCGGGACGCAGCGGTCGATTCCGAAAAAAAATGGAACGGACGGGACTGACAGAATGGCCGGGGGGAGACATACCGGAATCCGTGACAATTGAAGGCGGTGCACGGCTCTGGCCGGCTCTGCGGGACGACGGCGACTCGGTCTCATTGATATATCACGATCAGCAATTCGAAGCGGTAGACAGCCACAGAGAAGGTCAGGTTCGGTTGGCCGGACTTCATTGGGCCAGGGAAATCAGAGATTTTCGCCGTCAGCTCATCATCACCGGCGAGGCACGGACCAATGCGGCATATCTGGGGGGTGCATCGGTTTTGGAAGACGCGCTCTGGAAACGTGTTTTGGCTGATTTGTTCGGGGAAAACGCCGTATATACCGAAATCGCATGGCGGAACTTGCTCACCCTGGGCGGTCGATCCATGTTTTCTTTGGCCCAGGAATATCTTGGCCATATCTCAGTGGTCCTGGAAGCATACGGCAAAATACGCAGGCTGCTGTCGGACCTCGAGGACAAAAGTCATCGAGGAAGTTTTGTGAAGGACCGTATCAGGGACGCGGAAGAATTGATTCGACCCGACTTCATCGAGAGATACGATCCGGATACGTGGAAATCTCTTCCCAGATGGCTCGACGCGATCGTGTCCAGGGCCAGGAAAGGGATTGCCGATCCCGGCAAAGATGATAGGGCTCTTCAGATATGGCAGCCCTTGAAAGAGACTCTGGAAGACCTCCGGAAGAGGCTTTCACCCATGGCCTCGGATGAAAAACGCACTGCGCTCAAAGATGTCTCCGTCATGCTGCAGGAACTGAAGGTGGTATTGTTCGCCGCCGGTGAAGTGAGACCTTCAGGCAAGGTGTCTGAAAGCCGCATAAGAAAGCGTCTCGATGAGATTCGGCGAATGTTGTAGGAAATCCTATTTTTATTCACTATATTGAAGACATGAAAAACACACGGAAAACAACTAAGCGTTTATGGGTTCTTGCCGGATTCGTCTTACTGTTCTTGCCGTTGCAGATATTCGCGGCTGAAACCGTACTCAAGACTGTATCTGCAAATGAGTTTTTTACCGAGTTCGAGAGACTGGAGGGTGATGGGGATGCCGTCGTAATCGATGTGAGAACTCCCGAAGAATATGCTTCCGGTCATGCCGGCGATGCTCTCAATATCGATTTTTACGACAAGGATTTTCGTCAATCCCTGGATGCTCTGGACAAAGAGAGCGCATATTTTATTTATTGCCGGTCCGGGAGCCGAAGCGGCCGGACCTTGTCGCTGATGAAGGATTTGGGATTCACTCGTGTGTATGATCTGGCAGGCGGCTGGTCCAGGAACTCCGCTCGACTGTCGGAGATTGAAGGCAAGTAACATAAAGAGTGCGATACCATCAGCGGAACACCTTGAGGGGCGTTTTTTACGGAATAGATTTTGCCCGGCGCATCATTCTCAATCTCCTCTTCTGGGGATTGATTGTATTTGTGATTATCTTGCTGGTGCCGCCCCGTGCTCAGCGTGTGAAAGACGGAAGTATTCTGGTCCTCAATCCCTATGGAATCCTCGTTGACGCATATACCATCCCCACCTCTTATCAAGGCATACCTGTGGGCGGATATCTGGACGAAACGCTGCTGGACGACCTGATAACATCTCTAGACGCGGCAAAGAGTGATGAGAGAATCAGCGGCGTCTGGCTTCGTCTCGACGACATGGTCCATGCCGGGCCTTCGGCTGCCGGAGAGCTGACGGACTCTATCCTTCAGTTCCGTAAGAGCGGGAAAGCAGTCGTTGCCAGCGCCGACACGTTTGATACTTCCCGATATAGAATCGCTTCAGCAGCCGATACGGTGATTGTCGACCGCCTCGGAGAGGTGTTTCCCACAGGATACGGCTATTGGCGGGCTTATTACGGCGAAGGATTTGACCGCTTAGGCGCGAAAGCGAATCTGTTTCGCTCCGGCGAATCAAAAACCGGAGCGGAAAACTATGTCCTTGGTGCCATGTCCGAAGCGGCCCGGAGAGATGAGGAACGTTTGCTCGGCGATCTATGGACGACATGGATCGATTCGGTTGCGGTAAACCGGGGGATTGAACCCGAGAAATTGAAATCCTGGATCGACAGCTATGATTTACAGTTGGCTGATGCGTCGGGAGATGCTTCACGAGCGGCCCTGGATGCGGGTTTAATCGATGCTGTAGAAAACGGCGGTGTCGTTGAAGATATTCTGGCGGAACATTTCGGGTCGGATACGGACCGAAAGATCGATGCCCTTGATTACCTCAGGCGACTCCCGGCAGGTCCGCGAGGGGATGGCTCGGTTGCTGTGATACCCGTTGTCGGAGCTCTTGTTTACGGCAGAGGAGGTGCAGGGGCGGCCGGCAGCGATGATATTGTTTCTGTAATCGAAGCCGCACGAAGTACTCCAGGTGTAGAAGCCGTACTGCTGCGTATCGACAGCCCGGGCGGGGATGTGCGAGCCGGGGAAGCCATTCGGCGGACAGTCCAGGAAACAAAAACCGAATGGGATATGCCTGTTGTGGCTTCAATGGGAAACCTAGCCGCCTCAGGCGGCTATTGGATCGCCCTTGAATCCGATCTCATCGTCACCAGACCCGAGACCATCACCGGTTCGATCGGGGTCTACAGCCTGTCTGTCACCTTCGAAGAGGCTTTGAGTCGCTGGTTGGGAATACGAGTCGACGGCTATGGTACGACACCCTGGTCGGGATCCGGTCATCCCGGACGGCCTTTGGATGCCCGAATGGCTTCCATTTACGCACAGAATATTAAGGATATCGATTCCATGTTCCAATCCCTTGTTGCCGAGAATAGAGGTTTGGATGCCGATGCGGTGGCCAAACTGGCCGGCGGTATACCGTGGTCCGGACGGCAGGCTTTTGATTCGGGCCTGGCCGATCGAATCGGCGGATTGAAAGAAGCCGGTGCATATGCCGCCGAGATGGCCGGATTGTCGGAGTGGGAACTGCGATACTTCGACACTCCCATCGACCCGCGCGAAGCGTTTTTAAGCCGATTGCTCTGGGGACAAATCAGATCCAGACGAGCCGGAGGCATCAGGTGGCGAACCAGTAGCCCTCTCCATTTTCGTCGTAATAGTAATCCATAACCCGGGGCCAGGACGCCGGCGCCATGTCCTGATTCCATTGGAGAAAAAGATTCCGGAGCTCTTCAACGATTTCCGGTCGGGATTCGGCGAGATTGTGGTTCTCCTCCCTATCCTCTGCCAAATTGTACAGCCAGACTTTTCCATCCTTACCGTTCATCATGAGTTTCCAATTGTTATGAAGAACGATGGAATTGTAGTCGCTTCTCCAGAATAGAGTTCTCTTCGGATTGGGATTCTCCGGTCCGTATTCCAGCAGATTGACCCCGTCGATCGGTCTATCCTGAGGAAGAGGCAGGTCCGCGGCTTTGAGAACAGTGGGGAAAAGATCGGCCAGAATCACCGGATCATCCACGATTTCTCCAACGCTGATTTGACCGGGCCATCGCATCATCAGCGGAACGGACAAACCACCTTCGAAATGGGACATCTTACCGCCTCTGAGCGGATCGTTGCCGGTGGCCCCGGTGTAGGTGGCGCCGCCGTTGTCGCTGGAGAAAATCACCAGAGTATTCTCGTCGACACCCGTCTCGTTCAATGCGTCAAGGATTTGGCCGACAGCGTCGTCGAGCTGGGCAATAAGGGCGTAATAAATACGTTCCCTGGTATCCCTCACGTGCTGAAAACGATCGGTGTAGGATTCCAGGGCTTGGAAGGGTGTATGAGGCGCAGAGAATGGGACATAGAGGAAAAACGGTTCGTCTGATGACGCGGCATTATGGATTCTGGACACGGTTTCCCTGGCAATCGCGTCGGTGAGGTGCTCGTCTTCATCGATGATATCGCCGTTCCGCTGTATGGCGCTGTACCCCGCCCTTTTTTGCCGCCAAATATGCTTTTCGCTGAACTCTTCAAACTGCCAGCTGACCACATCAGGACGATCAGGATCGGCAAAATAGGAAAAGGCTTCGAGAAATCCGTAGAAAGAGTTGAATCCCCGTGCATTGGGATGCTGCAGTTCTCCGTAACCTAAGTGCCATTTTCCCACCGCATCACATCGGTAGCCGGCGGAAGAGAGGGCTTCGGAGAGGATGATTTCCGTCGGCGGGATGCCTTGACGAAGAATCTGATCCGGATGGGGGATACTCGGATTATTGATGGGGAACATCGGGTAGGTGTCGACGAAAAGGCGGGCACCCCAATACTCAAGCCGGCTCCTGGCGTATCGGTTCATCGGCTGACTGTCGAATCCGTAACGGTTCTGATATCGCCCGGTCAGCAGCCCGGCCCGGGAAGGGGAGCAGATCGGAGCGGTGGCGTAGGCCTGGCTGAACGCCAACCCGTCCTCTCCGATGGAATCAATATTTGGTGTGTCCAGGTGGGGGCTGCCGTAGAAGGACAGGTCGGTCAGACCTAAATCATCGGCCAAAATGACAACGACGTTTGGCCGGCCCGCTGCGGTACTGTTTCGGGACAGGCTGGTGAGATACTCATCTTTACCGGACTGCAGATCCGGATCGAAGTCGATATCCCACTCACGGCTTTTCAGCGGGCGCGCCAGCCAGACCAGGAATACGGCGAGTAGTGTCAGAATTGCCAGGGGCAGGCGTTTCTTCTTCATTGTTTATGATCGCTAGAGGATTCGAACCTCTGACCTTTGCCTCCGGAGGGCAACGCTCTATCCAGCTGAGCTAAGCGACCGCAGTAAAGAACAATATCGGGATGTCCTTGATTTAGTCAATATCGCTGTCTTCCCTTGTAGCGAGCTGTCCGCGGCGATTATGATGAACGGGTAATATGGAGAGGAATTGAATGAGTATACACATTGCGGCGCCGGAGGGCGCCATTGCGCCCAGAGTCCTTCTACCCGGAGATCCGCTGAGAGCGAAATTTATCGCCGAGAACTATCTGGATGATGCTAAAAAATACAATGACGTCAGAGGCATGTACGGTTTCACCGGAACCTACAAGGGGATACCGGTGACGGTCCAGGGAACGGGGATGGGGATGCCGTCCCATGCAATCTATGTCCATGAGCTGATTAATTCCTACGGAGTCAAGACCCTGGTCCGTGTGGGTTCCTGCGGCTCCCTGCAGCCGGAAGTGAAAATTCGAGATGTGGTGATGGGTTTGAGTGCTTCAACCAATTCTTCTATGGTGCCTCAACGATTCAACGGGATGAGTTTCGCACCCACAGCCGATTGGCAGCTCGTCTCGAAGGCTGCCGAACGCGCCGCTGAGTTGGGTTTGAACTTGAAGTGTGGTAATATCCTATCCTCGGATACCTTTTATGACGAGGATCCCGATATTTGGAAGCTGTGGGCGAAATACGGAGTCATGGCGGTTGAAATGGAAGCCGCCGCTCTTTATACCCTGGCCGCTCGATTCGGCGTCAAAGCGTTGTGCCTGCTCACAGTCAGCGACAGCCTGGTTACCAAGGAAGTCACCACTTCCGAAGAGCGGGAAAAAACCTTCACTCAAATGATGGAACTGGCTCTGGAAACGGTGATTCGCGTCGAGGGTTAGTTTTCGATCGCCATGATTTTATCGACGCGCCGCTGATGGCGGTCGCCGACGAACTTGGCCGACAGGAAGGCGTTGAGCATGTCGGTGGGTTTATCTGGGTATTCGATCCGTCCACCGAACGCGATGAATTGGCAGTCATTGTGTTCCTTGGCGGCTTCGGCGGCGAAAATGTTCTGAGGCAGTGCGCATCGTATGCCTTTGACTTTATTGGCGGAGATGGATATGCCGATGCCGGTGCCGCAGCATAAAACTCCGTAGTCATATCCGCCTTTCATGAACAGTCTGGCGGCCTGTTCTCCCTTATCCGGATAGTCGGCCTTCTCGCCGTCGCCGATCCCGAGATCTTCCACTTCATGCCCTTGGTCCAGCAGCCAGACTTTCAATTCGTTCTTCAACTCCACGGCGGCATGGTCGTTGGCCATGATAATTTTCATCTGTTTTTCCTTTATCTCATCAACTCAGTAGCGTTTCGTCGTTTGTCAGGTCTTTACCCCGGATATCATGGAAGCGTTTCACCAGTTCGTCTACCGTCAGTTTAGATTTGTCCGGTTCTTCCACTTCCAGGATAATTTCTCCCTGATCCATCATCAGTAATCGGTTCCCGTGATCAATGGCCATCCGCATGTCATGGGTGACCATCATCACAGTCAGCCCATACTCTTCATAGAACCGGTCGGTCAGTTCCAGCACCTTCGCCGCGTTCCTGGGATCCAAGGCGGCCGTATGTTCGTCCAGGAGCACCAGATCGGGTGAAGAGAGCACCATCATGAGCATGGTCAGGGCCTGACGCTGTCCGCCGGAGAGCTGTCCGACATTGTCGGTCATCCGATCTTCCAACCCCATTTCCAGCTGGGCCAGCATCCCCCGGAACTCATATTTTTTATGCTTGTTGAGACTGATTTTGAGTTTTTTCATTCCCTTATAGCTGGCGATGGTGAGGTTGTCCTGGACGCTCATGTTCCCCGCAGTACCCATCAGAGGATCCTGGAAGACACGGCCGATAAAGGACGCCCTGCGATATTCCGGCCAACGGGTGATATCCACGGTGTCCTTTTTTATGACCCCCGAAGTGGGGGGGTACAAGCCTGAAAGAGCATTAAAGAGGCTGCTTTTCCCGGCGCCGTTGGAACCGATGACCGTGACAAAGTCATTCTTCTTCAGATGCAAATTGACACCCTTGAGAGCTTCAACCCGATCCGGAGTGCCGTCTCCGAAGACCAAATGGACCTGGTCGATTCGAATCATCTGGCCCTCCGTTTTTTCCACCGGCCGATCAAGTCGGTCTTAGTCGCTATCAATGAAGCGATAATCAGCAACCCCGTGATAAGCCTGAGATCGTTGGGCGTCAGGCGGATCATATAACCGTAATAGCGTCCGCCGAACATGATGGCTTTGTACACCACCGCACCGGCGATAACCCGAATCAGAAGCCAGTGAATCTTATTGCTCCGGACCAGGAATTCTCCGATCATCACCATGGCCAGGCCGCTCACCACCATACCGGTGCCCAAACCGGCATCGGCGAATCCCTGATACTGGGCGGTAAAAGCACCTGATGTGGCCACCAATGCATTGGACAGACCCACCCCGACGATCTTGAGTACTTTTGGGTTGGAGCCTTGAGCCACCACCATACGTTCATTGCCGCCCAGGGCTCCGAGTGTGAGTCCCAGATCAGTATGGAAAAACATATTCAGTAGTACGACGGCGAGGAGTGCCACCAATCCGAAAAGCACAAGCTGAGCCGCTCCCGAGCTCATGAATGTTTCGGTGCGTTCCAGCAGGGCGTTAATCAGATGCCGTTCCTTGAGGAGGGAGACATTCGCTTTGTTGCCCAGGACCCGGATGTTGATGGAGTACAGCATTGTCATCGTCAGGATTCCCGCCAGGAGGGAGGGTACCTTGAGTTCGTTGTGGATGACCGCCGTTACGGTACCCGCGAGTCCTCCGGCGATGACGGCCAATACCAGACCGACCCAGATGGGTGCTCCGGCCACCAGGGAGGTGGCCATTACGGCCGCTCCCAGGGGGAATGACCCGTCAACCGTGAGATCGGGAAAGTCCAGCACACGGAATGTGATAAAAACGCCCAGGGCCATGATTCCGTAGATCAGACCCTCGACGAAGATTCCTTCAATCACTTACTTGGTCTCGACCGAACCGTTTCTCACAACAGTGGCCGCTTTGGCAATCAAATTCTCAGGTATGTCGATGCCGAGTTCTTGGGCGACATCGAGATTCACAAAAAGATCAATATCGTCGACAGAGGTCATGAAGCGGGTGGGGATAGATGCCGGATCGGCACCTTCCAGAACTTCCACCACCAGACGACCGGTCGCCAAGCCCATCTTGTAATAGTCGAATCCCCAGGCGAGGAGGACGCCGTTCTCCGATGCGGAACTCGGGTCCGCCGAAAGGACGGGTATACCGGCTTTGGAGGCGGCGTCGGTCAGTCCGGCGAGAGCCGAGACAACCGTGTTGTCCGTGCTGACATAAAACGCGTCCACACGACCGGCAATCGACTGAGCGGCCTGCTTCACTTCGGCGGAATTGGCGACTGTCGTAGGGACGAACTCAATACCAAGCTCAGCACAGGCTTCCTCGGCGAGCTCGGCCAGGCGAACGGCGTTGGCCTCGCCGGAACTGTATACGTGCCCCAGGGCTTTGATATCGGTGAGTTCAGCCAGGAGGGATATCTGATCCTTCACGGGGGTCATGTCGGAGATTCCGGTGATATTGCCTTCGCTCTTCTGGAGGGACGGAACCAAACCGGCATCCACAGGATCGGTGACGGCGCAGAAAATCACAGGCACGTCGCTGAT